>CAYPJO010000065.1:0-10915 GCA_964411065.1 uncultured Thermodesulfovibrio sp.
CTTAGTGCAGTATAAGGTGAGACTTAATTTTTTCCATCACGAAATTAGGGATGCTTCCGAATAAATTTTTCTATTTTTGTGTCCCTTTATTCTTTAGGTTCTTCAGCAAACTCTCAATGTTGAGAGTATTTAACACATCTTCTTTCTTAAGCCAGGCTCTACGAGCAATAGAAACACCATATCTCATATAATCCATGTTGGAGATAATGTGTGTATCAGTCGAAATTACAATTGGGATAGATAACTCTTTAGCCCTTCGAGCATACCTATCATTTAGATCGAGCCTAGCAGGATAGGCATTTATCTCAAAAATTTTATTTGAATTTTTTGCTATTCGGAATACTTCTTCCATATCTACATCGTATTCATCTCTCTCACCTAAAAGTCTTCCTGTTGGATGGGCTATAATGCTAACAAAGGGATTCTTAATCGCTGATATAAGTCTTGAGGTCAGTTGACTGCGGGATTGTTTAAACCCAGAGTGAATTGATGCTACTACTATATCGAGCAATTTCAATATTTCGTCAGGAAGATCGAGACTTCCATCGCTCTTTATATCTACTTCTATGCCTTTTAAAATAACGAAATCTTTTAAACCCCTATTAATTATGTCTATAGTCTTAATTTGTTCTAAAACTCTTTCTTCCGTTAAACCACGAGCTACACCTAAACCTTTGGAATGGTCAGTTATTGCAATGTAGCTATAACCCAGCATTCTTGCTGCTTCCACAAGCTCTTCAATCCTGTGACTACCGTCCGACCAATTGGAATGCATATGGAGATCGCCTTTTATATCACCAATCGTAATTAATTCCGGTAGAGTCCCATCTGAAGCTGCCTCTATCTCACCTGTATCCTCTCTTAACTCAGGAGGTATATAGGGGAGCCCTAAAATTCTGTATATATCCTCTTCTTTTTCACCACCAAGTTTATAGTCATCTGCTTGACGAAAAATACCATACTCATTAATTTTTAACCCCTTCTTAAGAGCTAATTCCCGCAGTTTAATATTATGATTTTTACTCCCTGTAAAGTAAGCTAAGGCTGCTCCATAAGATTTTTCCTCAACAATTCTTAGGTCAACTTGGATATCCTCAAGAGTTATCACGCTCGATTTTGTGACTCCTTTAGATAGTATCTCTTTTACATTAGGCATTTCTGTAAATACAGTCATAGTCTTTAACGGATTCTCTGACAGAGCCAAGATATCAATATCCTTTATAGTGTCTTTCCACCTTCTGATGCTCCCGGCTATATCTATTCTCAAAATAGGCGCTTTCTTTTTAAGAAATTCAACAATCTCCATAGCGATTGGCAAAACTTTACCGATGGGCTTACGCTCTCTACTTTTTTTCAATGTTTGGATACCTTTGATGATGTTATCTTCCGTTTTACTTTTGATTCCTGGGAGAGTAGAAAGTTTACGTTCAGAAGCCAATTTCTCGAGTTCTTCCACGCTCTTTATGTTCAGTTTCTCATAAAATAGTTTGGCTGTTTTCGGTCCAACACCAGGAACACGCATGATCTCAAAGATACCTTCAGGAATTTCTTTTTTAAGCTCATCGAGTATTTCGAGTCGACCTGTGTTTATATAAGTTATTATCTTATCTGCTAAATCATGTCCTATGCCAGGTATCTCTATCAGCTCTTCTTTTGATAAATCCTCAACTCTTTTGGAAAGACCTTCTATATTTTGGGCAGCTCTTCTATATGCGCGAATACGAAAAGGGTTATCTCCCTTTATCTCAAGGAGATCTGCGATTTCAGTAAAAACCTTTGCTATCTCTTGATTTTTCATTGAGAGCTTACTTCTTACTATAAATTAAGAAAATTACTCAAAAATGACAAATTTATTTGCCTTTTTAGCGAGCTTTGGTTTAACTTTCAAATCTTCTAAACTTCTAATCTTTCTATGCCTTCTATATTCAATGATCATTGATGCAGTCTTTGGACCTATCCCTGGTACTCTAAGTAATGTCTCTTTATCAGCTCTGTTTATCTTTACAGGAAAGAATTCAGGGTTTCTCTCTGCCCATACCTCCTTAGGGTCTTTGTCGAGAAAAAGGTTGCCCTCTCTATCAAATATAATTTCATGACTCCTAAAACCATACTTCCGAATCAAATAGTCTGTTTGATAGAGCCTGTGCTCTCGCATCAATATATCATCAGGATTGGATAGTTTGCGTTTCTCTCCCGGAATATCAGAAGATCCAAGCCCCCTTTGGTAAGCAGAAAAGTAGACGCGATGGATCCTTAATTTATCATAAAGGTAGTAAGTGTATCTTATAATCTCCGAATCTACTTCATCGGAAGCTCCAACTACAAACTGTGTAGTAAAATTGATCCTTTTAACCCCCTTTTGATTCTGAATAAGTTTTGATATTAAAGTTAAAGGGTTGAGAATGTCATTTATATAATTTTTCTTCCTTGAAAGTACTTGAAATCTCTTCTCACCGGGTGTCTCGATATTAAGAGAGACCGAATTAGCTAACGAGATTGCTTCTGCAATAGAGGCAGAGGAAGCTCCTGGTATTATTTTTAAATGAATGTAACCATTATAGCCATATTTTTGTCTTAAAATCCTTGCAGACGCATTTATTTTATCCATCGTATTATCTGGATTACCGATTACACCGGAACTTAAAAAAAGTCCAAAAGCTTTTCTTTTTCGATAATATTCCATAAAGATCTTAGCAATCTCCTCGGGATGAAGGTCGCATCTTCTTATATTATTATCAGCCCTGACTGGACAGTATTTGCAGTCATTTATACAGGCATTAGAAAGAAGAGTTTTCAAAAGAACTGTATAACCGCCATTTGGTAAGGATACCGGATAAAGCCATTTACCGCTATCTGCTCTCTTTCTCCGAGCATCTTTATTTGTGCCACAGGCACAGGATATATCATATTGTGAAAAAGCTGAGAGTATTTTTAATTTTTCAGAAGTTTCCATCTTTATAATTTTATCATAATATTCATAATATCTTTGGTAAGAACTGAAATTAGAACTTTTTAGTAACTCTATGTAAAATTTTAACAAACAAATATGAGGCTTTTTATCAGGTAAAAGAACAAAATTAGAATTCTCAGAAAATTTAGTTTAAAATAATATCTCTTAACAAGGATTTTTTATGAATACATATAGCTCAACATTGAACCTTCATTTAGTAGCAAAAACTATAAGAAGAGAGAATTTAGATGCCCTTTTTATAAGTAATCTGAAAAATCTTCGTTATCTAACGAATTTCACCGGATCTTCAGGTTTTGCATTTATTTTGAGAGATAAAGCTTTATTTTGTACTGATTTTAGATATAAAGAACAGGCAATTAATGAGATAAGGGGTTGTGAAATTTATATAGAAAAGGGTAAAAGAGAAATAACTTTAAAAAAGTTAATAAAAAAGCTCAATATTAGAAGACTTGGTTTTGAGACATCCATTTCCTATGCTCTATTTGATCTCTTAAGAAAAAATAAGATTGAACTTGTTCCTTTTAAAAATCTCATCGAAAAAATACGAAGGATCAAAACAGAAGAAGAATTAAAATACATCAAACTGGCAATTAATCGCGCAGAAAAGGCTTTTCAGAGAATTAAACCCTTTATTAAATCAGGAATGAAGGAAAAAAGGTTGGCTTTAAAACTGGAATATGAGTTAAAGAAAGTTGGATGTTCACAATTACCCTTTGATGTAATAGTTGCTTCTGGTAAAAATTCTGCGATGCCTCACGCTAAACCTTCGGATAAAACTATTAAAAAGGGCGATTTGGTGATAATAGATTGGGGTGGAGAATATAAGGGTTACTTCTCAGATATGACAAGAACATTCCTTATAGATGGTGAAGGTATTGATAACAAGATTAAAATTTATAATATTGTTAATAGGGCAAGGGAGGAGGCTATACAAAAAATAAGGGCGGAAGTTAAAGCTAAAGAAGTTGATCAGTCTGCTCGAGAAATCATCAAAGCTGAAGGCTATGATGAATTTTTTGGTCACTCAACTGGACATGGTATAGGGCTCGATGTCCACGAAATGCCAAGTATTTCAAAAATCAATAATGAAACTTTAAAGGAGTCTATGGTCTTTACTATCGAGCCTGGCATTTATATCCCCGATTTAGGAGGTGTCAGGATAGAAGATATAGTAATGATTAAAGATGGTAAAGCTGATATTCTGACAACACTGTCAAGAGAATTGGAGATTATTAAGTCTTGTTGAAAGTTCTTTATTAGGTACCCCTTAGATTGGTAAAATAAAGATAAAATATAGCAAGGAGGTCTAATTGATATCCACAACAGATTTCAAAAAGGGTAAAAAAATAGAATATAAAGGTGAACCTTTTGAAATTATAGAATTCCAGCACGTAAAAATGCAGCAGAGAGCTCCTATTGTGAGAACTAAGTTAAAAAGTTTGAAAACGGGGAGAGTTCTTGAAGAAACCTTTTCAGCAGGCGATAAATTTGAAATTCCTCAATTAGAAGAGAAATCTATGCAATTTCTATACACAGAAGGTGAACATTGCTATTTTATGGATACAGAGACATTCGAACAAGTCCCGTTAACCACATCACAGTTGGGCGATGCCAAGAAATTTATAAAGGAGGGCATGGTAGTCCAAATACTTTACTATAAAGGAGCTCCTCTTACCGTAGAACCACCCATGTTTGTTGAATTAGCAGTGGTAGAAACGGAACCTTCCTTTAAAGGCGATACCGCTTCTGGGAGTAGCAAGCCTGCAAAACTTGAGACAGGAGCTGTCGTAAAAGTTCCTTTTCATATAGAAGTAGGCGATGTGCTGAAGATTGACACTAGAACATCAGAATATATTGAAAAGGTAAGCGGAAAATAATCTTTTTTAGAAATAAATGAAAAAGCTAAGTAGGATTTGTTTTATAACTCCTGATGGTATCGAAGTTGACAAGCTTTTACTAATAATAGAAAATGCTTTGCAAGCCGGCATAGAGTGGATTCAATATCGAGACAAAAGTGATAATAAAAGACTGATTTATGAAAAAGCCTTACAAATTAAGGAATTAACCGTAAAATACAGAGCGACCCTCAGTATCAATGATTATGCGGATATAGCTTTAGCAGTAGATGCTGAAGGTGTTCACTTAGGACAAGAGGACCTACCTCTCAGAGAAGCAAAAAAGATTATGGGCAATAAAATAATAGGTATATCTACCCATTCAAAAGAAGAGGCTATTGAAGCCTTTCAAGGGGGTGCCGATTATATAGGTTTTGGCCCTATTTTTTATACAAAGACTAAGAATGCTGGAGATCCAAAAGGGCTAAAGGAACTGAAAAATATTTTAGATTTAGTTAAAATCCCAGTCTTAGCCATAGGTGGAGTAAATAGGCATAATTTAAAGTCAGTCATAGAGACAGGCTGTTATGGTGTTGCTCTCTCATCAGGTTTACTGGAAGGAGATTTGAAAAATAATATTGCTTATTTTTTGGAAACCATAAAAATAGAATGAAGAGGTCAATCTGGGCTCTTTTTTAATTTTTTTATGATAAATTTTAGTTTTTCAACTGTTTTTTATGAGCACAATTCAGCTCTTTCTACAATCACATCAAATAATTCCTTATAAGAAAGGTCTATAAGCTTATCTATCTTTTCTTTAGAAATTTCTTCTAAGTAAGAGATTATCCCCAATATTGGTTTAGGTGATAGCTGTTTAAGAATATAAGGATTGGTCTCCTCTGAGATGTCCTTCCCAGGAGGGCTCGAATAATTTATAATCACACCAATTACCTCAATGCCCTGGCTAATTGCATATTTAACAGTAAGAAGGGTATGGTTTATCGTTCCAAGAGTGGGTCTGGAAACTATCAATGCAGGAATTTTAAACATCTTAATGAGGTCAGCCATGAATATCGCCTTTGAGTTGTGATCAATAGAGATTGGGACGAGAATACCACCTGCACCCTCAATCACTAAAAAATCATACTTCTTCCTTAAAACTTCATAATTTTGTATGGTTTTTTTAAAATCTACATCTCTTTTCTCAACCCAAGAAGCTGCTAATGGTGAAAGGGGCAACTCAAACCGGTAAGGGTTTATTAAATCTAAAGATTCTCTCATTTCAGCCATATCTCTCAAAAATATGCTGTCTGATGGAAACAGTTCTTTATCTTCCTTTAGGCATCCAGTCTCAAAAGGTTTCATAACACCGACATTAAAACCTCTTTTGAGTAAAGCTCTAACAGCTATAGCAGAGACTATAGTTTTGCCAACTCCTGTATCAGTACCTGTGATGAAAATTCCCTTTGACATCTTAAATCTTCGTTATAAGATCTTCTAACTGTTTATAATCATAAAAACAACCGTCTGCTTCATAACCATTATAAGCCTTACAGTCATTCCTGAATAGTAAAAACTTCATCCCTGAGGACTTAGCTCCCACAAGATCTCTTGAAGGATTATCACCAATATAAACTGCTTCGTCAGGTCTAATATCAAGCTTCTTCATTGCGATATAGAAGAGCCTTTTATCAGGCTTTTTATATCCATATTTTGATGACAAAAACCTATATTTAAAAAAGCGCTCAAGTCCAAGCATTTTTATCTCAGGTTCAGTAAAAACCCACTGAGCATCTGAAATAAGAGCGGTCTTGAATTTTTTGCAAATTAGAGCTAAAACATCATAAATATCCTCAAAGGGCTCAAATCTTCTTATCGTTAAAGATCTGAAGAGCATCGATACATCAGTTACTACTTTAGAAGGATACCTTTTTCTACCAAAACTATGCATTATATCAAAGAAAACCTTATAAACATCTACTTCAGGGTATGGCTCCTTGTTTTGACTGAGATATCGACGTACCATTTCAAAGTATGTATTTTTGAGTTGATCAGGTGAAATAAAGACTAAATGATACTTAAGATACCTTGATAATATCTCATAGGTAGTTATATCTGCTTCGTCTGTCCGGATATTTATTAAGGTTCCGTAAAGATCAAAAAGAACCGCTTTGATTGCCATCTATGAATGAATGAGCCCCCACTTTAGACATTGCATAGCTTCGTTTACCAACCTCTTTCTATAATTCCAATCTAAAAAGTCATTGCGAGCAATTCTTAGCTCCGTCATCGCCATATAAAAGGGATTCCTACGAGTAATGTCATTGAATGCCTTTCTGTGATCAACAAAATGGGAAGCATAACTTTTCAGGAAATGTCTTATATACACTTCAGATATATGCCAATCACCAGTCCTCCATAAAAAGGAGTGTTTGAGTTCACCACATACCATCCCTATATCATAAACTATATCACCATTTCTTAATCTCTCAAGATCTATAGCAACAACATCACCATTTTCACAAAAAATAAAATTTGTAGGGGTAGCGTCACCGTGAGCAATTACAGAAGAAACATTAAGAATACCACTATTTAGCCATTTAAACACCAGTCTAATAAAAACATCTCTTTCGCTGTCAGATAGAAGTGTCTGTCTATGAAGTTTATCCAAAATCTTTAAAAAATAAGAGCTTACATTATCGAGATCCACATTGAAAGGCATTTCTGTTCTTTTATGGAGAGTAAAGAGGAAATTAGCAAGGCTTGTAAGCTTCTCTCGGAGAGATTGGCTATCACCGTTATAAACAGCCCTTTTGATGTAGTAATCCAGATCTTTACCTTCTATGAATTCCTCAGCAACAGCTAAACCAATTCGTTCATCTTTTGTAAAGGGTTTAGCTACATAGTTTGGTCGGGTATCGAAACCAAAACTCCTGAGTTTGTTTAGATTATCAAACTCTCCTTTTATTCTTTGAATCCTTTCATATATAGGATCATTTAGCCAGAAAAATTTGCCTACAATAGATATTCTCGTTTTTTCCTCGGTGTATTTGTATACTCTTTTAGACATCTGTTTTACATGAAAGATCGGAGCATGTACAAAAGGAAAAACACGAGAATTAAGAACTTCGTAAAGGGGATCAAAATATTCTAATCTTCCAAGATATGCCATATGTAAAATTATTTTAACATAATTTTAACATTGATTCCGAAACTTGAAATCTCTCATAGATAAAAAAATAGTCTACTCGTAGTCGTCATGTATATTGGAAAACCAGAATTATTAAATCTTTCAGATAAGTGATAGAAAAAATATTGCTTTACCAGTTAGAATTGGTGTTAATAGGATGCAAGAGATTAAAAAATAAAGGAATTAAAAAGGGAGTTGACTATGGAGATAATTAAGATTATGCCTTGTTTAGATATGAAAGACGGTAGAGTTGTAAAGGGAGTTAATTTTATAAATCTTAGAGATGCTGGCGATCCTGTTGAGAATGCAAAATTTTATGAGATGGAGGGAGCTGATGAGCTTGCCATGCTCGATATAGCAGCCACTCTTGAAAATCGCAAGACAAGGCTTCAATGGGTCAAAGAGGTATCTTCTGCAATCAAAATCCCTCTCACAGTGGGTGGTGGAATCTCTACAATAGCAGACATTGAGCTTGTTTTAGAAGCAGGGGCTCACAAAATATCTATGAATAGTGCTGCAGTAAGAAATCCCAAGCTAATAGAGGAATCTGCTAAGAAATATGGCTCTGATAGAATCATCATCGCTATCGATGGGAAAAGGAATAAAGAGATGCCTTCCGGTTTTGAAGTTGTAGTCTCAGGTGGGACAAAACCTGCTGGCAAGGATGTGGTAGAATGGGCTAAAGAGTGCGAAAAGCGAGGAGCTGGAACAATCTTACCAACGAGTATGGATGGTGACGGCACAAAAGCTGGTTATGATTTAGAATTTACCAGAGCTATTTCACAAGCCGTCAAAATACCTGTCATTGCTTCAGGTGGTGCAGGTACCCTTGAACATTTTTATGAAGGTGTGGTTATAGGAGGGGCTAAGATACTCCTTGCTGCCTCGGTATTCCATTTTAGGATATTAAGCATCAGAGAGGTAAAAGAATTCTTGAAAAGTAAAGGATTGCAAGTTAATATTTAAAGCTACTTCTTATGAAGATCTCATCCTCTCATCTTCACTTTTTAAAAGGCTAAATTTAGAAGTCTTTGATCAAAGTGAAAGAATGCTATTTTTCTAAATTAAGTATTTAAAGGAGAGTAGATTTAAGTTTATGCACATTAGTTTTAATTAACCACCGACTTAGAAAAGAGATTCAGTATAACAACCCCAATGATTATAAGGGTTATACCTAAGATTGCTGGCATGTCAAGTCTTTGATCAAAAACTATCCAACCAATTATAGTGATTAGAGTGATACCTATTCCTGACCAGACAGCATAGGCAATACCTACTGGGATTGCTCGAAGTGTTAAAGATAGGAAATAGAAAGCTATGCCATAGCCAACTATGACAATTGCAGAAGGTAAAAGTTTTGTAAAACCATCACTCTGCTTGAGGCTTGCTGTTGCAATCACTTCTGAAACAATTGCTATTAATAGAAATAACCAATGTTTCATAAACTATCACCAAAGTAAAATAATTTATATTAAGGATTTACATTTGATGTTTTAAAGGGAGCAATTAAAAACTTAATATTTCTGTTTTATTTCAAATGATTTCATTTGTCTAAATTGAGGCCATAGATAATAAAGGATAAAAGCAGACTGCATACTCTGATGTTACTTCTAAGAGTCCTTTGATGAATTCGTTTTTTTAGGTAGTACAAGCTATGATATATAAATCCACAATCTTTTACTTAAAAACCGCAAAAAGAAAGCATATAATTATATTATATCAAGAAGAATGGAAAGAAGTATTATTTTAACGGTTGTAAATAGAGCTGAATAATCTACAAAAATAATAGAAGATATTATTTAATTTATGCTCAGGTTTAAGTTGTGATTATTTATTGAGATACACCTCAGAGTAACAATATAGTCTCCTATCTCTGAGGTTTGTCATAGATAAGGCCATTCTTAGGCATTCTTATAGCTAAGATTATTTTATTCCTACAGATGTGCAATCCAATAATTACCGGTAAGGAAATTAATGATTTTGAACAGTAGTGTATTGTATAATTCCATTAAATGGTAATAGTAAAGGAATGTTTGGTATTCTTTTATCTTCAAAAATTATGTTAGAGGGAGGTTAGGTTGATTAAATTCTTTGAAAAGGACCCATATTCACCGATACAGTACGTATATGAGGTCGAAGAGATACACTATAAAGGCAAAAGTGCATTTCAGGATATTATGGTAGTTAAAAACCCTTACTTCGGTAAAATGCTTATTCTCGATGGGGTTGTTCAGATCACAGAAAGGGATGAGTTTTTCTATCATGAAATGCTCGTTCATATGCTCATGCATTCTCATCCTAATCCACAAGATATAGTTGTAATAGGTGGTGGTGATGGTGGAGCAGTTCGAGAGGTTCTCAAGCATGATTGCGTAAAAAAGGTATATTTCGTAGAGATAGATGAAGAGGTCATTAATGTCTCTAAGAGATTTTTCCCTACTGTGGCATCTGCTATGGATAATGAAAAAGTAGAAATCAAGTGTATGGATGGAGCGGAATTTGTAAAAGATAAGAATAGCAATATCGATCTTATTATTGTTGACTCCACCGATATCATTGGTTTTGCAAAAAGTCTTTTTACAGTAGAGTTTTTCAAGTCCGTTAAAAACGCCCTTCGTGACGAAGGCATGTTTGTAACTCTCTCTGAGTCATTACATTTTCATAAAGAAATGGTAATAGAAGTGCAGGAAGCTTTAAAACTAATTTTCCCAATTGTCGACCTCTACACAGCTCCTTTGGCAACTTATGCAGGGAATTGGTGGACCTTTTCAGCAGCATCAAAGAAACTACCTCTACGGGAATTAAGACGGGAATATAAAATCTCGACACGCTACTTTAATGAGGAAATTTTCCATTTTGCTTTCTTACCTCGCACAATCTATGAAAACCTATTGAACAAAAGGCTTCCTTGGTAGAAAT
>CAYPJO010000066.1:0-10857 GCA_964411065.1 uncultured Thermodesulfovibrio sp.
CGGGTCTGTTCAGCAAAATCCGGAACATGTTCAAGGCTGAAAACATGCCCTTTTTATCCATTAAACCTCTGGAATTTTCACTTTAACCTTTCAATTGTATAAAGAGTTTTTTATATTTTGTTTTTAGGTAAAAAAACAAAAACTTTGGTATCGTGAGATGTGGCTTATACCAGATCGTGAGTGCTTTTACTGAATATTTTTGTGCCTCCTTGTAAATAAAATCTTGCTTTCGCTATGGCTTTTTTGTTGGAAGATATTCCGTCTGACGAAAAAATTTTTACTAATAGCCTATTTATGCGCTCTAACTTAAATTCTTTTGACAGCCTGACAGGAGGCTCAGGGTCAGACTTGCCTATTGACATTTGTTGTTTTCCATTTAACAATTTAAATAGCTTTTCTGCTTCCTTACTCAGATTATTGCCATGCGTCACTTTAGCAGGTCATGCTCTCTCAAATGTCAATAGGCAAGTCTGGCCCCTTTTATGCCTTATTACTGATTCGCCAATGTCTCTGTAAATCTCTTCGATAACCAGAAAAAATTCTTCCCTGCAAAGAAATCTTTCAGCGCTGTTATGGCCGGCAAAGAGACGATGAGATTTCCCATATGCTTGTCAGGTATAAGCACAACTATATTTTTAATATTTTCAAAGGTCTTTTTCACGGGACGTCTTATTCTTGTACAACCTTCCGAAGAAAATGCCTCGAAAATAATTTCCCAATAGCTAAGGGGGTGTTCGGAGTAACCGGAATGCCCAATTTGTAACTGCCTATTATATGGCCATGGAAGGGTATTATTTCCACTTTGCCAAAATATTTCTGCAAGAGGGTCTGTAATGTATTAAAAGAGAAGAAGTGGAGATGGGAAGGGTCTCCGCATAAAGGTTTACCTGCCAGGAATCGTAACCTTGTCTTTAGCCTGTAAGCATTAGGCGTAGTACCACAAAAGATTCCGCCCTTCTTCAAAACCCTGCTGCATTCCTTGGCAAAATTTTCAGGGACAACAAGATGTTCGATGATTTCTCCTGCAAAAACCACATCAAATGTAGAATCTTCAAACGGAAAATCATCGTTAAGGTCTATGTGATAAGTTTTAATGCCGAGATTTTTGCTGCATATGGAAAGTGCTATATCATCAATGTCCTCACCTATGACTTCATTAGCGTCTATAAGAAATTTTGTAAAACTTCTATCCCTGCAGCCTAAATCGAGTATTTTCTTACCGGTTCCTACCATCTCTTTGATAATCTTAACCCTCTCTCCTCCACCAGTTTTACGTCCATATTTGTTTTTTCCTTGTGATAGTTAATATAAAACTCACGCAACTTGTTACTGCTCATGACTTTTCTCCTTTTATAATTGATAACATTTCCCTTATTCTTATTTCATAGGTGTGCTCTTTGAGCACCCTCTTTTGTCCTGCCTCCGCAATCTTTTTTCTCAAATCCTCCTTCGGCAAATAAAACCTTATTTTCTCTATCATCTCCTCTTCAGATTGAAAGGTTACTATCTCTTTATCTGGCAAAAGGACTTCCTCGATGCCTTCAACATGCTGGCACATATAAAATGCACCGCAGCCTACAGCGGTATACATCCTCGCGCTCATGGATTTTCTTATGTGCGGCATAGAGTCAAAGGCAAGGAATATTTTAGATAATTTTGCGACCTTTGCATACTCCTCGCCCCATATGAATTTGCCTTCATATGTCCTTCCAAGTTTGCCATAAATAAGAGGAATGTTTGAGATTTTCCATGGGATTTTAGGCCCCCACCACTTGAGGTTAAATCCTGCATTGATAACCTTTTCAAGAGCACCTCGTCTGGCAAGGTATTGTGCTTTAGAGCCGAGATTTCCGACAAAAGCAACATCTGCAGTAAAAGTCTTTTTGTCCTTTAATGTAAGCTCTTTTACCTCAAAAAAAGATGGTTCAAATGCCTGTGATAGCCAGAAGGTATTTGGGTTAATTTTTTTAAACTCCTCTACGAGCCCTTCAGACATTGTAAAAAAAATATCGGAGGCTTTTACATAAACTGGCAGCCAATCAGGAATAACCGGATCCGGATACCATTGGACGATCTTTGTATATTTCCTCAGATCATAAAACACCTCTGCAGGCAGTTCGTTTTTGGTGTGCAGTATAAAATCAGGTTTGAGATCCTTTGTCATCTTATATGCTGCGTTATTAGGGTCTGTGAATGACGCAGCATCAAAGGGGATAACCTCATGCCCGTTCTTCTCAAAGCCTGACTTATAATACCAACCGTTGTTCCACGGTTTACTAAAGGAAGTGACCAACAGGATCTTATATTTCATGAAACAGCCCTTTCCTCTTAAGTCCTTGTATAAAAAGCTCCTCGTATGATTTTACAGTATTTTCTATGGAAAAAATCTCCGCTCTCTTTATCGCTTTACTCCTGAGATCAGCCATAAGGGCCGAATCATCAAGCAATTGCTTCAGCGCCTGAGCCAGTGCATCCGTATCTCCGATCGGCACTAAAATTCCAGCACCTGTCAAGACTTCCCTTATGGGCGGAATGTCGGTTGCAACAACAGGAAGTCCTGCAGCTAAAGCTTCTATTAGGGCTACCGGAAGCCCTTCCCAAAGCGATGGGAAGCAGAAAATATCAAGAGACTTCAGGAAAATAGGAATCTTTTCAGGACTGATGGTACCAAGAAATAAACACCGATCTTTAATCTTTTCAGCGAGCCTTTCCAAATTATGCCTAAGGGGACCATCGCCTGCAATTACAAGCCTTACATCGTTTATCTTAGCAATCGCTTCGATAAGAAACTTATGTCCCTTCTGGTCAGTAAGCCTTCCGACAGTACCTACAATCACCCCTGAACCAGAAATGCCGAGTCTTTTACGAGCCTCAATCTTCGACAGTTTTTCTTGGTAATCCTCAAGTAAAATTCCGTTATAGATCGTTCTAACTTTTTTTCTTGGGATCCAGTCATAGCGTATGATATCAGATGAAACAGCTTCAGACACTCCAACCATAACATCTGTAAAAAGGCCGAGCAGACAGTTAAATACCCGTCTGTGCATCTTTGGTCTATGAGGAGATATGTATAGGTTGTGGAAGGAGGGGATCATGACTGGAACGCCTGCTAAAATTCCTGCGATCCGTCCGTAGAGGTTAGCGTGATACTGGTGAGTGCGGAGTATGTGTATATTCTTTTTCTTAATCAATCTGTATAGGTCGGCTACCGCGCCGATGTCAAAGCCGTGCCCTTTCATCTTATTAAGTACCACTACTTCATAACCTCGTCTCCTTAATTTGTCTGCAATCTCTCCGCCAGTTCGTAAGCAGCATACGCTTGCCCTGAATCTCTTCCTGTCATAACCGCTTATTACCTTGAGAAGCATGTTTTCAACGCCGCCAACAGGCAATTGGCTTACGACATGGAGGATATTGAATTGTTTAGCTTCAGGATTTTGTCTATTCATCTATATGTCCTCATTAGCATATACAATATCTTTTCCTTCCTTGTGCTTACATCAACCGGCATGAGTTTGCCCCAAATTTCGATAAATCTCTTCTGCGCCTCGCCCCTAATTTTGTCCTCACCAGCAATTTCTTTTCTCGTAGAGGCAGTGATGTGCTCGAATGGAATATTTAGGACATAGTTATTAAAACCATTTTTAAGCGCCCTCATGGAGATATCCTTATCATAAAAATGGATTGAGAATTCCTCGTTAAACCCCTCAATCTTCTCGAATATATTTTTTTTTGCCGCTATAAACAGACCGTCGACAACGGCAACATTTTCGAAAGGTCTTTTTATTGAGGGAGAGTCTTTCTTAGCATGGATTATGGTTTTTCCTCTAAAGCTTCCGTCTTTACGCATTTTTTTTGCACCATAAAGCCCTACTATACCGGCGTTTGGTGTCTGTGAAATGAAGCTTCTTATTCTGTCAATCCAATTTTCTTCATATACAAATACGTCATTATGCATGAAACATAGAATGTTATACTTTGACAATTTTGCTGCGTTATTGTAAGCCTTTGACAGTCCGAGGTTTTCATTGCTTCTTATATAAACAATATCTTTGCTATTAGATAGCACTTCCTGGGTCTTGTCTGTTGAGCCATTGTCAAAGACTATAATTTCATAAATGGATTTGGTGTTAAACTTTATAATGTGATTGATGCATTTTTCTGTCATTTCCAGCTTATTTAATACAGGAATTATTATGCTTACACTTTCCATGTTTTATACCTCTTGAGTGAGAATTCCTCTATTTTTTTGACTAAACGCTTTTTGTCAATACCATTCCACTGCAAAGCCTCAAGGTATGCTATAAGAAAGCACATCCTCTCTTTACTGCTGAAAGGCAGATCAGGATCATTCAGACAGGATATATCACGCGCAAGTTCAGACTCAGTAAGATTTCTCTTGATTTTAATCCCGTCAAGGTCTATAAACTCTATACCCACATCACTTATATAAATATGGCCAAGGTGAAGGTCCTTGAAAAAGATACCCGCTTTATGGGCTGATGCAACTTCATGGGCTACTTTTATGATAAGATCCTCATTTGTAAGGCCAATGGCAGTTAAGTAATGCACATGTTTTTCACGTATAAGCAGGTCATATAGCGATTTCCCGGAAGCTTCCTTGGTAAGGAGAATTGATTTATGCTCTCTTTTAAGATAACACCAGCCGAGTGGCATAGGGGTCTTTAATCCACGCTTCATTGCATGGAAGGTTTTTCTGAAGGTTCTCAATGCCTTTGGGGCTATTCTCTCTTTTAGCTTTTTGAACATGCCTATGGGGTGATAGATCTTCACATAATATGTGCCTGCAGCCGTTTCTTTTTTTAAAACCGTTGATGTCAATACTGTGGGAAAGAAAATAAACCCAATAAAAGAGAATATTTCTGCCAGTTCTTTATTAAGGCCTCTTACTGGTGTTAATATAGCTGGCACTTTATTGCTTGTCGCTATAAGGAGTTTCACTTCTTCGATGAAAAAGTCGTCTGAGAATTCACCAAAGAAATCACCATTGCGGTATTGTATCATCAAGGTTTCTTCCCCAGCACATCAATATAAATATTTTCTGTCTTTTCTATCATTTTTTTTAGTGAAAATTTTTTTAAAACGGTTTTTCTGGCATTCTCCCCCAACTTGGCCATGAGATCCTTGTCTGTATAAAGGGAAATGATCTTTTCTGCAAGGCTCGTAGGATCTTTTGGCGTAAAGAATAACCCATTTATCCCGTCATCGATAAAATTCCTGAATGTAGGAATGTCGGAAACAATTACAGCCTTTCTCATCGCCATAGCTTCAATAAGAGCGGTGCCGAGTCCCTCAACAATCGAGGGAAAGACAAAAATGTCCAGAGACTTAAGAATATTGGGTATATCATCCCTGTGTCCAAGAAAAATCACCTTATTGCGTAGTGCAGGTTCGACAAATTCAAGATATTTCGCTTTTGAGTCCTCGGTCATTCTACATGCAAAGAGAAGACAACAAGATATTTTTTTGGAAAAAATATTAAATGCCTTTAACAAAAACTCCTGTCCCTTTACTGCTGTAAAGCTTGATGTATTACCAATTATAACCGCTTCTTCAGTCAGGGATAGCTCGCTTTTGGCAAGTCCATGGGTATTTTCAGGATTAAACCTGTCCGTATCAACACTGCTATTGATTACAATCAAGTTCTTATCTTTTATGCCACAGGCGATCATAGTTTTTTTAACCTCGTCGGATATACAGATTATTTTATCAGGGATTTTATATATAAGCCGTGTCATAGGATCTTTCCCTATTTTATATATATTGTGTCTGAATCTTACGAGCTTCCTCCCTGTAAGTTTAGCGGCAATTCCCCCTGCCCAACTGTCAACAGAACTGTGAGTTGAGACAATATCAACATTTTCATCTTTAATTATTCTTATCAGCTTTGGGATCGTAAGCAAATGGGCTTGCTTGACCATATTGACTTCATACACCTTTATGCCTGCCTCTTTTGCCTTTTGAGCAAGCATACTTCCCCTGTGGCAGGCAATGATAGTGGTATGCCCTCTATTGCTGAGGCCGATGCATTCAGTTAAAACCCTGTTTTGCTGCCCTCCCCACTTTTTAAGGGTTTCGGTATGGAGAATATTAATCTTCACTTGCACTCCAATATAAAAAAACGTTGAACACAATCTATTTCGTTCAAGAAGGTTTTCTTGAGAGTAAAATATTTTTTCAGGACATTCCTGAACTCGCCGTATGAAACTCCCCTGTTTATTTCCCAGTAGTGCTGTTTGCTCTTGATCTCTTTCTTTTTGAAAGGGTATTTCATAATGATGATTTTCTTCCCTATCAGTGGTGCGTCAATCTCAATCTTCAGATGTTTTCTGCGGTGGGGTACCGAGATAACGACAAAATCCTTTGCAACCCGGGCAAACCCCTTTAAGGTATCATCCATTGTCTCAAAAGGTATATGCTCCAGAACCTGACAACACAGGATGCAGTCAAAGCTTGAATCCTTAAAAGGCAGACAACTTACATCCCCAATTACATCCGGCGACAGTTCCGGATTTATATCGAATGTGACAATTCTTATATGGGGTGCAATTATAGAGATTGCATTTTCAACAATACCGCTTCCCTTTCCGATAATTAGTATGCTTGATGGATTTCGCTGAAGGGTCTCGTTTATCTGATACCAGTAACTAAGCCATCGGCTCTTGGAATTATACTTCAGAGTTTTATACATTGGCCATCCGTTTTTCATAAAGAACTTCAAGCTTATCAAGCATGCCAGAGAACGAATAATGCGTCTCGACCAGCTTTCTCCCGTTTTCTCCTAACCGATCAGCCAAACTTTTATCACGGAGTATCGTAATCACAGCATGTGCAATACTCTCCGGGTCCTTTACGCGTGTAAGTATTCCTGTCTCCCCATCAATCACCACTTCCTTAAGAGGGGCAATATCTGATGCAACAACAGGCTTTTTCATTGCCATTGCCTGCAACACGGTCTGCGGCACACCTTCATTAGCATATGAGGGATGAACAAGAATATCTATTGATTTAAAAATATTTGCTACATCCTCTCTGTGTCCGAGGAGATAAATTTTATCATCTGCGCCGGTTTCTTCAATAGTTTTTTCAAGGGTCTTTCTGTGGGGACCTTCTCCTGCGATAACAAACCTTGTATCAGGCATCTGTTGTAGAATGATCGGAGCGGCCTTCACCATGCAATCAATTCCTTTCCAGCTTCTTATGACAGATATAGAGCCGACAAGTTGCGTTGAAGATGGAAGGTTAAGTTCTTCCAATAGATTTCCTTGCTGCTTTTCAGGATCAAAAATATCCATATCTACCCCTGTAGGAATTGATATAATTTTATTTGAATTAAAGCCATTCTCTCTGATCATCTGCTCTCGTATTGCCTCGCCTGTAGTAATAACTACATGAGGCAGGATATTATAAAGAAAGGTGCTCAGGATATTTTTGCCAATGGGTGTGGATAAATGTCGTGTTCTTAAAACGATGGGTTTATTTTTTGCAAGTCTGGCTGCTGGCAATACAAGCCAACTGTCTTTTGAGCTATGGGTGTTAACAACGTCAAGTTTCTCTCTCTCTATTAGTCTTTTAAAGAACATTACAGTAGCTAAAAAATTTCTCCTCTTAAATTCAAAAGGGATTGTCCTAAAACCTTCAAGTCTTGCTTTCTCCAGCAATATGCTTTGAGGGTCAGCAGCGATTATAACTTCATGCCCACGATCTCTCAGCCCTATTGCCTCACGGAGTATTCGTATCTCTTGGCCACCCCATGCGAGCGATGCCTCTGTATGGAGTATTTTAAATCTCATTATATCTCAAGCTTAAAAATGAATATGGAACTGAAAGCAAATGAATTAATGCATAGGAATATAATATTGTACACTACTGCTGCCAAACAAGAAAAGGCTTGCCATCTATTTGAAATACTTCAGGTACGCCATGCTCAACCATGCCCTTGAATGGATGAAAAGCTTTTTGCCAAGGTTGTTTGGACCGATATTGCCAATCACCAGACGCTTTATCCGCATGGGGTCTGTGGCAGAGGTATTGGTTCCCTTTTCTGTTGTGAAACACAATTTATATCCTGAGGTCTTTGCTGCATCAATATAATCTTTGTCAAGTCTGCCCCATGGCCAGCTCAAGGCATTACACTGCTTGTTCAACCTTTTCTCTATTATTTGCTTTGACATCTTAAGTTCTTGGATTAAAACTTCTGTCAATTCTCTATGGTCTTTATATAATTTATCCCATCTCTTGTGAGTATGAGTATGGGACTGGATGTCTATTATACCAGAGTCTTCCATTTCCCAGATTTCTTCCCATGAGAGCATGACTTCTGAAAAAAGACCAGATTCTATTTTTCTCTGGCATTCTTTGTGATCAGGAAGGATTGAGGCATTGCCTTCATCTGCACGCTGCCTTCTTCCGTTTTCAGGGATGTAGGAGGTTATAGCAAAAATGACAGCTTTCATCCCATAGTTCTTTAATATTGGGAAGGCATATAGCCAATTGTCAAGCCAGCCGTCATCAAATGTGATCATGACAGGTTTTTCAGGCGGCAACTGTTTGCCATCCATAATTGACAACAACTCTTCAGTGTTGAGAGCAGTAAACCTCTGTTTTTTCAGGTGCCGCATGTGCTGTTCGAAGATCGCCGGCCTGACATTTATAAAATCTCCCTCTGGATTGACGTGATGGTACATCAGGATCGGGATGCAAAAATCTTTTTTATTCATACCACCTCTAAATAATTAAGAAAGCGCAAAGGCATTATATAGCTTTATATATGTATCACTTTTTGTCATTAGTTGTTCGTGGGTGCCTATATCCGCAATCCTGCCCTTATCCAGGACTATGATCCTGTCGGCATTTTTTATCGTGGAAAGCCGGTGAGCGATAACTATGGTGGTTCTGCCCTTCATCAACCCTTCGAGCGCCTTTTGAATAAGCGCCTCAGACACAGCATCCAAAGATGACGTCGCCTCATCAAGGATGAGTATCGGCGGATTCTTAAGGATTGCCCGCGCTATGGCCAACCTCTGCCTCTGCCCTCCGGAAAGCTTCAATCCTCTCTCCCCGATAATCGTATCATACCCCTCCGGCAGTTTTTCTATAAATTCATCCGCATAGGCCATACGGGCAGCCCTGATAATCTCTTCATCTGATGCCCCTGGACTGCCAAAGGCAATATTCTCACGGACCGTGTCATTAAACAAAATAATATCCTGGCTTACAATGCCTATCAACTCCCTTAATGAATGGATATCAATATCGTTTATGTCAATGCCGTCTATCGTCAACTTCCCTCCTGAGGGCCTATTAAATCTCGGCAGCAGATCCACCAGCGTTGATTTTCCTACGCCGCTTTGTCCCACAATGGCAATAACCTCGCCCGGTCTTATAACAATATCTATATCTTGCAAGACAGGGGAGTCGGTTCCAGAATAGGCAAAAGAAACTTTTTCAAACCTTATGGCATCTTTAAATCCATCTATTCTAACACTTCCCTTCTCTTCGTGCTTTATATTATACAATGCGTCTATCCTTTCCATAGACGCCCTTGTCTCCTGCAGGGTATTGTAGGCCTCGCCTATTTTCTTTACCGGAGAAAAAATCATATAGATAGCAACAATAATGGATGCAAAATCACCAGCAGTTATCGTACTGTTAACCACCATCGTGCCGCCATACCACAAAATAAAGGCTATGCCCACTCCTGTTGCCACATCGATGATCAGTTTGGTGAGTTCTTTTAACCGTACAACCCGCAGTATGTCTCTATAGTAGTTCTGGTTTGCATCCATGAATTTATCCGCCATGGCCTGCTCGCGATTGAATATCTTGATTATGCGTGACCCAAGAATGGTTTCCCCGATCTTATGGGTGATAAAGGCTATCCTTTTCTGCACCTCCTTGCTTTTCTTTTTTACCCGCTTGCCCAGCTTTTTTGAATTGTAACCGATGAGAGGCAAGAGGATAAGTATTATAAGGGTCAGGTCCCATCTTCTGTATAATGCGACCCCCAGGAGAAAAATAACCGTAGGCACTTCAACCACAAATGTCTTGATGACGTCAGAGATAAGTCCTGCAAGCTTGCCCGTGTCATTGATGATCCGCGATATAACGATACCTGATGACTCTTTGTTAAAATAGCTCAACGGGAGATAAAGGATGTGATGGTATAATTTATTCCTAGTCTCCTTGACAAGTTTTTGGCCGGCAGACTTCATCACATACGATTGCAAGAAACTAAAAGACCCCTTTGCCACAAAAAGAAGAAGGACGCCTATTGGAAGCAATTTCAGGTATGCGTATTTTTTTTCGATAAATATGATATCCAGAGCAGGTTTTGTTAGCCATGCAATGGCGCCTGTAATGCCTGAGATAATCAGACTCAAAATAATCCCTGCGAGGACTCTTGACCAGTACGGTTTTGTAAGTTCAATTATCTTTTTCAGAAACGCCATCTTTTTATGTTATAAGAGCCAATCATTTTTTGTAATATAGCCTCTTTTCCAAAGCCTTTGTATATTTTAAAAACGTATAAAAACTATAGAGCACAGCAAGCATTAAGCCGTGCAATCCGTCTCTAAACCCCTGCTTGAGGAAAAACATCTTTATAAAGGTGAAGGCAGGGCTTATTATCATCTTGAGAGCCAGGAAAACAGAAGAAGGGCGAGGATTTTTGATGAGTATTTCCTTTGCAGAGAGCGTGGAATAGTTTTCTATTTTTTTGATATAGTCAGATATGCTCCTGTAAGTATAATGCTCTAAGGGATTTTTCAGATAATCCACATCGCCTTTTACAATTACCTTTTCATGGACTTCCCTTTGTTCTACAAAGGATAGATC
>CAYPJO010000067.1:0-10834 GCA_964411065.1 uncultured Thermodesulfovibrio sp.
ATGTATTATTTCTTGAAGATAGAGAGTGGCCAGAAATACTATTTGAAAAAATACTGTTGATTAAAACCAATTAATGATTTTAATGGAAGGGATTTGACCAGAACAGGCATGTTTATATACGTCCATTTGTAAATATTCAACGACCTGGTTAACCACCATTATCTCTTTTTTCTTTCAAAAAAGGCAATCCCTTTCTTAAAAAACAATTTCTCATTAAATCTAAACATTTTATAATGGTTACCATGAGAAATCTTGATAAAAATGAAATCCTTATAGGGTGTGGGGTAGAAAACTTTAACGCTATAAGAGTAGCAGGAAATAAAGGGAACTGACGAATAGAGACAGTTCACAGTGGCTTTGAGGGAGGAGCCATTTCCTATTATTAAAACTGGCTCCTGGGGAGGGACTCGAACCCCCGACCAAGTGGTTAACAGCCACCCGCTCTGCCGACTGAGCTACCCAGGAATAGATATTTTATATCAGAAGTTTCTATCTATTGTCAAATAACATCCTTTAAAAAAATAATCTTTTTGAGATTAGATTATTTACTCAGAATCGGAAAAACAGAGGTCTCTGATCTTCTCTTATCCCTTTTAGACTTTTATAAAATATTATAGAAATAGATGGTTAATAGAATTATTTCTATTCTTCATCTTTCTATGCAAAGGCCTTTAACAATAAACTTTGACTGTAATTATAAAAATCTCTTGCCTGCTGGTGATTCCCAGATAAATCTCTTTTATCCTTTTATTAAAGAGATACTATCTCTTTCGCTGTTCAACATGACACTTATCACAATCAGTTGATGCAAAGGCTTTTTTACCGTCATGGCAGGAGCCACAGAATTTACCTTCATACATCGCATCCATTGTCATCTTTCTAAGTGACCTTTTCATCTGCCATATTTTCGGATGACAGTCCTGACAAGAAAAGACTGAAGCATGAAATTCGTGGCTAAACTCTACATAGCCGACATTCTTTGGATTATATACTATAGGTTCTCTTGGAGAGGGTGTTTCAGCATGACAGTTATTACAGGTTGACCATGAGAAAGCTTTTTTACCATTATGGCAACTGAAACAATATTTGTTATTGGAGTGATCAGAAAAGGAGATCCTTGCTTCTCCCTTTCTCATAGTAAAGAGTTTTGGATGACAGTCTTTACAAGGAGAAATCATAGCATGAGTATCATGAGCGAAAGTTACTGCGCTTGCTCCTTTGCCATAGAAAATTGGACTTTTTGGAGTCATACTCTCTTCTGTTCTATGGCATGCTGTGCAATTATAATTATCAGGTATCTTAGGTGAGTTCATCTTTTCATGGCAACCAAAACAACTCTTTTTCTTTGGTTTATTAACTGCTTGACCACCATGAACTACACCAAGATGACAGTCGACGCAATTGAACCCTTTATCCTGGTGGGTTTTATGCTTAGGGTCGATCCCTGCCTTTCCGCTTACATTCTCTACGAGAATATCGGGTAGATTATGAGAGATTCTAAAGTCAGGATTTTTAACTCCATCGACCTTTCTCATAGTAAAGATTACCTTCATAAGAGTCTCTTTTCTTATTTTTTGGTTATAAAAGTCCGTATGGCAAAATAGACAGGTTTCACTGGGAACTAAAATTGCTGCATACTTCGGGCTTTCCGATGAACGTCTAAGGATTTCCAGTTTGTATTCAGGAGACTTAAAGAATTCACCATAGACATCTTTTAGACCGCCCATTTTTGCCCTCAAATACCCAAAGAATCCTATCTTGCCGTGACAGTCAAGGCATTCAACCCCTGCCTTTGCGTGGCGTGTCATCTGCCATGTATATACCTCACCCAGTAAGCCAGTTTTTTCATTAGGATGACAATTCTTACAAAAAGTTGGGGAACTGGTATAGTGTAGAGTTTCGATACTAACGAAGGTATACAGGGCAAGCATGATTATGATTACTAAAATAGTAAGCTTTGGATATTTCTTGACAAAACCCTTAATTTTCTCGATGAGGTTCTGAAATTTTATCTTCAAGGACATAAACACCCCATTTTTATTTATTTTTGCCAAAAGAATTTTACTAGATTAAAACGAAAAAAACAACCATTTGTATTAAGCTAAAGAATTTAAAAAATAATGGCAAACCTCTTTTTTTGATTTTAAAAAGGAAAATAACTTTTTTATTTTTTCAACGGTATTTTGGCAGTAAAAGATTTGTAGGGGAGTATCAATTTCTTATAGAAGATTTTTTATAAGTTGCAAATGATGATTATAGGGTATAAAAGTATCGAAATAGATAGGGATATTAAAAGCAATTCTAAAAACTTGACTGAGAAAGTAATACAAGGTATGGAGTCGATCATTAAAAGAGAAAAAAGGTGAGATCAAGCACAAAGCTATGTGCCTTTGACTATAATTAGCAAATTGCTTAGTTAAGTTAATTTTTAAGGAAGATATAGACTTCATAAGGAAATTATAATTACATTTTAACAATTTTTGTTATAATAAAACTAAGAAAATCTTAAAAATCAGGAGGAAATTTTATGCCAACGCCGGTTGTTGATTATGAAGCATGTATTGGATGTGGCTCCTGTGTAGAGTTATGTCCTGAGGTCTTTGAGATGAGAGACGAAAAGGCATGGGTTATCGGAGTTGATAAATGCAATACCTGTGATTGCCAAGAGGCAGTAAACGCTTGCCCAGCAGAAGCAATCACACTTGAATAACTTTCTTTAAGAGGGAGGCTCAAAAGATTAAAAATCTTTTGAGCCTCTTAAATTAACCTTTACCTATTAAACTCAGAGAGAGAATTAGAACTTTTTTCTCAGATAAGCCTTTGCTAATTCTAAAAAACCGTAGACTTTTAGGTCTACTAAACTACCATCTTTAAGTAATTGTTCTAATGCAAAATATATCTTTTCTAATGGACTTTTTATTATTTCCAGTGACTCATTATCATCAGCTCTATATCTTTGGAGTAAATATGGGGGGGCCTTAAATGCATTTAAAGCGATAAATACATCCATCATCTCAGAAGACATACCCGATGAAATAGGTCCCTTTGCAATAAGTTCTAAATCATTAGAAAAATAACCGGTCTCTTCAATCAATTCTCTTTTTGCAGCTTCTAAAGAGGCTTCGTTTCTATCGTTAAGTCCAGCAGGGAATTCGATAACGAAACCGTTTACAGCCGGTCTAAACTGTCTAACAAGCAAGATTTCTTTGTTATTAGTAAAGGGTATTATAGCAACTACACCGTTACAATTGACTCTCTCAACTGCTTCCCAATTTCTTGCTCTACCAAGAGGGTCTGTATAGGTAAGTATTATGGTTCTCAGAAAAGAGCCCTGCCAGCAAATCTTCTTCTCAGTTATTTTCATATGTTAGAGATTTCTTTAACTGAATGTTCTATCCAAAAGGTGATCGCATTTGCCTACCACCCATAAGATGGAAATGGAGATGATAGACTATCTGACCACCCTCAGGATTGCAGTTAGTTAATAATCTAAATCCTCTATCTGCTATACCCTTTTCCCTGGCAATCTTATTAGCAATTTTAAACAAATGAGCTATTATTTGATAATCCTCATCTTGCATATCCAACATAGTGGAGATATGTTTTCGAGGGATAATGAGGGTATGAACAGGAGCCTGGGGGTTAATATCCTCAAAGGCAACAACAATATCATCCTCATAAACAAACTTTGAGGGAACCTTTTTATCTATGATCTTACAAAAAATACAATCAGGCATCGCAACCTCCTAAGATTTAGCTGTTGTTTATAGCTTTCTATAAAAACAAGTCTTCTCTCCCGTATGACATGCTCCTTTGCCGTGCTGAACAACTTTTATCAAAAGAGCATCTCCATCACAATCATAAAAAATCTCCTTCACCTCCTGTAAGTTTCCTGAAGTCTCGCCTTTTTTCCAATATTTCTGTCTCGATCGAGACCAAAAATGAGTAAAGCCTGATTGGATCGTCATTTGGAGGGATTGCCGGTTCATAAAGGCTAACATTAAGACCTCTCCAGTATTTACATCTTGGATAATCGCAGGGATTAGCCCCTTTTCGTCATATTTAAGTTCAGATTGCATTATCACACAAAGAGTTACAAATTATCAGTATTATTTATTAAGCTATTAATTTTTTTCAAGTATTTTTTAATTATTATAGTAAGCTAATTACTGTAACACCTTCCCCACCCTCTGTAAGAGGTGCTGATCTGAAGCTTTTTACTAATGGGTGTCCCTTAAGGTGTTGACGAATGGCTTTTTGCAAAATCATTTTTCCAACACCATGAATCACTCTTACTTCACTTAAACCAGCCAATGAAGCTTTATTCAAAAATGGTTCAAGTTGAGATAGTGCCTCATCAACCCTTTTACCGATGATATTCAGGGTACTCTTTATCTCAAACTCTTCTTTGATCTCAGTTATTATATTTTCACTTTTTTGTCCCCTCTTTCTTGGAAAGGTAACATCTTCAATAGAAACTATTAAATCTTTGCCGTCAATATTGATTTTTAACTGCTTGAGCTTTAAATTTTTGCTTACTACAAGGGCATCTCTACCAACAGACTTGACAAAAACATAGTCACCCTCATGTATATCTCTAAGATCAATGGGAGGGAGCTCTTCTTTACTCAATTTATTTATCATTTCTTTTATCTTTGTTTGTTTTAAATTTAGTTTCTTAAGAGATTCTTTACTCTTCTCTTTTGCCTGGAGCATGACCTCGTTAACTTCCCTTTTTACTTCAGATATTATTTGAGATGCTTCTTCATAGGCCTTTGATATAATCTCATTTTGAGCACTTTTAATCTCTGAAATTCTTTTATCGAGCAATTTACTCTTTTCTTCAAGCTCTGACTTTTTAATTTCTATATCTAAGTTTGCTCTTTCATAATATTGCCTTTTTTGATTTAAATCAGATATCAGCTCCATTAAAACATATTTTTGCTCTCCTATTAATTTCTTTGCATTCTCTATTACTCTGTCCTGTAATCCGTAAATCTTTGCAATCTCAAGAGTATAGGACATACCAAATTCACCAATCCTCAATTTATATAAAGGTGTAAAGGTGGATGGGTCAAATTCCATAGAGGCATTGATCATTCCCTCACTTTTATGTGCAAAAACCTTTATCATCGACAGATGAGTTGTAGCAAAAGTTAGAGAGCCTCTGTCTCTTAACTCAATCAATATTGCGCAAGCTAAGGCTGAACCTTCATCTGGATCTGTTCCTTTGCCAATTTCATCTATGAGAATAAGACTTTGAGGCTTTGCATTCTCAATAATTTTAGAGATGTTAACAATATGAGCTGAAAAGGTAGATAGATTACTCTCTATCGACTGTTCATCTCCGATGTCTACAAATATATCTTCAAACATAGGGAATTGTGATGAAGAATCGGCTGGTACAGGCATGCCAGACATAGCCATAAGTTGTAATAAGCCTATGGTTTTAATAGCTATTGTTTTACCGCCTGCATTAGGACCTGTTATAATCATGACGGATTTTCCCCCACCTAAACTCACATTTAGGGGAACTACTTTTTTAAGACCTTCCATTTTTTTGAAACTTAGAGTCATCAAGGGATGTTTTGCGTTGATAATCTTAATTAGATTGTCCTCTGTGATAGTAGGGAGCTCCATATTCAGGCTGTAAGAAAAAGAAGAAATGCAATTTAGCATATCTAAGTAGAGTACTCTCTCATATTCATCCTTTATAGCGCTAATGTTTTCTCTTATCTTTGCAGTCAGATTATTTAAGATACGGATCTCTTCTACCTTTTGTTCCGCAAGTATATTCTCTAACTCATTAGAGATAGCTATAATAGCAAGTGGTTCTATAAAAGCTGTTTGGCCTGTGCTCGAGACATCATGAACGACACCGCTAATTTGACCTTTTGAATCCATTCTAACTGGTATAACCCATCTGCCCCCTCTTTGGGTTATAAAGTTATCTTGCAAATATTTAGCAATATTAGGATCATCTAATAAATCCTGTAGCCTTTTCTTTATCTTTGCCGTTAATCTTCTTGCCTCAGTCCTGATCTCAAATAGTTTCTGAGAGGCGCTGTCTAAAATATTGCCTTCACTATCAATTGACTTCGCTAAGGCTTTTTTAATTAGAGGAAAGCCTGTAAGGGGACTGATCAATACGCTCAAAAAGGGGATATTTTTGCACTTTTTTAAATGTTGGAGAATATCTGTAATGATCTCAAAAAAGAGTAATAATTTGTATAGCTCTCGACCTTCCAAAATAGCGCCCTCTGGCTTAACTTTCTGGAAAAGTTCTGCCAGATCTGGCAGGTCAAAAATGGGGAAAGGATTCCCTGAACGATAAAGAAATAGGAGGTCCCTTATAAGGTCTTGTCTTTTGGTAATTTCATTTATATCCTTAAGGGGACGTATTTCAGAAAGAGCCCTTTTTGTAGCAATGCTCTTTGCTACCTCTGAGATTGAGGATAGTAATTTGTCATACTCAAGAAGCTTTAAAACATCTTGTGAAATCATTCTTTAAAAATCTCATTCAGCTTAATTGTGTTAAATTAACTGAATGAAAGAAATAGTATAAAAATATCTCGTCCCAATATAAAATTGTAAGAGTCTTTAAATTTAAATTTAATATCTTAGAACACAATGGTTTTGAATTAGGTATAAAATTTTAAATCTCCGAGTTGCTCTATTATTTCTAAGGCAATTTCAGCAGGGGTTTTATTTTCTGTCTTAATAGTTATATCCGCGTTGCTATAAAAGGGAGCTCTGTAATCTAAAAGTTCTTTAATTCTCTTTAGTTGATCCTCCACTTGGAGAAGAGGTCTATCCTTTGTGTCTTTAACTCTTTCAAAGACAGTCTCTGCAGAAGCTGTCAGGCATACTATTATGCCCTTCTTTCTAAGATTAACCATGTTGCTCTCTCTTAAAACCACCCCTCCACCAGTAGAAATTACCATATTATCCTTTTCTGAAAGACCTTTAATGATCTCTTCTTCAATATCCCGAAACTGATCTTCTCCATATTTTGCAAAAATTTCAGATATACTCATATTCTCTCTCTTTTCGATCTCAACATCTGTATCAACGAAATTAAATGACAATTTTTCTGCTAAGATCCTTCCCACTTCTGACTTGCCGGTTCCCATAAAACCTGTTAAGACTATGTTCTTCAATGTTTTCACTCTCACTGCAAAAGTCTAATAAGTCTATAAAAAAATAAAAAGTATTTTTTATTTTTTTATAGACTCCTGAAAGCCTTAATGCAACCTGCGATCACTTTTTATGTATTTATTTTATGTATTCAAAAGTAATTTAAAAGCAAACAACTACTTATCCCGCCTCCTAATGTATAGTACACAGCAAATATTAGAGTTATTATATACAAAAAGCAGTTATGATAAGAACTTAATACTGTTAATGCTATCTTAATCCTCGATCTCAGAATTAAAACCAGTAGATAGCTTCCTTTTTTATGAAAGTTTTGTTTTGTATCTTGATTTTCATAAACCTCCATAGATATGCTCTGAAAAATTTAGAGCCCGAGAGATACAAATTAACATAAAAAAGGCTTGTTTTGTATAATATTTTAAAAGATGGGAGTCTTTAAATACTGCCTCCTTACATTCATTTTTGCTCTTCTCTTTTCTTGCACTTCAACAACCTTAGATGTTGGTGCTAAGAGTCCAGTTACTGTAGTAGAGGTGCATGATGGTGACACCGTCAGTATCAAAACGAGAACATTTTTAGGGATTAGCTTAAGTATAGAAAGAGTAAGACTCATAGGAATAGATGCTCCAGAGATAAAGCAAGAACCATGGGGAACGAGAGCAAAAAGACACTTAAAAAGACTAATAAATG
The DNA here is from genome assembly GCA_964411065.1 of uncultured Thermodesulfovibrio sp. Lineage (GTDB taxonomy): Bacteria > Nitrospirota > Thermodesulfovibrionia > Thermodesulfovibrionales > Dissulfurispiraceae > DYHD01. The sequence continues at coordinate 7,846 of CAYPJO010000067.1, forward strand.
AATCAGGAGGAGTTGTTTATTTAGAATTGGACATCGATCGTAGAGATAAATATGGTAGAATACTCGCTTATTTATGGGATAAAAATGGTAGAATGCTAAATCAGAAAATGCTTGAGGATGGTTACGCTCTCCTTTATACCGTCCCTCCTAATGTAAAATATGTTGATATACTGAAAGAGGCTCAGCAAAAAGCTCGTTTAAATAAAACAGGTATTTGGGGTAGAGATGGACTTAAGAAAAGTCCTGAAGAATGGCGAAAAGAGAATCCAAGAAAATAATCCCCTTCTCTAAATCATAAATCTATTCTTATTGCTCCGATATTTTATGAATTCCTCTTTTTTCTTCTCATAACCCCTCTTCCCCAGCATGCCATAGGTGAGGTCTTTGCCTTCTTCTACTCCTGGCTGATTGAAAGGATTCACACCAAATAGAAAGCCCCCAATCGCTGTAGCAATACTGAAAAGATGAAAAAGTTGACCTAAATAATAGGAATCAATTCTTGGTAGATGAATAGTAATGCTCGGCTTTGAGTTGTTTGAAAGAGCAATTTCGGTAGCTTCCTGTTCGATCGTAATAAGTTTAGCTAAGGTATGCCCTGACAAATAATTTAACCCTTCCATCTCTTCAAAAACATATGGAATTTCAACATCAGTTCCATAATCATCAATAGAAATAAAGATTACAACATAAGCTTTGGGACCTTCCATCCAAGCTTGTAACTGAGAATGTTGATCAGTAGTCCCCAAGGAAGGGTATGGTGTTAGCCCCTTTCCCTCCTTACAGAGACTCTCTGCCCATAGCTGGCAAAACCACTCAGAGAAAGATTTAAGCCGATCTGAATAGGGAAGCATCACTGTGATATTGAAGTTCTTTAAATTATACAACTGATATAAGGCTGATGCAATTAAAAGCCCTGGATTTTCATTTACTTCGAAATTCAAACATCTTTGCCCCATATCCCTTGCACCCTCAAGCATCTCCTTACAATCGACTCCTATAACCTCTGCTGTTAGAAGCCCTACAGAACTTAATACCGAGTATCTTCCGACCACTTCAAGGGGGATTGGTAAAGATTTAAGGTTAAAGTCCTCAGCTATTTTCCTGAGATTGCCCTTATGAGGGTCTGTAGTGATTATCATATGATTTTTAGGTGAGAGCCCAAGATCTCTAAATTTCTGCCATAGAATCATAAAAGAAGCTAATGTCTCTGCAGTACTACCTGACTTTGAGATCACATTGATGAGGCTCTTTCGCAAATCAGCTATTTCTAAGATTCTTTGCAATGTTAAAGGGTCTACATTGTCATAGATGAAAACTCGAGGCTTTCTAAGATAATTATGAAAGGGACTGAGGGCTTCAACAATAGAGCGAGGACCCAATGCAGACCCTCCTATCCCTAAGAGAATGAAATTCTCAAATTGGCGAGCATATTCTCCCATCTTCTTTATTTCAGAGATATCTTGCGCAGGTAAATCCAAAAAGGCAAGCTCAGAATAGCTTCGTTTTAAAATCATATCTTGAACATTCTTAATATTGACAGCTTTTAAATCATCCTCAGTTAAACCATTTATGCCGATTAGGTCCTTCATAATATTTGAGTAGGCAATTCTAATCATATTCATACCTCTAATCTTGATTGTAAGCTAAAAAAGAGCCTTATACTTCTTGTTTTGCCGTCAAAAATCCCTCTTTCACTGCTATCAATAAAGAAACGACGAATCCTATTACTAAGCCAATAATATTTATAAGCTTAAGAGTTGCAAGAATAGCCAATATTACAAAGATTAGAAAAATTTTGACAGTGCTTATTCCAATAATTATTAGCTGTGCCATAGCTTTACCAAGATATTTCCTAACAGCCCATGCTATAGACCAAAGACTAACAAGAAAGACCATTCCACCAATCATAACACTGAGAGGGAAGCGCCATTCTGCAAAAAAAAAGGAGATTGCCGCTATTATAGGTACGATTATGATTGCTTGTTTAAAGATCCTTCTTGTCATCCTCTCCATTACCCATCCTCTCAGCCTTTTTAGCGATTCTGAAGACTTCCTTAAAACCTGCTACAATACCTACTATTAAAAAAATCAATGTTAATATGGGGAAAGTCTTTAGAAGATAATCGAGACCGTATCCAATAGCAAGTCCTGCAAAAATGCATAGGACAAGATGAATTCCTACTGTGCTTGCCTCAAAGACCTGTCTCAATATTGATTTTTCAGGCTTGATGTCTTTCATTTTAATTAAATTCCTCAAACATCCGCTTTTAAAGCTGGTGGCGACATAGCTTTTTCAGCAATCAGAGTTTTGAAACATTCTGAATTACGAATGTTGTCATAGGTGTTAGATTTTCTTATATACTCCCAGTTGTTAAAACCCTTCTCTATTGCTCTTTTGAGCCATTTACAAGCCTCTTCTTCATTATTAAGGACTGCATGCAATTCAGCCATACTATTTAAAGCATAGATATTATCAGGACTTAACTCTAAGGACTTTTTAATATCCCTTTCGGCTTCAACAAATCTCCCTAAGAGTAGAAAGGTAAATCCTCTATTATTATAAGCCATACTATTTGAGGGGTTTAATTGAATTGCTTTACTGTAATCTCTAAGGGCGTAATCATAGAAACCCATTTCCTGATAAGCATATCCCCTGTTGACATAAGCTATGGCAAAATTTGGATTTAGCTCTATTGCCTTATTATAATCAGAAATAGCCCTTTGAAATCTTCCCATCTGTAGATAAATATTACCCCTGTTGTTGTATGCCCGATAATCTGCTGGGTTATCTCTTATTGCTTTATTATATTTAGAAAGAGATGCTTTAATCTTAGCTCTCTTAGCCATTTTTAGATCATTGATGGTTCTATTCTAACAGACTCTTTTAAATTAATAGTTCTATGGACTAAAAGCTTCATATCCTTCTCTCTTAACGTCCTTCATAGACCCTTACCCATCCCATTGATAACTAAGAGCTTAATTCATTATA
>CAYPJO010000068.1:0-10626 GCA_964411065.1 uncultured Thermodesulfovibrio sp.
TGCGAACTAGATAAGCTCTTTTCTCCTTTCCTGCCAGTAGGCATCCCATTCACCATTGAGTCTCAAAAGCCTGAGTCTTAATAAGGGGGTTTGCACCTTTCTTATACCAACTCATCCCTCGCTTCTTAAATCTTCTAACAACTGTAATATCCACCCTCTTCTCTACCGGTCCACTACCGTATCCTCCTAAAAGAGGTATGTTCTCTATCCCAGTCATGATTACCCTTTACATACTTTATAAGTTCAACAACTCTTCTTCTTGCCTCACCCCTTAGCCTGAAAGCCTCTGTACTTAGTCTCTCTACAATACTTTTAGCCCTACCATTTAACGCTAGCATCTTGAGTTCCTCTACCAGACCGCTTCAGGCAGTGCCAAATAGCATCTTAAAATCTAAAAAAACTTTTCACCAGTGGTGAAATCCTATATCTTAGTTGAATATTTCCTAAGAAAAGTATATTGAGACTCGGGGGGAGAAATTTTTGCAATTAGGAGAGTCTCTTTTTAAAGAGATAGATAGATTAAATCAAGTGATAATACTGAACATGAGATAAGAATGGCTTTAGTTCTAAAAATTTTACTTTCAACCACAGATAGAGCATTGTGCATCCTTAGATATCTTAAATGTTCTAAAACTCATACTTTTGCCATCCCACACAAGTAGCCTTCCCTTGAGAGGGGTTCCAATTCCTGTCAGGAATTTAATTGTCTCTATGGCTTGTAAAGAGCCAATGACTCCAGCAGTAGCGCCTACGGCAGGAAAAACTTCGGTTGGTGGTGGTTCTGGATAGATACACTTTAAGCAAGCTGTCTCTCTGGGATTAAGGAAACTAAGCCTTCCTTCAAAACCCCATATACTCCCATGTATAATAGGAATTCCCTTCCGTATAGCTGATTCGTTAAGAGTATATCTAGCTGGAAAATTGTCCAGACAGTCAACTATTAAAGCAGAGTCTTCTATTAATTCGTCAGCATTAGCAGAATCAATCTTATCAACAAGGGCTACTACATTTATATCAGGGTTTAGCTCCATAAGAGTTTGTTTGGCTGATAAAGCTTTATTAATTCCTATCCTTTTATGATTGTGCAGGATCTGTCTGTTGAGATTAGTCAAATCAGGGGAATCGAAATCACAGATCCTAATATTTCCCACACCAGCAAGAGCCAAATAGATTGCTACAGGAGAACCGAGACCACCAGCTCCTGCAATAAAGATTGTTGATTTTTTAAGTTTCTTTTGAGTCTCAATTCCCCATCCATCTATTATTATTTGACGATTGTATCTCTTAAGTTCTTCTTCTTTTAGCACTTTAAAACTCCAAAGGGGATGATATCTCGTGAGATACTTAATCTAAGCTGGCATCTTAAACATCTTTTAGCCTCATTTATTGCCATATCTTCGGTGAAGCCTAATTCAACGAGATCAAAATTATTAAACCTCAAGGAGACTTCTCTAAGGGGCATATTTATTCTTTTTGCATAACAAAAACCTTCTTCTCTGCCCATCCATGGATCGTCTTTCTCAAGAGGAATTAGTTGTTGCTCGATATCGCCATTTCCTCCGAGGTATTTATCGATAGAGACAGCAGCTATTCTACCAGCACGAATAGCAGCGATAACATTTAAAGGTCCATGGACAACATCTCCGCCAGCAAAAACGCCTTTAATGGACGTTTCCATATCTTTGTTAACAGCAATAAAGCCGTTTTTTTTCAATTCTAGACCTTCAAAAACCTCTGACTTTTGACCGATAGCCATGATCAGTCTATCCGTCTCCATGAAAAAATTGCTCCCTTCAATGGGTATAGGTTGCTTTCTACCTCCAAAGTCAGGGGAGACGAGTTTCATTCTTATGTATTCTACCTTCAACTTTCTCTCATTAGTAACTATTCTAATAGGGGCAGATAGGAATTCGAACTTAACACCTTCATGTAAAGCTTCCGCTACCTCTTCAGGATTTGCTGGCATCTCCTCTTTTGACCGTCTATAGATGATGGTTACGCTTGTAGCTCCCAGCCTTAGCAAACTTCTGGCAACATCAATAGCAACATTTCCACCACCGACTATAGAAATATCACCAGAAACATCAACCTTTTTGCCATAGCTTATCGCCTGGAGAATACTTATACCGTCTTGAACTCTAATATCATCTTCACCAGGAATATTCATTTTCATTCCTTTAGTTGCTCCTGTTGCCAAGAAAATGGCATCAAATCCTTGATTAAATAAATATTGTATATTCTCTATCTTAGTATTTAACGAAATATTAATGCCAATATTGATTATCTCTTCTATTTCTTTATCAAGAACATATTTAGGTAATCGATAGTCAGGAATTAATCTCATTGTGCCACCCAGTTTGGATGACTTTTCGAAAATGGTCACAGAATGACCCAATAGTCTAAGATACCATCCTGCAGTAAGCCCTGCAGGACCCGAACCTACAATAGCAACCTTCTTACCAGTGTCAGGGGAAACCCTGAGTTTGGTCTTCCATCTCTTATTGTCGAGCTCAGCAACAAACCTTTTTAAAGCATTTATTGAGATAGGTTCGTTCAAAGCACCTCTTAAGCAGACTTTTTCACATGGACGAGTGCATACTAAACCTAATACATGGGGTAATGGCACCTTTTCTCTAATTACCTCTATAGAATCTTGGAACTTCTTTTCCGCAATTAATCTCAAATATCTAGGGATATCAATCCCTGCAGGACAGGTATTTTTACAGGGCAGAAGTTTTAAATCTCTCTCTTCCTCTGTATAAGTTTCTTTATCTGAGAGGGCGCCTGATGGACAAACTTGAACACAGGCCCGGCAAAACCTACAATCTGCGTCTTTGAAAGAGCAATTGTAAGCAGTGGTTACAATTGTATCGATACCCCTATTTGCATAGCCTACAATTCCTGCTCCCCTTATATCGTGACAAATCCTTACACAGCGTTCACACAAGATGCAACGATTTGGGTCAAAAGTAAAAAGAGGTTCTTCTGCTCTGATTGGCAAATTTTTTGGTTTTTTGGAAAATCCTTCAATCATTTCAGTCATTCCAATATGTTCAACCACTTTCTTTAAAAGGGTGTTCTCCTTAGGATCTCCAGGATACCCGCTCAAAAGAAGCCAGATAAGATTTCTTCGCAACTTAATTATGTCTGGAGAATTAGTATATACGACCATATTGTCTCGCACAGTTGTAGCACAAGAAGGAGGATATCCCCTGATACCCTCAATCTTCACTATACACAGTCTACATGCGCCTGTGGGACGAAGATCAGGATGATAGCAGAGATGTGGAATATAAATTCCTGCATTAATAGCAGCCTCAAGAATGGTTACCCCCTCTGCTGTTTCGATTTTACTCCCGTCAACTGTTAGTTTAACCATAACTTAAGCCAATCTAATTTATTGCCATATCATCGCATACATTGATACAAGTTTTACACTTAATACATAAATCTTTAATAATTTTTGCATAATGACCTTTTCCCCACTGAACTGCACCTGTAGGACATACTTTGTAACATTTTCCACACTTAATACATTTTTCTTCGTTAACCTCAAATTTTAAAAGATTGGTACATACTCCAGATGGACAGCTTTTGAGATTTATGTGGGCAGAGTATTCTTCCGGAAAATACTTAATTGTTGTTAGAACAGGATTTGGAGCAGTATTACCTAATCCACAGAGAGAGGTTTTTCTTACTGTCTCACCCATCTCAACAAGAAATTCTATGTGTTTATCCGTCCCTTTGCCCTCAGTAATCTCGGTCAGTATCTCGAGCATCCTCTTTAAGCCTACTCTGCAGGGCAAGCATTTTCCACAAGATTCTAAGACTGTAAATTGGAGAAAAAATCTTGCTATATCAACCATACATGTCTTTTGATCCATTACTATCATTCCACCTGAACCCATTATTGCACCTGTCTTGCTCATTGCCTCATAATCAATAGGAGTATCAAATAGACTTACAGGCAAACAACCACCAGAGGGTCCACCCATCTGCACTGCTTTGAGTGGCACTTTCTTCCTTAGTGGTCCTCCGCCAGGACCATAAATGATCTCATGGATAGTTGTCCCCATAGGGATCTCTACAAGCCCAGTATTTTTTACTTTTCCAGCGAGTGCAAAGACCTTAGTCCCTTTACTTGTAGGAGTTCCCATGGATGCGTACCAATCAGCACCGTTCTTTATAATATGCCTAATATTTGCAAAGGTTTCCACATTATTAATTAGGGAAGGATTGCCCCATAAACCTTTTTGAGCTGGATAGGGAGGGCGTACTCTCGGCATACCCCTTTTCCCTTCAATAGAAGCTATTAAAGCTGTCTCTTCACCACACACAAAAGCACCTGCACCTTTTACAATCTCGATATCAAAGGAAAAATCTGAATTCATCACATTTTTACCCAGAAAGCCTCTTGCTTTAGCCTGAGAAATAGCATTTTGAATTCTCTTAATTGCCTGTGGATATTCTGCTCTGCAATATATATATCCCTCTTTCGAACCAATTGCATAAGCAGCGATTGCCATACCCTCAATTACAGAATGGGGGTCGCCCTCTAAGACGCTCCTATCCATAAAGGCACCTGGGTCACCTTCATCAGCATTACATATTACATACCGTTCACTTGATTCTACTTCTCTACAGAGCCGCCACTTTAATCCCGTATTAAAGCCTGCACCACCTCTACCTCTAAGTCCAGCCCTTTGAACCTCATCAATGATTTTATAGGGGTCTGTTTTTAGTGCTTTCTTCAAAGAAGAATAACCCCCTATTTCTAAGTAATCATCTATACTGTCAGGAGATATCTCTCCACAATTAGAGAGAACAATTCGAGTCTGATTTTTAAAAAATTTTTCGTAATCCTTACCAGCTAAAAACTTTTTTACCGTTCTACCACGCACGATGTGTTCTTCCACTATTTTTAAGACATCTGAGGGTTTAACATATTGATATGTGATTTTATTGCCCTCTGGTGAGATGATGTCTATCAAAACATCCCTGAATAGACCTTTGTCGCCAACCCTTATTACTTTCCAGCGATTAAGTAAATCTCTTTTAGCTAATTCATGTTCGAAAATATTAATGACTTCTTGAGCACCAGCAGAAATTCCACTTGTGCCACAGGAGACTAAAATTTTCGAAATAGCACTCATTCTACTTTTTTCAAGTCTTTAAGAATTTTTTCAGCTTTATTCACATCACATCGGCCAAAAAAACTCTCATTGATACTAATTATAGGAGCCATTCCACAGCAACCGAGACACATTACCTTTTCTAAAGTAAAAGACCTGTCCGCTGTAGTCTCACCTTCTTTTATATGGAGCTTTTGTTCCAAGAATTTAAGAATCTCTGCACTTCCCATTACGTGACAGGCAGTACCAAGACACACTTTTATAATGTGCCGTCCGCGAGGATAAATATAAAACTGAGAATAAAAGGATAAGATGCCGTATATGTCAACAGGATGGTAATTAAAAGCTTTAGCTACTAAGTTTACTGCCTCTTTTGGAACATACCCGTATAGTTCCTGAATATCTTGTAAAATTGGGATAAGATTACCTTTTTTATTTTTATATTTTTGAATTAAATTCTCTATATCTTTAAAATCCATGACATTGAATGGTTAAACCTTAATAAAATTACGTCTCTTTATTTAAAAAGACTACTTTTTTAACGAAGATCTCGTTAGCCAATTCATAATCAAGTGCAAGAACTGTCTCATCAATCTGAATAACAACAGAAGGTTTACGCTGAAGTAATTTAATAATTGTTCCTGGCAGAATGCCAATGGAGCTTAAACGACTAAGTCTTGAAACGTTAGATGGTTTTATGAAGACAACTTTTGCAGGTACTCCTATTTCAAAGTCTGGTAATTTTACAACAAGAGGGTGTATATCGACTGTATACTTCTTACAACATTCACCTTCGGGGATAGGTTTACCGTGTGGACAAGTAGGTGGGTGACCAAGAAAAGTACAAACACTATCAGTAAGTTCTTCACTAAGGACATGCTCCATTTTACAAGCATCTTCATGTATTACATCTTTAGAGAGGTCAAATACATCAGTGAATAGCCGCTCCGCTAATCTATGCCTTCTTATCAATGCTCTTGCAAGCTCAAGCCCTTTTGGAGTCAATAGGATATTATCTTTTTCAAGGCTTATATAGTCATTTTTAATGAGGTTTTCTATTAGCAAATCAATATTTGGATCGTCTGAACTTGTTTTAAATCTTTTTAGATCAGTAAAACCATCTTCGTTCAATACCCATAAGAGTTCGAGAGCCTCCTCGATTCTTTCTCTTTCCAAGTACACCCTCCAAACTAAAGTTGTTGAGATTATTGAGTTTTAAAATAATTCTACCGCTTCTTCTCACTAAGTTAATCAAAAGGTAATGTTATGTTAGAAACTCTACGAAAACTTTTCCTATGTATTGGGCAATTTCCGTACAAGTTTATATTCCGGATGTGCTCTTGCGTTGCATAACCTTTGTGCTTGTTGAACCCATAGCAAGGGTATTTCTTATGATAATCTTCCATGATTTTATCCCTTGTGACCTTAGCTACTATTGAGGCAGCTGCAATGGAAGCGCTCTTTTGATCCCCTTTTTTGATGACCATTTGATCTATCTCTATGGATGGTAGTCCAACGCCGTCTATAAGAATTATATCAGGTTTATACTCTAAATCTTCAATGGCTAAAATCATTGCTAACTTTGTTGCATTTAGAATATTCATTCTATCGATATTTTCGGCTTCTATGATACCTATTCCCACCGTTACAGAATTCTTAATGATTAAATCGTACAGTCTTTTTCGCTCTTTTGGAGCGAGCTTCTTAGAGTCATTTACTCCCTCAATCTTATTATCTAAGGAAAGGATTACAGCAGAGGCAACTACTGGTCCTGCAAGTGGCCCTCTACCAGCTTCATCGACGCCAGCTAACATCTTATAGCCATTATTTTTGAGTATTGCTAAGTCAAATGCGTATAGAGACATTCTTGGGAAGTTTGAATTAAACTGTTGTATTAGCTTTTTTTATATCTTTTGCTTTCTCTTTAACTTTTGCCTCTTTGCCTTTTTTAGCTCTTAAGTAATAAAGTTTTGCTCTTCTTACATCTCCTCTTTTAATAACTTCTATCCTATCAATAGAGGGTGAATGGAGAGGGAATATTCTCTCTACACCGATTCCGAAAGATATTTTTCTTACAGTAAAGGTCTCTTTTAAACCACTACCTCGTCGAGCTATAACAATTCCTTCAAAAGGCTGAAGTCTCTCTTTATCGCCTTCAACGACTTTTACATGGACTCTTAATGTATCTCCTGGTTTAAAATCGGGTATTTCCTTTTTGAAACCCTCCTCTATAACATTTATCAGATTCATTTTTTACCTCCCATAAAGATATTGAGTATTTTAACACTTTGTAACCCGAAATATGAAAAAACTCTAAAATCTTCTATACTCATTCTTGAGCTGTTGTATAAATTCAAGATCCCCCGAGCTCAATCTTTCTTCTCTAATTAAATCCGGTCTTCTAAGAAAGGTTCTTTTTAGAGCTTCTTGTCTTCTCCACTTTTTTATCTGCTGATGATTGCCTGAGATGAGCACCTCGGGCACTCTTAGGCCTTTAAACTCTAAAGGTCTTGTATAATGAGGATAATCGAGTATGCCTGTTGTAAAGGATTCTTCTTGTGCAGACCTATTATCGCCTAAAACACCAGGAATGAGGCGAGTAATGGAGTCAATGATAACTAAAGCAGCAAGCTCCCCCCCGGTTAAAATATAATCTCCAATGGATATCTCTTCATCTACAAGCAGTTCTCTGACTCTTTCATCTACACCTTCATATCTTCCACAGATCAATAGAACTCTTTTATTTCTCGTGAAAATATTTTCAGCCACCTGTTGAGTATATAACTTACCTTGAGGAGTTAAAAGGATGGTTAGTCGCTCGATTCCATCTGATTTTATTGATTCTACAGCATTATTTATAGGTTCTACTTTCATAACCATTCCTGGACCGCCACCATAAGGGTAGTCATCAACAGTTTTATGTTTATCTTTTGTATAATCTCTAAGGTTATAAATCTTAACATCCAATAGACCCTTCAATATGGCTCTTTTTAAAATGCCTTCATTAAGATAGGCAGAAATGAACTTAGGGAAGATCGTAATAACATCAAAAGAAGCATTCATTTACAAAATGACCTGTGTAAATCTCAATATATTGAGAACCCTCAAAAAGACTGGAAGCAAGAAAAAAATAAAAAAAATTCTTTTAGATCACTCTCAATTCGAGGTATTAGTGCAGAAAATTTATCCTTCTTGATGTTTTAAAGTAATTGTTCTATTCTGTATAGAATAAAAGGGCGTCTAACACAGACGCCCTTTAAGGACCTACTTATTCTAATATCTCAAGTACACAACGTTTGCCTACTTTTGTACCTGCAGCCCCCAGTATTGTTCTCATTGCTCTTGCAGTTTTTCCTTGCTTACCTATCACCTTCCCCAGATCGCTTTGAGCAACTCGGAGTTCATAAACGGTAGTCTTTTCTCCATCAATCTCCGATACCCGCACTTCCTCAGGCTTATCAACGAGTGATTTTGCCATAGCTTCAATCAATGCTTTCATTTTTCAACCTCCACAGGATATTTAGTTTGAGCCCAAAAACGAAAATTTGGTAGCTCATTATTAAGCTTTAGATTTAACTATTTCTAAAAGTTTTTTTACTCTTTCAGTCGGTTGTGCACCCTTACTTATCCAATATTCTGCACGATCTAAATTGATTTTTATTTCGGATGGTTCTTTTTTAGGATCGTAAATCCCTATGATCTCTATAAAAGGTCCATCTCTCCGTGCTTTTGAATCAGCAACAATAATCCTATAGAATGGTTTTTTAGTAGCTCCCATTCGGGTTAGCCTAATCTTGACCAAATAGTCACCTCCATATTGAGTAAGACAAATTAAATTTTAATATATTCTTAGTTAATAATTCAACAAATCCTGAGCTTTGGATAGAAAATTATCAGTGTATAGAGGATCTTCTTATGACTATTTAAGTTATTTCGAAATTTCTTATAACTCTATACGATTATTTTTGTTTTCCATTTAAACAAAAAGTTGGGTCAACCATGAAATTGTTTAAGTTATTTTGCTAAAATCAAAAAGTAAGGGGTGGTAGTACTCTATGTGTCTATCAATGCTTTTATCCCTACCACTCTTAAAATTTATAATGAATTACAAGATCACTCCGCTATGATTACCTTCGTTGGAGCCCTATTTTAAAATTTGAAAGAGTTTTTGTTTTATCATACTATCTAAAATTTCTTTTTATTCTTCCTAATTTGGTGATGTTACATATCATCCAGAAGGTTTATAGAAGAAGGAGCTTTCGGTTTGCAGATATTTCAAATGACAGTTTAAAGCTTATACCCTTATTGACTAATCACAATTTTTTGAAAAATAATAACTATCTAAACATCTATTTAGCAGAGCATCATTTAATTTACATATCTATGCACACCAATTCTACCATTTCAGAAATGATAAAGGTGCCGCCTTTTGTTGACACCCATTTGCATTTTGTAATTGATGGCAAAGCAATATCAACTGAGGATATTTTAGGTATTATTAAAAAACTAACACGTTGTGGTATTTTTTCTGTTTATGAGATGGGTCATAAGACTGGCATCGGGTTACATGTAAAAGATATTCTAAGAGAAAATAAGTCTGATCTATTAATTGAAATGAGAGCGAGCGGTTTTGCAGTTTATAAGAAAGGTTCCTACGGTGTCTTTTTAGGTAAAGCAATCTCCCATAGACGAGAGATTAAAAGGATAATAGAAGAGATTGCAAAAAATGGTGCAGATTTTTTAAAGGTTGTTAATTCAGGTATCGTATGCATCAAGAGCGAAGGAACCATTACCCCTGGGGGGTTTCCTTTTGAAGAACTTAAAATCATTTGTAAAGAAGCTGATGAGAGAGGATTAAAGGTCGCCTGTCATGCCAATGGAGATAAAGCCATTAAAGATGCAATTTTAGCTGGTGCTTATTCTATAGAACATGGGTTTTTAATTTCGAAAGAGACTATTCACTTGATGGCTGAAAAAGGGGTGTCGTGGACTCCTACTGTTTATGCACTCCAAAGTTTTAGTGAGATACTTCCTGCTTATCAAAAAAGAGTCATTGAGGAGATAATTGACAAACACCTTGAATCAATCAACTATGCTTCAAACTTAGGAGTTCAACTTAAAATTGGAACCGATAGTGGTTCGAAGGGTGTTCAACACGGAGAATCTTTTTTCCAGGAATTAAACTTGTTTAAAAAGGCTGGGATTAGTTTGGATAAAATCTTATCCTATGCCTGTATGAGCGAAGATGAAGTAGAAAAAGGCAATTATCTATTAATTAAAGAAGACTTTATTCAGAGATGCCAAATAGAAGGCGTCTTTCATAATCACAGGCTAATCTATTAGTGAATTCAACGGGGCATCTAAATCTAAGATTACTAAATATATTATTTTAATGGAGATCATTAAGAACATTCGTAGATAGAAACAAAATAATCTCAACATCTCTAAAAGAAGTCTTTCAAAGTAGAGTTTTAGAAGAGATGATCTTAACACT
>CAYPJO010000069.1:0-10133 GCA_964411065.1 uncultured Thermodesulfovibrio sp.
TCACTTGCCTTCTGCTTTGTGGAGGCAGGGAAGGCTTATGGCATAAACCCAAGCCTTCTTAAGAGTATTGCTAAAGTAGAATCTAACCTTAACCCTAAAGCTATAAATAAGAATTTAAACGGCTCCATTGACATTGGCGTAATGCAGGTCAACTCATCATGGATTTCAACTCTAGGACTTGATGGGGACAAGCTCATTTCAGACCCCTGTTACAATGTAATGACAGGTACAAAAATCCTAAAAAACTGCATTGATAGACATGGCTACACATGGGAGGCTGTGGGATGTTACAATGCCTTTTCCAAACATAAGAGGGTTGACTATTCATGGAAAATATATAATAAGCTCAAAGCAGAAGGATTCAGGGTTAGATCTGAAAAAACGGCTAACAATAATTTGACACATCCCCCTATTACAACATGGAGCAAGAGTGAGTCATCACTCTCTTTTAGTATTAGGGATAATGCCTCAATTGAGTAAATAAACGATGAGCCTATTATCTGACCTCCTTGCAAAGATAAAACATCTTGAACCGAAAAGAGATGTGCCACCTGTTTTGAAAAATACTATCGCTGTCTACAAAAAGAGGCAATACAATCAAAGACGCCTTATTTTTTTTACTGCTTTTTTAGTTATTGCAGTTATTTCAGGCTTTCTTGCCGTTTATTTGATAGAAAAATACCTTACTGGAGATCCAAAATATTTCATTGAGCAGAGCAGGCAGACCATAGAGAGAAAAACAACACCAGTAACTGACAGTCGTCATGAAACTGTTACAGGACAATATGCAAAAACAACAGAACCAAAGCATCAGCAACAAAATCCATCGCCGATTGACAAAACGGTGCAAACCTTAAAGGCTGAAAAAAATGACGAAATATTAATTGATAACTTGAAGAATATAGCAGCCCTTTCACAGACTAAAGAAGCTAAAAAGAAAAAAACATCAGAAGCGGTAATCCCACAAAAACCGTATGAAAACATACAGACTATTGAAGAGAGAAAAACAAAATCTTCTAGTCAAGATAAACCACAGTCTGAAAAAGAGAATTCTTCTGAAAAAGATTTATATCTATATATGCTATATATGGCAAGAAATTATGAAATGAAGAAGGACTATCCCAATGCCATCGCCAGTTATAAAAATGTATTGAAAATTGACCCAAAAAATTTCAGGGTAATGAACAACATTGCTTCTATACTCATTCAACTTAACTCTTTTGAAGATGCAAAAAGTTATTCACTGTTGTCCCTCAGCTATAAAAACGATTATGTTCCTGCCTTAATCAACTATGCAATAGCATCTGCAAAACTTGGTGTTACAGAAGATGCAGAAAATTATCTTTTGCGTGCTTTACAGTTAGAACCAGACAACAGACAGGCTATTTTCAATATAGCAGTTCTTTATGAAAATAGAGGTGATTATAAAAAGGCTCGTGAATACTATTTAAAGCTTCAACGATTGGGAGATGTGCAGGGAAAGGAGGGTTTTGAAAGATTAAAAGATAGATAATATATATAATGTAAGTGGATACTGCTTACCTTACCTCTACAACCTTATCAGCTATCCAGCACTCTCTGCCATCAGAGGTCTGAACTTTATACCATTTCTTACCTGTTGCTTCAGTAAATTCATCTTTTACCTCAAGGGTGACCCCCTTTGATACCCATGAAATTTGTTTAGCATCAATAGATGGGCTTGCCCTTAAATTTGCTGAGTTGACAATAACTGTAACAGTTTTTCTATTCTGTGACTCTATTGCTTTAATCTCTCTCATGTGGTCTCTTTCTCCAGCTACAACAATATCCTTAGTTACCTCCTGTGATTTAACTTTTTGCTTTATGAAAAAATAATAATATCCCCCAGTGGCGACAAAGACAAGGAAGCAAAGAAAAATCAAAGTATAAAGGGGGTTAATATTCCTGAAAGATTTTTTTTGCTTTATGCTCGCTAAGTCTTCAAAATGCTTTATGGCATATTTAACATGTTTTGCATTGACAGTATTACTACCTTCAAGATAGGAAGACATGATAGCCCTTGAAGATATTATATTAATGATTCGGGGTATGCCTGCTGAAAAGTTATAAATTGGTTTTTGCAACCCTCCCCCTATCTTTAAAAATCCTTTGCCCGCTTTTATGAGCCTATAGTTTATATAGTCAAGGGTTTCATTAGGTGTGAGGGGACTAAGCCTTATTCTTACTGTTATTCTCTGATTAAGCTGTTTGAGATTACCTTGAAGGAGTCTTCTTTCGAGCTCCAGCTGACCAACAAGAAAGATCTGCAGGAGTTTGTCTTTATAAGTCTCGAGATTGGAAAGTAGTCTTAATTCTTCAAGGGTTTCATCAGGTAGATTTTGTGCCTCATCTACGATTATTATTACAGGTTTACCAATTTGGGATTTTTCAATAAGAAAGTCTCTGAAAGCCTTTAAAATGTCATTTTTATTTGAGCTTGAGAGCTTGATTTTAAAGTCTTCCAAAACAGAAACTAAGAACTCTTCTGAGGAAAGTCGAGAGGTCAATATTAATGCTATTTCTGCTTTGTCTTTCCAATTCTCCTTAAATACATTGATAAGGGTGGTTTTGCCAGTTCCTGGTTCCCCAGTGATAAGACAAAAACCCTCTTTCTGTTCTACAACATAGTTCATAGAAAGCAAGGCTTCATTGTGGACAGCGGAAGGGTAATAGAACATGGGGTCAGGAGTTAACCTGAATGGGTCTTCTTTTAATCCATAAAATTCTAAAATATCCATATGCCTCTACACTAAATCTCTACCTTTGCTGATGAAAAGAAATTAAAGTACAGTTATCATCTCCCCATTTTTGATACCAGATCATATATCGGGAATAAAAGCCCAATGATAATCAGTGCAAATAACAACCCGATAACACCTATTACAATTGGCTCTATCATCTTGCCTAACTTCTGTGATATATCGTCGAGTTTCTTAAAATAATAATCAGAAAGATAGGAAAATTGTTCATCCAAAGTGCCGCTCGTTTCTCCGATATAAATCATTCTTGTGACTAGAGGAGGAAACTCTTTGTGTTTTTGTATAGCTTCTGATATTTGGCTACCTGCCACTATGTTTTGAATTGAATCTTTAATTGAGGTTTTAAAAACTTCATTTCCTATAACATTCGCTACTATCTCCAAAGAACGATTGATAGTTATGCCGGCGACAGTTAATATCCTCATTTGTTCTGAAAATATTGCAAGCAATTTATTATGGGTTAGTTGTCTCGCTATTGGAAGTCTTATTTTTGATAAATCCATGTAAAATCTAATTTTTTTGTTTTGTTTTAAAACCCTTAAAATTAGAAATAATAATATAGGGCTCAAAAGGATTAAATACCAGTAAGATTGGCTAAATTCACTCATAAATATGAGTATTCTAGTAGGAAGGGGCAGTGAAATTCCTGAACCTTTAAAGACAGCTATAATCTTCGGTAAAACATAGACCATCCAAAAAAGCAACGCCCCTGTCGTGGCTACTATTGCAAAGATAGGATAAATTAAAGCCCTCTTTACAGATGAGGATAAATCTTCCATCCTTTGTAAATGTGTTGCTGCATCGGATAGACTCCTATCGAGTTGACCAGTCTCTTCCCCTACAACAATCAGGCGAATAAAAATATCGGGGAAGATTTCCTTATGTGCGGCTATTGCCTCAGAGAGTCGCGAGCCGTATAATACAGATTTCCTTATGGCATTTATTTTATCTTTAAAATATTTGTCTTCTATCATTTCTGCTATATCAGAAAGGGCAGATACGATGGGAATACCAGCCTTTAACATCACAGAAAGGTTATTAGCAAATTCGATAATATCCCTCCTCTTAATTCTTCTTGATGAGATCTTATTTTTAATGAATATGATATGTTCATTTGATTTTTTTATATCTATTACATTAAGCCCTGTAGATGTAATATTCTCAAGAGCAAGCTCAAGAGTCGCCCCTTCCACTACTCCTTTCACAATTGAACCGTTTTGTTCTATAGCCTTATAGGAAAAAAATGGCATTATCCTACAACCCTCAATATTTCTTCGAAAGTAGTAATCCCCTGGAGTGCTTTTCTAATTCCATCGTCTCTTAATGTTTTCATCCCCCTCATTATAGCAGCATCCTTGATTTTTTTTACTGATGACCCTGAGTAAATCAATTCCTTTATCTCATCATCAACAATGAGAATCTCACCTATGGCAGTTCTGCCAAGATAACCTGTGTGATTACAGCTTGAGCAACCCCTGCCTTTAAAAGTCATCTTTATTTTTCCTTCAACCTCGGAGAACCCCATTGCCAGCAAATCACCGTCTTGAAGCTGATGCTCTCTTTTGCAGTTTGTGCATATCTTTCTCACAAGCCTCTGTGCAACAACAGCAAGGAGTGAGGATGATAGCAAGTATCTATCAACATTAAGATCTATAAGTCTTGGTATGGCAGTTACTGCATCATTTGTATGGAGTGTTGTGAGAACTAAATGTCCTGTAATTGATGACCTTATAGCAATTGCAGCTGTAGCTTCATCCCTTATTTCGCCTATGAGCATAACATCGGGATCATGTCTCATAAAATTTCTTCCTCCAACGGCAAAATCATATCCAGCCTTTTCGTTAACCTCCGTTTGCTTTACCATGCTTAATCGATATTCAACTGGGTCTTCAATGGTGAGGACATTTTTTTCAAGAAGATTCACCTCTCTGAGCGCTGCATAAAGGGTTGTCGTTTTACCACTTCCAGTTGGCCCTGTAATCAGGATAATGCCAAATGGCTTTGAAAATAAAGTGAGCAACTTTTGAGTGTTAGCTTCATCAAATCCAAGGCGGGAAATACGGAGCAGAGATGCAGATCCGCTTAGTATTCTTATTACAATATTTTCTCCGTAAATAGTAGGAATAGTCGAGACACGCATCCCGTATTTTTTGCTGAGAAAGTCAAATGTAAATGAACCATCTTGAGGAAGCCTCTGTTCGGCTATGTCAAGAGACGACAGTATTTTAATTCTTGATATAATTCCATTTTGAGCAATTTTGGGAAGGCAATGGGCATGCTGTAAGACTCCATCGATTCGATAAAGGACATGCACTGCCTCTTTTGAAGGACTTATATGCACATCAGTTGCATTTCTACGGATGCCGTCTATCAATAAGAGTTCTACAAATGAAGAAATTAAGGCTGCTGATGGCGACTCCATTGTTCTGATTTCTTTAATAAGACTTCCTATGCGTTTATGTATAGGATTTTCCAGAAAATAATAGGCCCTCTCTAATGTTTGATAAAAGCTTTCTGAATCAACCATATAAACTTTTGGTGGTTTTCCGGCTATCCTTGTTGCAGTATCAATAGCTAATATATTGCTTGGATTGCATATTGCAATAGTCAGTATTCCATTTTCGATATTAAGAGGCAGAAAATCAGCCCTTCGGGCAATATCCTGAGGGACAAGACGGAGGGCTTCATCAGAAGGTGCATATCCGTCAAACTCCAGAAACTCAATACCTGCCTGTTCTGCAAGAGATTGGGTTATCTCTTTTGAGGTTACAAAACCAAGTTTTATTAAGGTTTCTCCAAGCAGATCGCCTGTTACAGCTTGTTGGGCAAATGCAACTTTTAACTGAGATTCCGTCAGGAGTTTTTTTGCTATTAATAGTTCCCCAAGTCTTAGAGTTGCCATATTAAATTGTTACGATTTTAGGTTTAAGCATTATAACAAGTTCTGTTTTCTCGTTAATATTATCCCTGCTTTTGAATAAATACCCGACTACAGGCACCTTTCCCAAAAATGGAACCTGACTATCTTTCAGAGTTTCCCTATTCTGTATTAATCCGCCGATTATTACGATCTCATTA
This sequence comes from uncultured Thermodesulfovibrio sp., assembly GCA_964411065.1. GTDB lineage: Bacteria > Nitrospirota > Thermodesulfovibrionia > Thermodesulfovibrionales > Dissulfurispiraceae > DYHD01. Next base: position 5,856 of record CAYPJO010000069.1, read on the forward strand.
TCTTTCACCTTAACTGTTGTGCTTAATTCTCTAAGATCAATGGTTGGCAAGGATATTTGAATAGTATTTTCTCCAACCTTTCCGATAGTCCTGTCTGTTAGGCTAATGAGGTCAGAGACGATGGGTGTTATTGTAAGCGATATCTCACCATGTTCATCGATTTTTGGGACGATGCCGATTATAATGCCGGAAAGGATGCTGCTTGTCTGCACTGTAAAAGTTGTGGTGGGAACTATACCAGTAGTTGATGTTGTGGTTGTCTCTACTCGGGATATAAAGCTCACATTTCTTCCAGCACTGAGCAACGCTGTCTGACCATTCATTATATTTACACGAGGATTAGAAAGCACTCTTACCTCTCCCTGTGTCTGTAGAGCTTTCAGTAGACCTGTGAAATCCCATCGCGCAATACCTATGTTGAAATGTGGTAAATCTCCAACTGTTTCGGTAAACCTGCTGGTTCCGAATGTGACCTGTCCAAGGTTGTTTACATCAAAAGCCGTCCAGTCTATACCATATTTTAGCCCTTCAGAGAGTTGAACTTCTACAATCCGAGCCTCTATAATAACTTGTCTGTTTAATATCTTTTTCAATTCTGCAAGATAATTTTCAATCCTTTCAATGTCTTTTTTCCCTGCAGTAACCATTATTGTCCCCGTCATTCGATTGATGCTAAAGTGGGGTCTTAACTGGCTTACACCTACAGTAGGGGTTCGAGTATCTCCAGCAGTTAACCCCAGCATTATGGATATGTTTTTTTCAACTGTATCCCAGAGTTTAAAGGAGTCTTTATCAGACTGAATCCTCTGAGTAACATTACCTTTAATATTTGTTGTGCCAGTCCCGGTCCCAGTGCTAATTCCAGGAGTCCCACCCCCTAAAATATCACCTCCGACATCAACCGTATAATCTTGGATGATAGATGGTTGTGCAAATTCAAAAAACTTTGTATCCATCGCCTTTACAATAAGCATGTTGTCTTCGATAGAGTAAAAATAATCTACAGATGAAATTATAGTTCTAAGTGCATCCTCTGCAGAGACATTCTTTAGAGTAAGGGTTACGGGTATTTCAGGTTCTACACCTTTTTCCATTACAAGATTAAGTCCTGTTGCTTCTGCGATGACATATAACACATCCTTTAGGGGGGTGGATCTTGCAGATACTGAGACAATCCGCGTTTTAAGAGGCGAAAGTTCTTCAGATACAGGGACAAAATCAGCCTTCCTTTTGGGGTGTTCTTTGTCAGTTAAATTTTCTTTAATTATAACCTCTCTGAAATTAGTTTCCTGCTGGGTTTTCTTTACAGATTCAGTAGTAGAACATGCAGAGAGCATTATTGTAAGAAAAGTAAGATATAATACAAGGTTTTGCATAACCATTTGCATTAAGATATTTGAGGCATTTTCCATTATTTTGCTTCTCCTAAATATGCCCATCTATTTCCCACCTTTTGATGGATATCTTTTAGCAATATTCTATCCTTTTCTATTTTTAAAACCTTCAAACTGCCTATGCTATCTCCCTCTCTAATAACTATTCCATTAACTATCGCTAACCTTTTCTCGTTGATTACTATCATTGAGACCTTAATTTCGAATGGTTCAACTGTTGTATCTCCTTTTTGAGGGGCAATTTGAGAAAGTGGAACGGTTGGAAAGCTCTTATCAGGTATTTTCATCGCCTCAATTGGGCTTTTAAAATTCTCACTAATAGCATAACCTTGTCTTTCAGAAAGATTAATCTTTTCTGGTGTAAAGTTTATTAACTTCATTTCGTTAGCAGAAAAGGAAGGTTGAAAGGAAACAAATCTCGATATTATAAGAACTGCAATAATCAAAAGAAATGGCAAAATTATTTGCAATTTAATTTTATTATTCATCTTCAGCTCTTAATTTCTCCCAATCTTTGAGCGGGCATCTTCAATAATCCCTCAATTATACAAATAATAACATTAGCTTGCTTGTCAGTAGCCTCCCCAATGTTTACATTTTTTATCGTGAAATGTGGTAATCTTAAAGATTGAAGGTATCCAATTCGTCTCAGAAGCGTTGAATAATCATCAAGATGAAATTTTATAGTTACAGGCAAAAAAAGTTCTCCGTCTTTCTCATCAAAGCGTGTGACGGTTATCTCGCTTCCCTTAAATATCGTTTTGATATCATCCAGGGCAACCAATAAGAGTTCTCGATGGCTTCTATGATTATAGTCTTTTGGCAAAAGAATATTCATCTTTCTCACAAGGGAATCCATATCTTGAATTGCCTGTTCCATTTTGACCATATTGTTTTTTATATTCTCTTGCCTGGCTATAGCGTCAGACAAACTTTTTTCATATTTTATAAGTAAAAAAATACCAAATATGACAATGCATAAGGCTATACCTGAAATCAAATAGTAGTTGATATTTGTTTTAAGATAATTATAAATCATTGATATTCAACCTCTACTTGAAATTTTCTGTCTTTTATATCGAGATTGTGTGTTTTGATTTTGAAACCTTCAAGACTGCCGATTGAATTAATAAATCTCTGGTAATGCACCTGCATATTTGCGAAGCTATCACTTTTAACATGCCCCTTTAATTGTCCTGTTAAACTGCTGGAAGAGGCATTTAGAGATATGGATTCAATTTTGATCTTATCAGTAGTAATGTTAGAGAGTAAAAACAGAAATTTCTGGCAATCAGGACTTAACATCGAATTATTGAGTGATATTATAAAGGGTTTATATTGCTCTGTTTCTGTTTTCTTTTTTTCATATTTAGAGAGCAAGTCTGATATTTGGTGAGAATCTGCGCGCATAAGATTTAGCTTATTCTGAAATTCAATGCAGTTTTTTATAACAAAGCCAGCATAAAAAATACCTATAAAGGTAAGAAATACAAACAAGATAGTTGAATATCTTAAAAATTGCATTGTTGTATAGAAGTTCTTATACTCGGATGTAAGTAAATTTATTTCGCTGCCTTTAGCTACAAACAAAGCAGAAAAAGGACATATAAAATCAAGAAGTTCAGTGCCAACTTCGGGCTGATTGGGAGTATTCAGTGCACAGATGACCGGGATAGATGGAAGGCTGGTTCCAGAGTAATGATTACAGATACTTCCTGTGAGCATTACAAAAGAAGGATTTACCCTCAATGACTGCCTGCAATAATTAATAGTCATATTTATATTCTGGATATCAAAATCGTTCAGTCCTTTTTCAAAGGAGTGGGTGTTCCTCACAAATTGTATCTGGCCATCCTTCATAAGAACCAGAATTTTATCTAACCCTATTTCTGTCACACAAAGGAAAGTCCCTTCAATAGACTTTGCCGTGGTAGCAACAGAAAGGGCGATTGGATAAATTGCTTTAATGAATTTACCTTTGCTAGTGAATCTTTTAATTATATTATTTATTTCTTCATTCTTTACAGCATAGACGAAAATCTCTAGAACCCTTTTATTCTCGACAACCTTTTCACCATGAAGCAAATGAATAAAGGAAAAATCATTAAAATCTGCTACCCTTTTTTTAATCTCTGCTTCTACAAGTTTTTTGATGTATTTCTTTTTTACAGTAGGAATGGAGATTATATCCTGATAAAAACTTTTAAAATGATAAGATACTATGAATTCTTTTATTTTTTCTTTCTCAAGAAACCCATCAAACTGTTCGTCCTTGAGCATCAAAATATCATCAATTTGAAAGCCTCCTTTTTTGTGGGAGGCATAAACAATTCTAATATTTTCACCCTCGAAACTAATAGCTACCGACTTAGACAATTTTAGTTTATAATCCTTTAAGCTAATTTGATGTTATTTTATTTTTAACCTATAGATTGCTATTACATTACTCAATAGATATATGAAATTATAAATAATACTTTGCCCATATGTAAAACCCTATATAGAAATATTAGTTTATCAGCATAAGACCTATTTATTTGTCTTGTGAAATAATCCTATAACCTCTTGTTATGGCTTCAGAAAAAAGCATCGTATCCTTATAAATATTGTAAAAATTAAATATTGTAAAAAGAATTTTTTTAGGTATATTATAAATACCTCTTTATTTAAATAAATTAACCCTTGTCCTATAAAAAATAATATCTTATACTACTTATAAAGTCAATATAATCAGTGATTTAAGAAGCCTGCCACAGACAGTCTCATTCAAAGGATGCTTGCAATACTTAGGTAAATTATCAAATAGCTAACATGATTCTTTTTGACATTATAAACCCATAATTGTCATTAGAGTTTTAATTAACTGTAGGTGTCCCTTATTGCT
>CAYPJO010000070.1:0-9698 GCA_964411065.1 uncultured Thermodesulfovibrio sp.
AGGTGCTCAATAGGGTTCTGAAAGAGATCGAGAAGACTGCGATTAAAGACAATGGGGTGTATAGAGAGTGTGGGACTTTTTTAGTAAAAAAGGGCAGTGATGCAAAGAAGATAAAGACACTACTTGGGGTAGTAGGGATAAAAAGGGTAAGGCTTAGATGTCGGAGCTTTGGTAAGGAGACATATTCTTTAGGCACTTGTCAAGAAAATTGTGTCTCCTTAGCAAACCTACTGTTAAAAATCTGTCTAAGTTCATAAACTATACTCCTCGATACTCTTAATTGCATCTTCCATTTTCCCTGTTTTATTCTATTTACTATCACATAAATCGATATCTCTGCTGTCTTTACACTTTGATTAAATCTCTTTTGATTACACAAAGACTCAAAAAATTCATCAAATCTAAACCTATCCCATAATCTCTTTATCAATAAATGCCCATAATGAATAATTTTACCTTCTGAGATTTTGTTAAGTTCTATAGCCTTTTTTGATTCTCTTGCTAATGCTCTTTTTGCAAGTTTCCTAAATGAGGAAGTGTTTAAGAAATCTTCAAGTTTGCCAAGACTAAATAGATACCTGTGTTTTGTTCTATTTCGGTGATTTTTGGGGTTAAATTGATAAACTCAGGAATCTGCCTCTTCTGCTGGCTTTGTGAAAAGCCAAAATTTCTTGGGAGTCATGATCTCTGAGAGTACAGATGCAACTGAAGGGAAACGAGCAATATCGGTATGAGGGATAAACATTGCTGAGACATATTCATCCATAAACCTTCTTGAAACGGAAAGCTCAATATACGTCATTTTAGATGCTATCTCTTCCTCTTCTCTCCTTAACTCTTCTGAAAGAAGACATAAATATGCCCCCGTTAAAGAGGTGTTCCCCATATAAACAAATCGATCATGTGGAAGGTCGGGAAGCATGCCTAAGAGTATTGCTTTAGGAATATTTATATAGGCGCCGAATCCTCCAGCAATATAAACCTTTTTTATGACATCTATAGACAAACCGATTTCATTGAGCAATGTCATAAGTCCAGCATAGATAGCTGCCTTAGCTCTCATAAGATTTTCTATATCAACCTCGGTCAAGACAATATCTTTATAGTGGCTATCGCTTCGATAGATAAGATACTCTAAGCCTTCATCCCCTTTTCTTACTCTACCTGTTTTACCAGTTATGAGCTTGCCTTTTTGATCAATCAAACCGGTAAGAAACATTTCTGACATCAAGTCTATCATGCCCGAGCCGCATATGCCCTGTGGAGTTATATTGCCTATTACGTTGATGAATGGTTCATAAGTAATTGGATCAATTTTTACTGCCTCAATAGCACCAGGTGTTGCCCTCATACCACACTTTATTCCGCTCCCTTCAAAGCATGGACCGGCAGAGCAAGCAGCTGTTACAATCCATTCATTATTGCCAATTGCTATCTCTCCATTAGTTCCTATGTCCATGAATAAAGAAATCTCATAGTTTTTATGAAGCTTTGTTGCTAAAAGTCCTGCTACAATATCTCCCCCCACATAACTTGCTATACAAGGATGTGTATAAATAGGAGCTTGAGGATTGATAGAGAGGTTAACTGTGTTAGCTCTCCATAAGGGGAAGTAATTTAGAGGAGGAATGTAGGGGTCTTCTCTTATCGGTGAGGGATCGATGCCCCAAAAGATATGACTCATTGTTGTATTACCAGCAATAGATGCTGAATCTACTTCGCATGGTTCTATGCTGTGTCTCTGTAACATCGAATTTACAATATTATTAATATCAGAGACCACAGCCTCCTGTAATTCTTTCAATCCCCTTTTTTCTGAGGCATAAATTATTCTTGTAATAACATCATCACCATACCGTATTTGTGAATTATAGGTAGAACCTATGTCTATTACTTCACCATTTATGAGATTGACAAGATAAACAACTACAGTGGTGGTGCCAATATCTACAGCTATGCCATATCTTCTGCTACAACTTTCTGGATGAGTTAAAAAAAGAGCTTCAGCAGAAGCAGTATCTCTATCAACATATGTCAGAAGAACCATCCAGTTAGATTCACGAAGTATTTTGCTCATAGAAACACCGAAATCATAAGAAAAGGTTATACTCTGTATCCCAATATCTTTTATGGCTCTTTTTATTCTTTCAAGATCGCTGAGATTATCACTTATTGATGGTTTGGGCAAATCGAGAAAGACTCTTTTAGTCAATGGAGAGATGCTAACCTCATAGGATTTGAAAAGCTCGAGGAGATCTTTTGTCTTAGTTGTTGCAATCTTATCTCCAATAATGAGTTGGGATTCTTTCGGTATTTCTATTACTATGTCTCCTTGAGGATAAGTCTGACAGGCAAGGGATATATTTAACTCTCTCTCTTGGATGCTTAGTTTGCCATAACTTTTAACTTTGTAATCACCTTTTAGTATTTTTACTTTACACTTACTGCATAAACCCTTCCCACCACAGGGAGCAATTATGAAAATCCCGGCTCTCTTTAAAGCTGAATATATGTTTTCAGCCTTCTGTAGTTTTATGACCTCGTCAGAGGTTAATCTTAATTCCATTATTTAAAGTTAGTTCAGAAAAAAGTATAAAAAGAATCTTTTCTGAAAACAACAAAACAAAAATATATCAAAATATTTTGCGATAAATATTTGATTACAGCATTGCTTTTATGGAAGGAAGCAAAATTTTGTAGTGAATGCAACTTTAGTGCATCTACAAATAATAATTATAATAATTAAAGCTACAAAATTGGTCTCTATTAAAATAGTTCTCTAAAAACCTCATTTTTTCATAGACCTACTAAATATCCAAATCTTTTCCTAATCTCTTGAGGGTCTATTTTCAATATCTTACTCAATTGTTTGACATTGTTACCATCAAAATCTTCTTTCTCAAGTCTTATCATATATTTCCTCCCCACTTCATAGGTTTCTGACCCTATATTGACCTTTCTAATCTTCATCAGTCCTGTCTCATAATCTATCATTTCCACAAAAGGAATTGGCTTTAAGTTACCTTCATCAAAAACTATCATTGCACCGGTCCCGCCTTTAAGCAAATATCTTACAGCCCCGTACCCGAGATTTCTCGTGTATTCTACATCAAAAGGTATAGGATCTGCAGCTCTTAACTCGTAACCTATGTTCTTATCAACGATTGTTACATTCAATCCAAAAGATTCAAGAGTCTTTTTGACAAAAGTCTTTAATACTCTTCCAAGCTGAATCTCAGAAAGTCTGATTCTACCAGTTTCGTCTTTAGCATAATCTTCGTATTTAGATAATTCATCCATGTCGAGCCTGTCTGCAATACCCTCTGCAAGAACTGCTACACCATGATCTCTATTCATTGAGAGTCTTTTAACAATTGAACCTACCAATATATCAGAGAGTTTCTTTAAAGAGACCCTTTCTTCTGTAAATTCTTCAGATATTAAAGTAATGGTCGCACCAGCAGCTTTCCCGATACCAAGAGCGAGATAACCAGAAAGTCTACCCATGGTGGTTATAAAGTACCATCTACCTGTAGTTTTTGCATCTTCCATTATATTCTTTACTATCTCTACGCCCCAATGCCTTGCAGTCTCATAGCCAAAAGTTGGAGTCCCTCCAGGCAAAGGTATATCATTGTCAATCGTCTTAGGGACATGAACTACACTTAAAGAGCCCCTTGCCTCTTTTTCTATTTTATTGGCTAAGAATAGGGTTCCATCGCCTCCAATAGTTATTAAGTATTTTATTCCAATTGCCTTGATAGTTGACATTATAACCTTGAAGCGTTCAGCTATTCTATCTGGTCTCTCACGAGATGTTCGGAGGATTGAACCACCTTCTGTATGTATCCTTGAGACTTCAGAGATCGAAAGAGGCACAGCACAACTTATATCACCATCAGCCAAGCGCTTAAATCCATCCATTATTCCTACTACCTGTTTGCCTTCGTTAATCGCTTCAATGGTTGCTGAGCTTATCACGCCATTTATACCTGGTGCAGGACCACCTCCCACTATTATTCCTACAATTTCTCTTCTGCCCTTTGGCATAATCTTATAACCCCAATCTTTCAATATTTAAAGCCTTTTTTACTACTACTGGCTTAATAGTTTCTTGGATAATATTTAAGGTATTTGTCACATTTAATTTATCAAAGATAAGATCAAATTTCTCACCTAACTCAGTCATTATAGGATTTTTGACCTCTGAGGGTAAGTCCCACCACTTTTTCTTGAGAGGTCCAAACCCTTTTTTCCTAATAGAATAAATAAATTGTTCATCAGACTGACCCTCTTTCTTTTCTTTTGCAAATTCCTCCTTGATAAAACTATATACTTGCCATCTAAAGTCTTCTGGTAGATGTTTACTATCATAAATTATATTTTGAAAACCCGTAGCGAGGTGAACTTCAGAGGTCCCAGTTTTTGGAAACATATCGAATGCCTCATCAGGTAAAGTAGAAGCGCCATGCTGGACACAACCAGATAATCCAAATTCCCTTCTTACAAGCTCGGAAATGTTTTTTAAAGCATCAAAATCGATCTTAACCTGAGCTAAAGTGCCATCGGGTAAGCAGACCCCCCCATGAGTAGTTCCTGTCTGAATACTTAGTTTGCTCAGACCTTTAGATCCTTTAAAAGACTCGTTAAACCCTTCTAAAAAGGCTTTTGCTTCCTCAGGGGTACTATTTTTACCTCCAATTTCGCCGATCTCACCACCTACAGATATAGTAATTCCTTTAGGTTCTAAATTCCTCAAATACTCAGTAAGAATAGCAGTATTTTCAAAATTTGGTCTTTGCTGCTCTTTTATGGTTGACTTTTCTAAGTCAACGAGTGTTGATGCATCAATATCTATGTTATAAAACTCTGCTTCTATTGCTTCAGCTATTAATCCTTTAATATAATTAACTTCAGCCTCTGGACTACTCAAATAACTCTTTCTTACCAACTGAAAGTGATCTCCTTGAATAAAGATAGGGTACTCAAACCCCTCAGCTACAGCTGCAGCTAAGACTACAGTGGAATATTCTAAAGGCCTCTGCTTTGTATATCCTATTTCCGATCGGGCTATTTCAAAGATTAAAGCCCCTACCTTCTTTTCTAAAGCCTTTTTAAATATGGTTCTTGCAACATCGTAGGTGAGTCCTCTAATGTTTATTGCAGGGACTGTAAAACCAGGATAGTCCCTTCCCATTTGTTCGTAAAGCCCTTGGATAGAGGAGGGAATTGATCCACAGGCTTTAGCTATTTCTTTAATAAATATAAAAAGATTTTTCTTTCTCTCTTCGTCTGCCTCAAATACTGCAGTATAAATTAAGTCATCCATCAATTTTTTGAGGGTAGTTTTGTCTTTGACTATGATTTCATCTTTTTTTATCTCTAAAACATCTTTAATCCCTTTAATGTTCATAGGCAACCTCCACTTTTTTAACTATTATAGCAAATTCAACCATATTTGACATTACAATTTGCTAAAATAAATAATATAAATATGCTTATAAGATTTAATACCTTTGGAAGGTATCTCAGAAAAAGGTTTAAAACAAATGTTCATAAGGTGAACGTGGATGCTGGTTTTACCTGCCCCAACAGAGACGGTAAGCTCGATGTAACTGGTTGTATTTATTGCAATAACAATAGTTTTAGACCATCAGAGTGCAAACCTGAACTCTCAATAAAAGCACAGATGATTAAAGGCATGAATTATCTCTCTTTAAGATATGGAGCCAATAGATTTATTGTATATTTTCAGCCTTTCACAAATACTTATGCTCCAGTAGCTGAGCTGGAAGCTTTATATTCCGAAGCCCTCTCGCATCCATCGGTTGTTGGATTAGCCATAGGTACGAGACCTGATTGTATTGATGAAGAAAAGATCTCTCTGTTAGAATTTTTTGCAAAAAAACACTTTATCCTTATTGAGTATGGCTTACAATCAATTTATGATAAAACTTTAAAGTTCATTCGCAGAGGACACGATTATCAAACATTCTTGGATGCTCTAATATTAACCGCTGGAAGAGGAATACATATAGGTGTCCATATCATTGTCGGCTTTCCTACAGAAACAAGAGAAGAAATGCTTCAGATGGCTCATGAGCTTTCCCGTCTCCCAATAGAGTTTATAAAGATCCATCAATTACAAGTAGTTAAACAAACTCCCTTAGCTGATTACTATTCTAACGTAAAATTTCCTACCTTCGAGTATGATGAATATATTGACTTTTTAGTCGATTTTATAGAGCGTTTATCTCCTAACATGACTATTCAAAGATTTTTCGCTACCGCTCCTGAAGATATTCTTATCGCACCGAGATGGGGAAAGACCCGCCACCAACTAATGAGCGATATAGAGAAGAGGTTTGATCAAAGGAATGCTTTCCAAGGTTCTAAGTGCCTGTGTTATAGGCATTGATGCTTATCTTGTTGAAGTAGAAGTAGATGTCACCTCGAGGGGACTTCCGCATTTTTCAATTGTTGGTTTGCCTGATATAGCTGTAAAAGAGAGCAAAGACAGAGTGAAGGCAGCTCTAAAAAATGTGGGATTAAGCTTTCCCCTTAAACAGATAACTATAAATCTTGCTCCTGCAGACCTAAAGAAAGAAGGTTCCTCTTTCGACCTGCCTATTGCTATTGCAATCGTCTCCGCTGAGGGAATATTGCCATCAGACAAAATTGTAGATTACGTAATTGCCGGTGAATTATCCCTTGATGGGAGAATTAAGCCTATTAGGGGATCCTTACCCATAGCTCTCGAAGCAAAAAGACTATGCAAGAAGGGAATAATTCTACCTAAGGATAATGCAGGAGAGGCAGCAATTGTAGAAGGCATCAACGTTTATGGCTTTGACAACCTTCCCGAAGCGATAGAATTCTTAAAGGGGAACTTAGCTAAAGAGCCCTACAAAGTTGATATAAATACATTCATGTCAGAATCATCGGTATATGAAGATGATTTTTCAGATGTTAAAGGACAAGAGCACGCAAAGAGAGCATTAGAAGTCGCAGCCTCAGGTTCTCATAATGTCCTTATGATAGGACCCCCTGGCAGTGGAAAAACTATGCTTTCAAAGAGACTTCCCACTATTTTGCCACCGATGACCTTCGAAGAGGCTCTCGAGACAACTAAAATCCACAGCGTTGCAGGGCTACTCAAAGATGGTCGAGCATTGCTTGCTACAAGGCCTTTTAGGTCACCCCATCACACCATATCTGATGTGGCCTTAATAGGTGGTGGACAGATACCTCGACCAGGTGAAGTCTCATTAGCCCATCATGGTGTGCTTTTTCTTGATGAACTCCCAGAATTCAAAAGAAGTGTACTGGAAGTTCTAAGACAACCTTTAGAAAATGGGACGGTGACAGTCTCAAGGGCAGTAGCCACTGTTGTTTACCCCGCTCAGTTCGTATTAGTCTCAGCTATGAACCCCTGCCCCTGTGGTTACTATGGCGATAGCCGACATCAATGCACTTGCACTTCAGGTATGATAACTCGTTATCGTTCAAAGGTCTCAGGACCCCTTATGGATAGAATTGATATACACATTGAAGTCCCTGCAGTCCCTTTCAGGGAACTCTCTCAAGAGAATACCGGGGAACGTTCTGATAAAATCAGAGAGAGGGTTATAAAAGCAAGGGAGATACAGTTAAGCAGATTCAAAGAGGATAAAATATTCGCCAACGGACAGATGAAGACAAGACATATCAAGAAATACTGCAAGCTCTCTGAAGATGCTCACAGCCTCCTTGATACTGCTATGCAGAGGCTCGGCTTAAGTGCAAGGGCTTATTCAAGGATACTCAAGGTCTCCCGCACAATAGCTGACCTCGATAATTCACCAGACATCAAAGGTCATCACATCGCTGAAGCAATCCAATACAGGACTCTGGACAGAGGAACGCTTTAATTAGTCATTGAAGCGGTTTGGATAAAAAGTCAGGTCTTGTAATTTTAGTTTTTTCCATAAAAAGCAAATTACAAAACCTGAACTCATCTTCTATATTGCCCTATCTCTTGAACCCTATTGCCCTTTTAGGCTTTGGTGGTTCAATGGTTATGTCATTCTCTGTAATAAGCAGACTTTTGATTTCTTTGTCTTATTTTGTTTTGCGAGATCTTCCTTTCTGAAAAGCAATTAGTTTTATTCTAAACAGCCTTCCTATCTGCCTTACAAACCTGTCGTCAGCACATGGGCGATATGTTTTTGTGCTTTACCTTATTTACCTTATATTACTTATATTATCGACTAATATTGTATCCCCATCTCCTTTCCTTAGATATGCTGAACAATCTTTTATTCTTATAGCAATATAACCGTCATCTGCTAAAACCTCCTCCCCCTCTCCTCTTTACATGATCACAGCACTTGACCAACGTTAATCTTCAGCCTTCTTAACAATACCCTTATAGGATTATCTTCTACATATTGCATAGCAGATTAGGAGATGCTCTTCATCAAAAGTATAAAATGGTCGCTATCTCACTTTTCTATGTCGTTTTGCTCAATATACTCTCCTATGATAAAATTTTATAGGATCACAAAGTGAACTTTTTAATGTTACATTTTAGGTACCCAAAGTTGAATTCATCCTATTACAGCTATATGAGATAGGTCGAGGAGAATACTAAGTTACAGTGAGTATTAGAGGGTGCATAGGTTTAATTCATCAATCGAGCAAATATATTATCTCAAAGGCTCTTTAAATCTTTAAGATGGATGAATCCAAGCTTTCAAAATTAATATTGATTAAGTGTCCTATTAAAGCTGAAACCTGTAATCATCTTAAGTCTTTAAAGGAACTTTATGAATTGAATCTATCAATACTCAGTGCTATCCCCCATGCAGTTGTCGGATTAAAAGACCGTACAATATTTTTTGCCAATGACTCTGTTGAAAAAGTCTTTGGATGGAAGCCAGAAGAACTAATTGGAATGAAAACAAGGATTTTTTATCGGAGTGATGAGGACTATGAGAAAATAGGCAAATTGCTTTATCCTATTCTCAAAAAGCAGAGAACTCATTTCGCTGATTTCCCCTGTGTAAGAAAAGATGGTAGGGAAATCCTCTGCAGGGTAAGTGCCTCAGTAATAGGTGAAGAAATGACAGATAGAAGCATTGTAGTTATGTATGAAGACATTACAGAATATCACCAGATTAGAGAGGCACTGCAAAAAAGTGAGCAAAAATACCGTGAGCTTGTTGAAAATGCCAATAGCATCATCTTACGATGGAATTCACAGGGAGAAATCACCTTCATGAATGAATTTGGGCAAGCTTTTTTTGGCTATTCAGAAGATGAGATAATAGGCAGACATGTAGTTGGAACAATCGTTCCTGAAAGAGAAACCACAGGGCGAGACCTGAGACCATTGATGAAAAAAATTTGTGCAGACCCGAGGGCATTTGAACATAACATTAATGAGAACATCAGGCGAGATGGAAGTCGTGTATGGATTGCATGGACAAATAAAGCTGTTTTAGATCAAAAAGGTGAGATAACCGAGATCTTCAGTGTAGGGACAGACATTACTGAGTTTAAAAGAGCTCAGGAAGAATTACAGAGATACCGAGAACATCTTGAAGAGTTAGTAAAGGAACGCACCTTTGAAGTTGAAAAAACAAAATCAGAACTTGAACAATCTAACATAAAGCTTAAAGAACTTGACAGACTTAAATCAATGTTTATCGCCTCTA
>CAYPJO010000071.1:0-9347 GCA_964411065.1 uncultured Thermodesulfovibrio sp.
GAATGGGATGCCTACTGGCAGGAAAGGAGAAAAGAGCTTATCCAGTAGCAGCATGATTTCCATCAAGGAAAAAAAGATGCTTGCTTCAAGCATCCAAAGTAGGCGAAATAGAAAAATTATATCATTTTCAATGGACTGTTGAATTAATTAATATATATTAAAAATTTAAAATTAAAGATAAGACGTTTATAAAGTGATAGCGTGAAATAATAAAGGTATAAAATATCCACAGGTTAAGATAAAACTGTGTCCCTTTTATACATAAAAACAGTTTTTTACCCATTGCTCTGATGTCTCTGAATATTGCTCTGTCTAATTCAAATTCTCTCGCCCATTGGACAATACCATAGGATGCACCATATTCTTTTGATTAAGAAGTGCGCAGGTCAACAGATGAGCCATTTTCAAAACCCCACCACTAAAGGCTGCTTCCAATAACTTTAGTTCTTCACAGGTTTTATTTTTGATTGTGCCATGAGTGGTATGTTTAATCTTGCCCTTTTGACGGAAGGTTGTGCGGATGAGTCCATAGTAATGCTGACCTTTTTTGAATTTCAAGGTGTAGGTGAGGTTGTTTTCTTGAAGTTATGGCTACTATTATAAAGTATAATTTATGTATTTACCGAGTACTAATTAAAAATATTGTGGCTGTATTTGAAATAAGAAATAGCCCACAAATCGTTATCTGATAAGCATTAGAGGGTGTGTGCTATAGGAAAATGCTATGTAAATCAGGTACTTGGAGATAGAGAGAGGTAGAAAAATAATAGCGCAGTTGATAAAAAGATAAAAAATACAAAGGTACCCTTAGAAGGCTTCATAGGGAAACATTAAAGCATTAGGTTCGTAAGACTATTTCAAACGGTTAGCTTAAGTGTAAAGTATATATCAGGGGTATAGTTTATGAAATTAGAGAGACTATAAATAGCAGATTTGGGGAGTAAGATATAATTTTCCTGACAAGCCCTGTTACATTTACCCAATAGGCAAGTAAGTGATTGAACTTACATCATGGAATGCTTTAAAATTCTTGTACGTCCTTTAAAATTCATAAACTTCGAGATAGGGAGGATTCATGAATATAAAAATAACTTTTCCAGGTGGGAAGAAAGTCTATGCAGAGTTTGATGGCATGGTAATTAAGACCGATCAGCCACCCCAATATGGCGGTGAAGGGACATCACCAACTCCTTTCATGCATTTCCTTGCCTCCATTGGCACCTGTGCAGGAATCTATATTCTAAGCTTTTGCCAAGAAAGAAAAATCCCAACAGAAGAAATATCCATTAACCAACAAATGGTATATATCCCAAAGGAAGATGGCAAGGTTGAGCTTGAAAAGATCATTCTTGAGATAATTGTTCCGCCAAGTTTTCCTGATAAATATATAAAAGCAATTGTTAAAGCTGCAGATCAATGTGCAGTAAAAAAGACCATCCTTAATCCTCCAAAGTTCGAAGTGAGGGCTACTGTCAAGGAATGATAGGTAAGTTATTCGTGACATTTCCTGTTTTAATGATAGTCCTATTTTATTCTTCTAATGTCGGGTCAAGAGAAGATTCAAAAGTCCTAAAGAATGACAGGAATAGAGTAGCAAAAGTATATTCGATTGATAAAAAAACCGGTAGATCTACAGTCGAAAAGGGATCTATTGATGAAAAAGGATTAGTCCATTTTAGATGTAAGCCTATTTTAGAATGGTTGAAGAATGCAGGAATTGAGCTTATCATAAAGACACAAAATTCTCAAATCTTCCGACCTGGTAAAATAGTTTTTTGTAACTTAAAAAAAGATAAAGCTCTCTTTTCACTTGAGCCTTTCAGCTCTGATGAAGAATCTCCTTTAGAAAGTACAGAGCACACAACATTTAGAGAAAAAGAGGAAGCCGAACAAGTTGAGACGAACTTTGTAACTGAGTTAGATTATTCATCCCTTTTTCAAAGGGCATTACAATATCGAAAATTAAAGCGTTATGATAAAGCACTTTTTTATTATAGTAGGACTCTTTCATTGAATCCCGATTCTATCGATGCCAACTTAAGTCTTGGAAATGTTTATTTCATTCTTGGTAGATACGAAGAGGCTATAAGATTATATAAGAAAGCCTTAGAATATTCACAAGGGAGTAAAAGTAGCATTTTGATTAAAATAGGCACTTCTCACCTTTTTCTCAACGATTATGACAAAGCTATAGAGGTATTTAAAGAAATACAAGCGATTGAACCAACTGCCTCGGACTCTTACTTTGCTCTTGGTCTTATTTACTATATCAATGACAGACATGAAGAAGCTTTTAATGAATATTTAAAGCTTAATGAGGTTGCTCCAGCTATAGCCGAGAATCTTTTTGACATTCTTTACAGATAGATTTCATGGTTTGATCTCTACTATAGTTCCATCATCTACGAGCTCCCATATCTCTTCAATTTCTTCGTTAGTTAGCGCTATACAGCCGTTTGTCCAGTCAAATCTTCTATGCAACTTGCCTAAAGAGGATAGATCCTTAGGAAGGCCATGTATTCCGATGCTATTACCAGGATTAACGCCAAGTTTCTTAGCATTCTCAATGTCTTTTTCGTTAGGATAGGAGATAAATAGAGTAAGATGGTATTTGTTGCTATGTTTTCGAGAAGAAATTGTATATATGCCTTCAGGTGTTTTGTTATCTCCTAATTTAACTTTAGGACCGACAGGATCTTTGCCTAAGGAGACTTTATAACTCTTTACTATCTGCCCTTCTTTTAAAAGGAATAGAAGTCTTTTGCTCTTTAAAACGACTATTTTATCTGCCTTTGAAGATTCAGCAAAAAGATCATTAGAATGGATTAAGATTAAAAGTTGTAGTATCAACATAATTATCAGAAGCTGAGTTAAATTTTTGTTTCTTACCATTTATCTGGCTTTACTGAAAGCCGTAAACCAAGAAAGGATGAAACTTATTATGCTGATTATTATTGAACCAAGCAATGCTGGAAGAAAACCATCAACATGAAATCCGAGATCAAAAGGAGAAGAGAGTTTAGCTGTTAGAATTAACATCAATGCATTTATGACAAACATAAAGGTCCCCAGAGTAAAGACAATCAATGGAAGGGAAAAAAAAGCGATAATTGGTTTAAGTAGCGAGTTGACTATACCAAATATTAATCCAATAATGATCATTTTCCACCATTCCCCTGTAAAAGTGATACCATCAACAAGTTTTACTGCTACACCGATTGATAGAGCATTTATCATTATTCTCAAAGCTAAATATGCCATAGTCATTCGCCTTTAAAATCTCTTAAATCCTATTTAATCAATATTTATATAATAGCATATCAACACTTTTAAATTGTAAATCTGCCTTTTAAAGAATTTTGAGAATGGTTTTGTGGACTGTGCTATTATTCTTAAAGTTATAGTCCTGAAAACTTAAGATAATATTTATTCTCAAAAACATAAGGAATCTTTACGAGTTTATTAGTCTATACTTAAAAATTGGTAAAAGGGACCTATAAATGCTGATTTTAGCTTGATGGAGGTTATTTTTGTTTTTGATGATTGGAAGTTTTAATTTCAGCAATAAAGGTCTTTTTAATGCATGGTTTTACTCTGTAAAAATCTATCTTAACTTAATCGTCTAATGCAAACAGGATAGAAGGAAGAAAAGAGGATATTGATTTTTTAGATCGCTCAGACTTATTCTTTAATTTGATACTATTAATATTAAGCAATGTTAGTTAAAAAACTGAAATCTATAGATAAATACATAGTAGGTCTTGATGTAGGCACGACAAAAATCTGCGTTGTAGTGGGAAAGGTCACAAAAGAAGGTATTTCCATAATCTCAATCAATACAACACCTTCTGCCGGACTGAAGAAGGGTGTTGTAGTTGATATTGACGCTACAGTTAATTCTATTAAGAAAGCAATTAGCGAAGCTGAGAGATTAACAGGTATAATGATAGGTGAAGTCTATGTGGGCATAGCAGGTAGCCACATTAAAAGTTTCGTTAGTTCAGGTTCTGCAGTTATAAAGGGAAAAGAAGTTACTAATGAAGATGTAGCAAGGGCGATTGAATCTGCAAGCGCTGTGGAAGTCCCCTTAGATAGAGAAATAATTCAGATAATACCAACAAACTTTATTCTCGATGGGCAAGGTGGCATAAAAGATCCTATAGGCATGAGTGGCTATAAATTGAGCGTTATTACTTTTATCATTACAGGAGCGGTAACTTCTATTCAAAACCTAGTTAAATGCTGTCAAAAGGCTGGGCTTGAGGTAAAAGATATAATCTTACAATCTCTCGCCTCTGCAGATGCTTCTCTTACCCCCCAAGAAAAAGAGGCAGGGATAGCTCTTATTGATATAGGAGGCGGGACCTCTGATATAGCAATTTTTAAAGATGGTTGGCTAAGACATGCTGTCGTTTATGGAATAGGTGGGAACCATTTTACTAATGACCTGTCAATCGGATTAAAATTGCCATTTCAGGAGGCAGAAAGGGTAAAAATTAATAATGGCTATATCTTACCTTCTGTGGATGAGGGAAAGGAAGAGATAGAGATTGTTCTTATAGATGGTCAGAGTAGGAAAATTCCACGAAAGTATGTATCGGAGATACTTTTACCAAGAAGTGAGGAATTACTCGAGTTAATCAAGAAGGAGATAGAAACTCTTAGCAAAGAGGGATTTTCTGTCTGTGGAGCTGTCTTGACAGGAGGAGCATCACTACTTCGTGATTTTGATAAACTCGCAGAGTCAGTTCTATCTTTACCAGTGAGAATCGGTTATCCTAAAAATGTCATAGGTGTGTCTAATAAAAACTCTACGAAATCTTTTGATGGTAGTGCTAAAATTTTATCTGAATTGCGGTCGGATTTTAACAATCCAATGTACACAACAGGGATCGGGCTTGTTATGTATGGAGCTATTTCTTCCTTAGAAAATAGTTTAACCCAACAGGATTCTTTTACTGAAATAGTTGACAAAATTACCTTTTGGTTCAAAAATATCTTTAAAAAGATTGGGGGCTGAAATGTTTGAAATTGAACAAGCTGAAAGAACAATAGCCAAAATCAAAGTAATAGGAGTAGGCGGTGCTGGCTGTAATGCTGTAAATAGCATGCTATCTTCGTCTATTTTTGGCGTTGAATTTATCGCAGTAAACACCGATGTTCAACATTTAGAGATGTCCCTGTCACCTTTGAAAGTTCAGATTGGAGCTGAATTAACAAAAGGTCTTGGAGCAGGTGCCAATCCTGTAATAGGCAGACAAGCTGCCTTAGAGGACAAAGACACTCTTACAGCTTGCATTGAAGGCGCTGATATGTTATTTATCACAGCCGGCATGGGTGGAGGCACAGGAACAGGCGCATCTCCAGTAATAGCAAGTATTGCAAGAGAGCTCAAGGTGCTAACGGTAGCTGTTGTAACCAAGCCATTTTATTATGAAGGAAGAAAAAGGGCTATTAATGCAGAAGATGGTATTGAAGAGTTAAAAAAATATGTTGACACCCTTATTATCCTACCGAATGATAAAATACATAAAGTTGTCGAAAAGGGTACTCCCCTAATGAAGTCCTTTGCTATCGCCAATGAAGTCTTAAGAGACGCTGTTCAGGGCATCTCAGATGTTATATTGTTGCCAGGACTTATTAACCTCGATTTTGCCGATATTAAAACGGTCATGGAAAATGCAGGAAAAGCTGTTATTGGTGTGGGGATTGGAAAAGGTGAAGAGAAAGCTTTAGAAGCTGCAAAGAAAGCAATATCGAATCCTTTTTTAGAGGATTCGTCTATCGAGAATGCTCAGGGAATATTAATAAACATAACAGGTGGACTAAATATGTCTCTGAGTGATGTCGAGACTGTAGCCTCCTATATCTATGATTCAGCCAATGAGGATGCAAATATAATCCTTGGAGCTGTCATAAATCCCGAGATGGAAGAGGAGATAAAAGTGACTGTTATCGCCGCAGGAATAGAAAGGAAACAAAAGAATGTTTTGCCGACTGTCCAAAATATCAAAATCTGGCAACCTCAACAAACAAGCCCTTTATTGAATACTTCTAATAGAATACTCTCAAAGAGAATTGAGTCATCAGTAATTGGTACTTTTAATAAGCTTTCTGAAAACTCTAAACAAACGGATGAAATTCTAAAAGAGACTAAGACAATGGAAGAACATATTTTAAATGCAGAAGATGAGTATGATATACCAGCTTTTATTAGAAAAAAGGGGAGGTAGTATCAATAGAAAACTCATAGATAAGGCAGATTTTTTATTATCAAAAGAAAAAGGAACTATTTTTAAAGATCATGGTGGTCGGATTAGTATATGCCTTATTTATCCAAACACTTACTATATTGGCATGTCCAATCATGGCTTCCAAGGAATTTACCACATTTTAAACAAAAGGGACGATACAGTCTGTGAAAGAGCTTTCTTCCCCTCAGATGAAGACTTAGATGAACATATCAGAACAAAAACTCCTATTTTTTCCCTCGAGTCTAAACTACCAATAGATAGATTTGATATTATTGCTTTTTCTATCTCCTTTGAAAATGACTATCCCAACATTCTTAAAATACTTACTATTTCAAATATTCCACTTTTCTATTATGAAAGAAACAAATACCATCCAATCCTTATAGCTGGTGGAGCTTGTATGTTTTTTAACCCCGAGCCTATAGCTCCAATATTCGATATGATCTTTATTGGAGAAGGAGAGGAAGTTTTGAATGAGTTTATTAATTTGCTTCAGTCAAGCTTCGCACTGAAATATAAAGAGGAATTGAAAAAGAGAGCTGTAAGTATAAAAGGTATATATATACCTCAATATTATGAGATAACCTATGATAATGATGGCAAAATTGTTCAAAGAGTCTCTAAAGAGCAAGCACCAACTTATATACAGAGAAGATTTATAGAGGATCTAAATACTTCTCAAATAGCCCATTCTATCTTATCCACAGAGACCGAATTTTCTAATATGTGTCTTATAGAATTAATGAGAGGGTGTCAATGGAGATGCAGATTTTGTATGGTAAGTCATGTATATACTCCTTTTAGGCGAAAATCTCCTCAAAGAGTGTTAGAAGAGATTAGTAATTTACAAGGCAAGTCAAGGATAGGTTTAGTAGGGCCATCCTTAAGTGATTATCCAGGGATTGAGGATATTTTGAAAATAGAGGGTGTTGAATTCTCAATCACCTCTCTTAGAGCAAATAAAAAAAGCCTTAGACTATTAGAATTAATGAAGCATCAAAAGAGTATCTCCATTGCCCCGGAGGCAGGCTCAGAAAGATTAAGAAAAGTAATAAATAAAAATGTTTCAGAAGAGGATATTTTAGAAATTTCAGAAACTATTTTTAATTCAGGTATTGAGGTGTTGAGACTCTATTTTATGATTGGACTTCCTACAGAAAAGCTCGATGATATCTCAGAGATAGTAAAACTTGTCAGAAAGATCAGGTCTCTAAGTAATAAAAGTACAATCGTAGTGAGTATAAGTACTTTTGTGCCTAAACCTTTTACTCCTTTCCAATGGCATCCAATGGAATCTCTGGATTCTTTAAAAAGGAAGATAAATTTTTTAAAAAAATCATTTAAGGGGATAAAGGGTATCAAGGTTTTCCATGATTTACCAAAATATGCATTTATGCAAGGTTTATTTGCTCTAGGTGATAGAAAGGTGGTGACGGCTCTCAAATGGATGCTCGACACAGAAGATTGGCAAAGAGCGATGGTTTTAGCAGGTTTAAATATTGACTTTTATATATTCAGAGCTAAGAAGTTTGAAGAGATCCTACCCTGGGATTTCATAGAATATAGTATTTCTAAAGAGTATCTTTGGGCTGAATATATGAAAGCCCTTGAAGAATCCAATCTGTAGAGGTTCAAATAGCTTTTTTAATTGAGATTAATAGTTGCTATTTGCGAGCTTGAGCTGGCCACAAATGTTAATGGGAGCTAAATCCTGCGCTGTATTTCGCATGTGTTAATTTACTCTCTTTAACTTTAATCATCACTTAATTAAAAATTAAAGTTAGATTTTCGCGAGAATTGAACCTGTAAGGTTGTATATTAAAAGTACTCTTTTGCCTTCTCGATTCCAGCGCCAATAAAGTATAAGGAAAAACCCATAAGAATTAATGCACAAATTAAGACTATCTTTCTGTAAAGCTTGTTATTTAAAAGTCTTTTACCTTTGTAAAGACCCACTGAGATAGTAGAATACCATGCTAAATCTCCTAAGATATGCCCTGTGAAAAAAGCAATAATACCTGAGGTCCCTATTTCCATTGACTGAACAAGATAGCCCACACCTATTGTTGCCCACCAAAAGGACCAGTAAGGGTTTGCCAAGCTCAGTAGAATCCCTGATAAAAAAAGAGAACCTTTGACTTGTTTTTGCATCTCGTTATTTAAGCTTAACTTTGATATAGAACGAAACATTGAGAATGACATGAAGAAAAGAAAAAATCCACCGATAAATGAAATAGTAATGAAAGTTTCTTTCATCATCAAAAAACTTCCCAGCCCAGAGATGATCAGAAGCAAGAGGGTTAGCTCAAGAACTCCGTGTCCTGCTACTAAAAGTGGACCTGTAATCCAACCTTTTCGTGGTGTCTCATACATTGTAACTGTAAAAAGTGGTCCAGGCATCATTGCACCAGAAAGGGCAATAAAAAAAGAAGAGATCCCAATAAATAGGAGTTTGCACATTTAGTTTTATAACTTTTACTCGAAATTCAAGGATTAGTCTTTTTTTTCACTCCACAGCTTTTTTACTCTAATCAATTCCCCATTGCCTTACATAAAATTTTCTAAATGAAATTTATTCGTTGCCTCATATAAGAAATCTAAATATAAGCATAGCATGAATTACTCTTTCTATGGCGGTTCGTTTTTAAAAACCTTCTTATTTCTCTTTTCATTGTTACCATCTTAATAACTTTATTCTGAAGATCGACAATCTGTCTATTAAGTTCTGCTGAGTTCAACCCTTTGTATTGCCTTTGGAGTTACTCTTTAATTGCATCACTTACATCATTATCTTCTAAAAACCCTCTGATACGGGGTCTTAGGTATATTGTATCTTTTAATAACCCCACTTGCAATCCTTGTCTTTGAGACTGTTTCTTCTTTGCCTTCTAATATCTTTGAGCAATTTCCCTGGTTATTAATTTCTTTTCCTTCATCATTAACCCCATTTCCGCCTCCCTTAAAAGAAGTCTTCATTTAATAAGTCTTCATTTAATAAATTACAGTATTTCATTAGATCTTTGATAAGGCAATTATTAGCGGTAATGTCAATACTTCTGTGTAAATTCCTTTAATGGTTTTCTTCCCCATTGC
>CAYPJO010000072.1:0-9071 GCA_964411065.1 uncultured Thermodesulfovibrio sp.
ATTGACATTACCTGGCTTGACAGGAATATTGAAATTTCCTTAAATAAATTATTATAATAGATTACTATAAAAATTTTAGAAAAAGGAGGGAGGGTATGGCAGAACAAAAAGCGATTTCAGTGGTTTATGAGGAGAAAAGGGTATTTCCGTCACCCAAGGAATATGTTGAGAAGTCTCTACTTAAGAGCATGTTTGAGTATGAACTAATGTACAAGGAATCCATAACCGATCCGGAGGGTTTTTGGGCAAGAGAAGCTGCTAAGCGTCTCACGTGGTTTAAGATATGGGATAAGGTTCTCGATTACGATTTCCACAAACCTTATATTAAATGGTTTGAAGGTGGGAAGTTAAATGTTTCTTATAATTGCATCGATAGGCATCTTAATAGCGCAACAAGAAACAAAGCAGCACTTATTTGGGAAGCTGATGGTGGAGAATACAAAACCTTAACCTATCAACAGTTATCCTATGAAGTTAACAAGTTTGCCAATGTCCTTAAAAAATTAGGAGTAAAGAAGGGCGATAGAGTCTCTATATATCTGCCAATGATACTTGAGCTTCCCATAGCTATGCTCGCTTGCTCAAGGATTGGGGCTATTTTTAGTGTAGTATTTGGTGGGTTTAGCTCGCAGGCTCTTAGAGATAGGATCCAGGATGCACAAGCATGCTTATTAATTACTGCAGATCAGGGATTAAGAGGAGGGAAAACAGTCCCCTTAAAGGCTAATGCTGATGAAGCTCTGAAGGAATGTCCTACCGTGAAAAATGTGATTGTTGTTCGAAGAACAGGTGGGCAGATAAACTTTGAAGCAGGAAGAGATTTATGGTGGCACGAATTGATGGCTGATAAAGACTTGCCATTATATTGTGAACCTGAATGGATGGATGCTGAAGATCCCCTTTTCATTCTTTACACATCAGGCTCCACAGGCAAACCTAAGGGAGTGCTTCATACGACAGGCGGGTATTTATTGTTTGTAAATATTACCTTTGAATATACCTTTGATGTTAAGCCTGAGGATATTCATTTCTGCACGGCCGATATCGGTTGGGTAACAGGCCATAGTTATGTTCTTTTTGCTCCTACTTCTATAGGTGCAACAAGCTTAATGTTTGAAGGAATCCCAACCTATCCTAACCCAGGTAGATTCTGGGAAATAGTAGACAAACACAAAGTAAGCATTTTCTATACTGCGCCTACAGCCATCAGATCTCTCATGAGAGAAGGTGAGAAGTGGCCATTAAGCTATGATTTATCCTCTTTAAAAATTCTTGGTACAGTCGGCGAGCCCATAAACCCCGAGGCATGGATATGGTATTACAAATATGTCGGAAGAGAGAGATGTCCAATTGTTGATACCTGGTGGCAGACCGAGACAGGTGGATTTATGATTACTCCATTGCCAGGAGCTATTCCTCAAAAGCCAGGTTCTGCAACAAGACCCTTCTTCGGTATTGTTCCCAAGATTGTTAGACAGGATGGCTCTCCTGCGGATGTGAATGAGGGCGGTTATCTTTTGATTGAGAAGCCGTGGCCCGGCATGCTTAGAGGGACCTATGGTGATCCTGAAAATAAGAGAATCAAAGAGGTTTATTTCTCAGCCTACCCTGGATATTATTTAACAGGTGATGGAGCAAGAATGGAC
The DNA here is from genome assembly GCA_964411065.1 of uncultured Thermodesulfovibrio sp. GTDB lineage: Bacteria > Nitrospirota > Thermodesulfovibrionia > Thermodesulfovibrionales > Dissulfurispiraceae > DYHD01. The sequence continues at coordinate 1,647 of CAYPJO010000072.1, forward strand.
GAGGATGGTTATTATTGGTTACTTGGTAGAATCGATGATGTTATTAATGTTTCAGGACATAGACTTGGCACAGCAGAAGTTGAGTCTGCTCTCGTTGCTCACGAAGCAGTTGCTGAAGCTGCAGTCGTCGGGTTCCCTCATGACATTAAAGGTGAAGGAATTTACTGTTATGTCACTCTAAAGGAAGGTTTTGAACCGTCTGATGAATTGAGGAAGAAGCTTGTTGCTCATATTAGAACAGTTATTGGCCCAATAGCTACACCTGATAAACTTCAATTTGCTCCGGGCTTACCCAAAACGAGGAGTGGCAAAATTATGAGAAGAATTCTTAGAAAGATCGCTTCTGGTGATATAGATCAGCTTGGAGATACCAGCACCCTTGCCGATCCTTCAGTGGTTGATGAGCTTGTGAAGAACAGGCTATAACAAGCTAATCGAGTTGAATTTAAGATATCCGAAGCCTTAAGGCTTCGGATATCTTTTTTATAAATTTTATTTTTCGGTGCAATTATGAGAATAATAGAAGATGAAACTGCTTTACTAAGCTTCTTATTGAAGCTCCAAAAGAGGTCAATTAGTTTTTCAAAGAAAGCTGAGAAATCAGTCAAAAAAATTTTAACAGATGTCCAGAGGGATGGAGATATTGCAGTTCAAAAATATACAGAACTTTATGATAAACATAAATTCCTTAGATTAGGAAAAAAAGAAATTAAATCCTATGCTCAAAAGACAGACCATAAGGTTATAGAGGCTTTACAATTGTCGGCTTCAAGAATAAGAGAGTATCATGAAAAACAGAAAGAAAGTTCATGGATGTTAACTAAGAACGGTGCAGTATTGGGTCAGATAATTAAACCTTTGGAAAGGGTAGGCGTTTATATTCCTGGTGGTAAGGCTTCTTACCCTTCAACAGTTCTTATGAATGTAATACCTGCTCAAGTTGCGGGGGTTTCTGAAATAGTTATATGCACTCCCACCCCACAGGGGGAAATAAATTCAGCTTTGATGGCAGCAATTCAGATGCTCGATATAGAGGAAGTTTATAGAATTGGTGGTGCTCAAGCTATTGGCGCTATGGCTTATGGGACGGAAAGTATAAAAAGAGTTGATAAAATAGTTGGCCCTGGTAATATTTATGTTTCTATAGCTAAAAAGCTAGTTTTTGGAGTAGTTGATATCGATATGATTGCTGGACCCAGTGAGATAGTGATAGTTGCTGATGAAAGTGCTAACCCCGAGTTTATCGCAGCAGATCTATTAAGTCAGGCAGAGCATGATGAAATGGCTTCGAGCATACTTATTTCAGATTCTGATTTTTTGTTAAAGAGAGTTTTATTAGAGATAAAATTCCAAATAAAAACTCTTGAAAGAATTCATATAGCAAAGGAATCATTAAAAAGGTATGGTGCTCTTATAAAGACTGAAACAATAGAGGATGCTTTTAAAATAGTAAATGAGATTGCACCAGAACATCTTGAGATTATCACAAAGAACCCTCAAGAGGATGTTAAGTATGTTAAAAACGCAGGCGCTATATTTATAGGTCCATGGACTCCTGAACCATTGGGAGATTATTCTGCTGGTCCAAACCATACCCTTCCAACTTGTGGGACTGCAAGATTTTCATCTCCTTTAGGTGTATATGACTTTATAAAGAGAATAAGCTTTTTACAATTCGATTATGAAGGCTTTAGCAGAATAGCAGATACAGTGGACACCCTTGCAATGGCTGAAGGGCTTGATGCACATGCAAAGACAATTCGCATAAGGAAAAAATTAATGAATAGATGATTTACCTTTTAGGGCAAAGGTTTACCTGTTATTAATCTAAATATATCATTATATAAAGCAAAAGCCATCAAAGTTAATAAGAAAACCCATCCTATTCGGTGAGCAGTTAGTAGGACTTTATCACTCAATGGTTTTCTTCTAATAGCTTCTATTGTTAAAAATAAGAGGTGTCCTCCGTCAAGAACAGGAATAGGTAGAAGATTTAAAACAGCTAAATTTATGCTAATCACTGCCGCAAATGTAAAGAAGCTTAAAGCGCCAGCTTCAGCTTGTTTTTCTGCCAGACTAAAAATCATTATTGGCCCACCAATTGTATCAATGGGTATAATTTGTCGTATTAGCTTTATTATTGCCACTATAGTTAAATAAGTTATTTCAAAAGTTTTAACAACAGCATTTATAGCAGAAGTGATTATATCCTCCCTAAAAGTAAAAAATTCACCTGATGGCTTAACGCCTATAAGTCCGATCTCTTTTTCTTCACCAAATATATCCTTTGTCTTTTTGCTCTCTGGGGTAATTTTAAGGACTATTTCATTAGAATCTCTTTGAATTTTGAAAGTAAGTGATTTGTTTGCACTCTCATGAATGATTTTTGTCATATCAGTCCATTTTGTTATAGGGTTACCATCTATTTCTAAAATTTTATCGCCTTTCTGTAACATTGACCTTGAAGCAGGAGTATCATCTAATATCTCACCGATTATTGGTTTTAAAACAGGAACTCCTAAGGAGTATACAAAAAAGAAGATAACAGTAGCGGTTAACAAATTAAATAATGGTCCAGCAAAAACTATGGATGCTCTTTTAATTATTGGTTGGTTCTTATAGGATCTTTTTTTATCATCTTCGGATAATTCTTCACCAGGTTCTTCACCGTACATTTTAACATAGCCACCCAGCGGTATAGCAGATAGAAGATACTCAGTCTCGCCTATTTTTTTGCCAATTACTTTTGGACCAAAGCCTAAGGAAAATTTTAAAACCTTTACACCGCTCAACTTTGCAAAAATAAAATGACCTAATTCGTGAATAAAGATTAAAAAACCGATCAATAAAATTGCTGATAGAAATGTCATTTACTTATTTCCTCTAACGTCTTTTTTCTTGCCCATCTATCCACTTCAAGAATAGTTTCAATATTATCGGCGGATTCGATTTTATGGGAATCCATTACTTTACTTATTATAACAGGAATATCATTAAAACCTATAATCTCATTTAAAAAAGCATTTACTACTACCTCATTTGAAGCATTTAGAACAGTAGGCATTGTTCCACCGGCCTTTAAAGCTTGATAAGCCAGTGAAAGGGAGGGGAATGTTTTACTATCAGGTTTTAAAAAATTGAGCGTAACCATTTCATCCCAGTCGATGGGTTTCATTACATTTTTCAATCTCTTAGGATATGAAAGGGCATAAGCAATGGGTCCTCTCATATCCGGTTTAGACATTTGTGCAAGATAACTCCCATCTTTAAACTCTACTATTGAATGGACGATACTTTGAGGATGGATTAGGACATCTATCTTTTCAGGAGGTAGGTTAAAGAGGTGATGAGCCTCTATTACCTCTAAACCTTTGTTCATAAGAGTCGCAGAATCAATAGTTATTTTTTTTCCCATTTTCCAGTTAGGATGCTTTAATGCATCTCTGAAAGTTATCTTATCTAATTCTTTAACTGACTTGCCGATAAAAGGACCACCTGAAGCTGTAAGAATTATTCTTTTAATAGAATTTTTTCTTACACCCTTTAAACATTGGAATATAGCGCTGTGCTCACTATCTATAGGTATCAATAGCGCTTTATTCTTGCTGATTTCAGACATAATAATTTTACCTGCTGCAACCAGTGCCTCTTTATTAGCAAGGGCAATTATTTTCCTCGATCTTATTGCTGTCAAGGTAGGTATAAGACCTGCAGAACCACTTATTGCTGAAATGACAATGTCAGCTTTTTGGTATTGGGCTACACTACAAATACCCTCTAATCCCTGTAAAATTAGGGGCTTTTTGCTTCGCCCCGTCAAAGATTTCAACTCTTGAAAGGCTCTTTCATCTGTAACAGCAACAATCTCGGGCTGAAATCTCTTAATCTGTTCATAAAGAACTTTGATATTTCTGTCAACTGCTAAACCTACCACTCTAAACTTTTCAGGAAACACTGAAATTACCTCAAGAGATGATCTTCCTATGGAACCTGTTGAACCCAAAATTACTATGTTCTTCATGTTACAGAAGACTGATTAACAAATATAAGACTGGTCCTGCGAAAAGGGCGCTATCTATTCTATCCAAGAAACCACCATGTCCTGGAATTAACGATCCCGAGTCTTTTGTATTTGTATCTCTTTTAAACATTGACTCGGCTAAATCGCCAATTATAGAGACTATACCAATGATAATACCGAAGGATAGAAGTACATATATATTAACATTTTCTATAATAAAAAAACCCATCATAATCCCTGATATTCCACCGCCGAGAACTGAACCAATAGCACCTTCAATAGTTTTATTGGGACTTATGCTGGTATATAACTTTCTTTTTCCGATATTTTTACCGATATAGTATGCAAAGGTGTCAGAGATCCAGACGGTAGCATATAGAAAGAATATCCAATGAAGTCCCTCAAGTCTCAAAAACCACTGAATTAATAGTAGTGTTGGTATGTATAAAACCCCAATAATAGGAGCTGAAATGTCTTTTAAAGCATCTACAGGATTTTTTAATATAAAAAGCCTTAAAGATGATATTAGTAAAAAGAATGCTACACAAATATAGAAATAAAAATGAGATGAAAAAGAATAGTTTGAGATGCTATTGCTATAAACTAAAATAATAGGATGGAGTAATATCAATAAACCAAATATAAGACCAAGAATTGAAAAAGGCTGTTTTACATGATACATACGATAAAATTCTAACTGGGCTAAAAGACTAATCAAGCTTAGTAAGAGTAGGAAATATTGGGAGGGAAGCTTTGTAACATAAAGATAAAGTAAAGGAATGGCAATTATAGCTGTAATTAAACGTTGAAGATGCATTTAAAGGTATTGCTGGATATATTCCCGAAACGCCTTTCTCTATTTTGATATTCAAATATTGATTCGAGTAGTTCTTCCTTAGTAAAATCAGGCCATAAAGTGTGAGTAAAATAAAGTTCAGAATAAGCCGACTGCCAAAGAAGAAAATTACTTAATCTTTGCTCTCCACTTGTTCTTATTATTAAGTCTGGATCTGGAACATCGGCGGTATCCAGTAAACTGCTGATAGTTTCCTCTGTGATTTCTTGGGGTTCAAGATTGATATTAATAGCTTTCCTTATGACTCGGACTAATTCATCTCTACTGCTATAGCTTAAGGCACATTGTAAAGTCAGCTTTTTAAAGCTTTTTGTGATATTTTCTAAATGTTCTATCAAAAATCTTAATCTCTCAGGTATCTTTTCTCTATTTCCTATAACTTTAAATCTTATTTCCTTTTCGACGAAGCTATCACGTTCTTCTTTCAAAGCATTCTCTAATAGTCCTAAGATGACAGTAATCTCATCATTGGGTCTTTGCCAGTTTTCGATAGAAAATGTATAAAGAGTCAAAAACTCTATCCCGATACTATAAGTAGCATCTACAATCTCTCTAACCCTGTTAACTCCCATTTTATGACCCTCTGAACGGGGTAATCCTCTTATTTCTGCCCAACGACCGTTGCCATCCATTATTATTGCTATATGTCGTGGTAACATTCTTTTTTGCATATTAACTATTTACCTCGTAAGGAATATATGTAAAGGATCACACCGAATGGACTTTCGCCTTTTAAGATATTTTTTAACTTTAAGCCCAATATAGGTCTTGATAAGATTAATAGTCTGTCTTCTGTGATAGCGTAATCTATAATCTCACCACTTATATTTTCTATAAATTTTCTCTCCTCTACTGTTGTGCCGTTCCACCAATAAGCCATAATTGAAGATTCTTTATAACCAAGTCCTCGGACTGTGCTTAGTAAGGGGTCTTTTTTCAAAGTATAAACTTCTCCATCTTTATATATCAATTTATCTTTTATTGACCATTTACCTTTGTCAAAGAAACCTGACAAAGTTTCCTTTGCAAAGGCAATTGAAAAATCCCCAAGACTTTCTTTACTGCGCCATTTTACGATATTTTTTTCATCAAATAATCTCAAATAACCCTCTTCATCCCATACGAACAAAAACTTTTCCCTCTCAGGTGAGAAAATCTCTTGAAAATCATATAAATTTACTCCGGGTGGGAGAGGGAAAACCGGTCCCTCTTTGAAGGATTTATCTTGATGGGAGATCAGGAAGATTTTGCCTTCATAGCCTGTAGCTGGAGAGAAACTTTGTGCTAATATCCTATTGTTGACTTCTCTGATGAATAGGCTACTTCTATTCCACAATTTAACAAAGTTTTTCCCTTCCAATTCATACACATAGGATATTACATCATTATCTGTCTTTAATGTGATTAGAATCAATTCTCTCAGACTTCCCTCAACTTTTACCTTATCTATCCACAATATATCTCCTTTAAGGGGCAACTTTAACTCCCATAATAAGTTTAAATCTACTTTCGAAGTATAAAATCTAACCACATGGTCTGTGACAAGCCCTATCTCTATTGATTGGTCACCGTCAAAATCACCTGCAACAATACGATGGGCAGAAAAAGGTAGATCATAAGAAAAGAGTAATTCTGCTGGCATCATGCCTGGTATACCTGACTTTTGCCTTAATTCATTAATGAAGTTAACATTCATAGTAATCTTTTTTTCGGAAAACTGTTTTTTATCATCTGTCCAGAAGAGTTTCTGAATTATATCTACATCTCTACCTTTTCTTACCTCTGTTAATATTAAAGCTGCTAATGCGTTTCTGGTCTTAGCCTCAGACAAAATTTTTTGGATGTCATCTATTTCAGTGGACGAGTCAATAAGTTCAAATCTATTACTATCTTTTAAGAGTTGGTAATATGAATCACCTATGAACCAATCAATACCACCTTGATGGAATAAGATTCTTACCTTCGTAGCAGGTATTCTCAATGTGACATTATTATTAAAATCTTCTGGTTTTCCACTGATAATTATTCCAGTGGCTTGACTGGCAGTAAGAGAATCTATCTCCACATCCCCTATGGGGACAGCAATTTTCCCTAATCGCTCTTTTGTTACGGGATGTATGAAATCAACCCCTTCTTTAAAAGCTTTTAGTCTCATCCCTATAACAAACCTTTTCTGAGAGTCAAGAGATATCCTTACCTTTGATCCTTCAACAGCAACAATCTTGGCTTCGAATGGTTGGAAAAATGACAAGGTCTCCTCTAATAGAGTCCCAAAGGGATTTTTTTTGAGGCTATCTGAATTTTGAGCATTCTGCATTTCAGAGGAATAGGAGATAGTATTTAAAAAAATAAATAATGAAATTAGAAAAAAAATTATTAATAAAATAAGCATATTCTTTTTCACAAAATTCCCCTTTCCCTCTTCACAGAGGAAAGCATTAATAGAAATAACATAGAATGAATCTTTTACTTTATAACATGAAGGTAAAGTAAGTCAAAATCTTTCAAGAAGGTCAGCATCCCTAATTTCGTGATGGAAAAAATTAAG
>CAYPJO010000073.1:0-9012 GCA_964411065.1 uncultured Thermodesulfovibrio sp.
AAGGGATATTCAAATAGTTGACAAATTCAGTAAACTATTTTAATATTTAATAATGTTGCGTCTTTCAACAAAAGGGCAATATGGAGTCAGGGCATTATATGAGATAGCCACTGGCTACCCAGAAAGACCGGTCACTATCAAAGAGATATCTGAAAGACAGGGTGTTTCTGTCTCCTATCTTGAGCAAATACTCAATAAACTCCGGAAAGCAGGTTTTATAAAAAGCATCAAAGGTCCAGGCGGTGGTTACGTCTTAAATAAAAGCTTAGAAGAGATCAGTATAGCTTCAATTATAAAGGAACTCGAAGGTCCTTTAGCTCTTACATCCTGTCTTGATCCTAAAGAGGGGTGTATGAGGGTCGATCATTGTGTAGCTCACCTATTATGGAAATCTTTGGGGGAGCAAATAGAAGAGTTCTTACAAACTATAACTCTTAAAAGTCTATTAATTGGTGATTTTAAGAAAGGTTTGTTGATCAATAAAGAAACTGAAGCTTTTAAAAACAAAGAAAAACTCCATATCACTAACAAAAAAAGGAGAAATAAAACTTTTTAATCTTTTGTAGAAAGTTGTGTGCTATCCTTCATAAAGATTGAGGCAAGAATTGAATTTATATATAGATGATGAAATAAATGACTGGCTTTTAGCTATTCTCATGGGGAAGATGTTTGTGGGAATTATCCTATCTACCAACAATGGTACAGTTAAATATACAATGAAGAGGTTAGATCCCACTAAAAGATAGATTTTGAAGGGAGTCTGTATCTAAACAAATAGAAATGAAGTTTTAACCCCCATAAGTTTTTTAGATCATAAGAAGAGGTTTCTTAGGATATGAAGTTTGTTCAAGGTGTGAAAGCTGATGTTACTGCAGATATAGTGTATATGATGTGTCCTATGCATTTGCTAAAATTAGATGAGATAATTAAGCAGATAGACACAGGACAGGTCTTAGAGATTCTCACCGATTATGATGGCGCCTTAGAGGACATCCCTGCATGGTGTGAAAAGACCGGTAATGAATTTCTCGGCATAGATGAAGAGGAAGATTATTATAAATTTTACATCAAAAAAACCGTTCCATAATTGGTTATCTCTTTCCAAAGGCTTTTTCTGTGTTATTAGTATTTCCATCTGAGTTTTTTGAAGAGAATTTTTTCCCTGTTTAAATGTTACAATATGTAATTAGCAGATTTATTTAGTCTATGTACTTATTAAAAAATGCATCTGATCTTTTGGTAAAACAGCAAGCTTAATGTGGATGAAATATAAGAATCGTATTATATAAAAAACTGAGAACAGTTATTCTTCCTGCTCCGATTATCGAACAAAGCCCGAATAGAACATCAAGAATAAACTTTTTATACTTTAAGAAATTAACTATTACATTTTTTTTCAAGGAGATGTTATGAGAAAAGCATATTTCGACCATGTAGCAACCAATCCTCTGTTACCTGAGGTTTTAGATGCTATGATGCCCTATTTCACAGTAGAATTTGGGAATCCTTTGAGTGTCTATGATTTAGGACAAAAGGCAAGGGATGCCATAGAAAACGCCAGATCTGAGGTTGCTTCTCTGTTAAATGTGAAGCCCTCTACAATTATTTTCACATCCAGCGGTGCTGAGGCAAACAATTTTGCACTTAAGGGAATAGCTTTAGCAAGACAAAATGAAGGCAAACATATAATTGTTTCAAGAGTTGAACACCATTCTATTCTGAATACAGCGAGATCCTTAGAAAAGATGGGATTCGTCGTAACCTGGATACCTGTCGACAAATATGGTTTTGTAGATCCAGAAGTAATCAGGAAAGCAATTATTAAAGATACCATTCTCATATCAATCACCCATGCAAGTAGTGAGATAGGGACTATAGAACCAATAGAGGAAATAGTTAAGATTGCTAAAGATAAGAATGTTATTGTTCATGCCGATGGTGTAGCTACTTGTGGGAATATCCCTGTTGATATTAAAGCCTTAGGAGTGGATCTCTATAGTATCGCAGCTCATCAGTTTTATGGTCCAAAAGGAGCTGGTGCTTTATATATAAGAGAAGGCTTACGGATTGTCCCTTTAATCTATGGTGGTATTCAAGAATTTGGCAGAAGGGCTGGTACAGAAAACGTTCCTGCAATAGTAGGAATGGGAAAGGCTGCTTCTCTTGCTAAAAGAGATCTTGATTTAAGAATGAAACATAATAAAGAATTAAGAGATAGGATAATAGAGGGGATTCTAAAGATACCCAACATTTACCTTACTGGGCATCCCACGGAAAGACTCCCTCACCATGCAAGCTTCGTAGTAGAGTTCATAGAAGGAGAAGCTATGCTTCTATTACTATCGATGAAAGGTATTTATGCAGCCAGTGGGTCTGCCTGCTCTTCAAAGGCCCTTAAATCTTCGCCAGTCCTTCTCTCAATGGGGATATCTCCTGCACTAGCTCAAGGTTCAATAGTCTTTAGTGTAGGCATATCCAACACCCTTGAAGATGTGGACTATTTGCTTAATGAGTTTCCTTTAGTAGTCAATAAATTAAGAGAGATGTCTCCCTTTACAAAAGGATGGGATACTTCAAAGGGAGACAAATGTTACACAGGAGGATAGTTCTATGTACTCCCAAAAAGTTATAGACCACTTTACAAATCCAAGGAACGTCGGCGAAATACCCGATGCTGACGGTGTAGGCATGGAGGGTAATCCTACCTGCGGAGATGCTATGCAGATTTTTATAAAAGTGGAGAATGATGTCATAATAGATGCAAAGTTTAAAACCTTTGGATGTGGAGCAGCAATAGCCGTAAGCAGTATGATCACTGAACTCGTCAAAGGGAAAACAATAGATGAGGCTTTAAAGATTTCTAAAGAGACAGTTGCTGCTGAGCTCGGCGGTTTACCACCTCAGAAACTCCATTGCTCTAACCTTGGCGCAGACGCTCTCAGAAAAGCTATAGAAGATTACAGAAGCAAAAAGAAATAAAACCCTATGAGTTACAGGATAGTCATCTTAGAAGAAAGTCAGTTAGTTTATGAGATAATGAGCGGGCTTCTGGAAAAAGAAGGCTTTGAAGTAGAGCTTACAAAAAGTGAAGACAAATTCCTTGAAACAGTAGATTCTTTCCTACCTCATCTCATTATAATATCAACCGATGTTTTTACTGCTAATATTTATGAGTTTTGTAAAAATTTGAAATCATCATACAGCATCCCTGTTTTATTAACAGGAGGAGCCTACGACCCTTTTGATGAGGAACTTGCTTTATCTGCTGGTGCAGATGATTTCATTCACAAACCCTTCGATGGATACAGTTTGATTTGCAAGGTTAAGAGTCTTTTAAGGATTGAAGATAGTAAATCCTTAAAGGAATTCAGCGAGGATGAACAGTTATCCTTAACAAGATCTCTCGAACCTCTTCTGACGGCAGAAACAACAAAGAGTACAGTACCTTCTATTAATATCCATGATGAAAAAGACACTACTTTGATAGCTGAGCTCCCTTCTACTACAGAAAATGTCAGTCTCAAAGGTTTCTCAGAGTTTGCCGATTCTTCATCATTGGAAGAGTTGACTCCTCTCAAGGTAAATAGCTCTCTCTCCAAAGCATTAGATGATGAAGATTTTCACAGATTAATAAAAGAACCTATAAAGAGCATTCTGAATGATCAAGTTATGAGAAAAATGAGCGAAGAGATTTCCCTTCTGGTCAGGGAAAAACTTATAGATATTATTAATGAGATTACACCAAAAATTGTGGAGGAGGTTATAGAGGAAAAGTTGAATACCACTCTTTTAACCGTTCAAACAGAGCTTGAAAGAGAATTAAAGAAAAGTTTACTGGAAATCAATAATCTTCTGACAAATAAAAGTTTTAAGGGGTTAAATTAGTCTATGAGCTTCTTAGAGAAAAGTTTCAAACCTGACATAGTAGAAGAAAAATGGTATAGTTTCTGGGAAAAAAAAAGACTCTTCACTCCAGAGGAAGAATCCAATAAACTACCCTATTGTATTGTTATTCCACCTCCAAACGTAACAGGTTCACTTCATATGGGACACGCCCTTAATGTTACTTTGCAGGATATATTGATAAGATGGAAAAAGATGTCTGGATATAATACTCTCTGGGTTGTTGGGACTGACCATGCTGGCATAGCAACTCAAAATGTAGTAGAAAAGGAACTCGCCAAAGAGGGGCTTGATAGATACGCTCTCGGTAGAGATGATTTTATCAAAAGAGTTTGGAAATGGAAAAATGAGTATGGAAACAGAATCACCCATCAGCTTAAGAAACTGGGTTGCGCATGCGATTGGACAAGAGAGAGGTTCACACTCGATGAAGGTCTCTCTAAAGCAGTTAGAGAGGTCTTTGTCAGGCTATTTGAGGAGGGCTTATTATATCGAGAAAACCGTTTAATCAATTGGTGTCCAAGATGCCATACTGCTTTATCGGAATTAGAAGTTGAGCATGAAGAAACCGACGGAAACTTATATTTCATCAAATATCCTTTAGTCGGAGAAGACTATTCAATAACAGTTGCTACCACCAGACCCGAGACTATGCTTGGTGACACCGCAGTCGCAGTAAATCCAGATGACCCAAGATACTCCCATCTAATTGGGAAATGGGTGTACCTTCCTTTAACGGACCGTAGGATCAAGATAATTGCTGACCCCTCTGTAGACCCTTCTTTTGGTACAGGTGTTTTAAAAATAACACCTGCACATGATTTTAACGATGAGACAATTGCAAAGAGACATGGACTCTCATTTGTTACCGTAATAGATGAAGATGGCTATATGACAGAAAATGCTGGGTCTAAATATAAAGGCCTTGAGAGGTATGAGTGTAGAAAGAGGGTTATCCAGGACCTTGCAGAAAAAGGGCTTTTAGTTGACAGGCAAAAACATGTCCATTCAGTTGGTCGTTGTTATCGTTGTAGGTCAATAATTGAGCCTTTACTGAGCGTTCAATGGTATGTAAAGATCGATTCCCTTGCTTCTGAGGCTATAAAAGCAGTAGAAGAAGGTAAAATCAATCTTATCCCTGATATATGGCTTAACAATTATTTCGCATGGATGAGAGATATAAAGGATTGGTGCATTTCGAGGCAGATATGGTGGGGGCATCAAATACCTGTTTGGTATTGCCCTGATTGCCAATTAGCTGATGGAAGACCACAGGGCGATATGATTGAACACATTCTCTATAAACCCTTTTACATAGAAGATAACAAGCCAATTGCTAGTGGGACCTATTCTTATTTAAAAAAGTTAGGTATTAGCCACGATGATATCATTAAAAACTCTAAAATCATAAGGATACCTAAGGAAATTAAACCTCTAAGCCATAGGGAAGACCTTCAAGAGTGCCCATCTTGCAAAAGTAGAAATCTAATTCATGATCCTGATGTTCTTGATACATGGTTTTCATCTGCTCTCTGGCCATTCTCTACTCTTGGTTGGCCTGATAGTACAAAAGACTTACAGACCTTTTATCCAACCAACGTTCTTGTGACTGCATTTGACATATTGTTCTTCTGGGTAGCTCGTATGATAATGATGGGACTAAAGTTTATGAAGGAAGTGCCCTTTAAAGATGTTTATATTCACGCTATTGTTAGGGATGTGCATGGTCAAAAAATGAGTAAATCTAAAGGTAATGTTATAGATCCTCTTATGTTAATAAACAGGTATGGTACCGATTCCTTTCGATTTGCTCTCGCTTCTTTTGCTTCCCAAGGAAGGGACATAAAATTTTCTGAAAAAAGGGTGGAAGGATACAGACATTTTATAAACAAACTCTGGAATGCTACTCAGTTTGTATTAAGATATAGTTCTTTAAAGACTGACTGTGACATTTATAAAAATGAAGATAAACTGGACCTGCCATCTAAATGGATCTTAAGTAGGCTTGCTAAGACTGTTGAAGAGGTAAATAGGGAACTTAAGGAATATCGTTTTAATGATGCGGCAAATGCTATATATCAGTTCGTCTGGCATGAATTTTGTGATTGGTATCTGGAAATCACAAAACCTACATTATACAAAGAAGAACAACACAATAGAGAAGTCATTGCAAATTGTCTTTTTCATATTCTCAAAACTATATTATTATTGTTACATCCTTTTATGCCCTTTGTCACAGAAGAGCTCTGGAATTCTGTTTTTAAGACAAATGATAGCATAATGAATGAGAGATATCCCTCAGATATGAGGTTTTATCCAGAAGCTGAAGAGGAAATGAGCTACTTTATTGATGCAGTTTTAGCCATCAGGCATATTAGAGGAGAATTAAACATTGCTCCCTCTTTAGAGATCAACGCTGACATCAAGACTCACTCTGAGAGAGCTAATAGAGTTCTCAAAGATAATTTACAAGCTATTCTAAAATTAACAAAATGTAAGAATATCAGAATTGGCGAAGATTTGGAAAAATCGAAGGACTCTGCTATAGCTATTAGAAAAGAAATGGAGATTTACTTGCCTATAAGCGGATTAATAGATATAGAGGCTGAAATGTTAAGACTATTAAAGGAGTTGGCTAAGATTGAAGACGAACTGAATTTTGTAAATAAAAAACTTATGAATGAAGACTTTCTAAAAAATGCACCTCCTGATATCGTTGAGAAAGAACAAGAGAAACTAAATATGCTTATAGAGAGGGGTAAAAAATTAAAAGATAGTATAAACATTCTAAAAACAATATAAGAATTTAAAATCAAGGGGCAGATATGGAAAAGAATGAGCAAGAAATCGAAGAGAAAAGCCTGGAGGTTGTTGAGGCTAATACTCTTAAAATTAAGGGAAGCACAATTAGGTCTGTAGAGGGTATACATGTAGATTTGCATAATTCTGCAGTATTGACAATTGATACAGAAAGGGCAGAGGTTGATAAAACTGCCTCTTTGGTAATAAGGGGCAAAAACCTCTCTATCAATCAGAGTGTTGGACTGGTCTGTTCGGGAGAGAACACAAATTTGAATCTTTCCCTTTCACCTTTGACCATATCCAAGGGAGAAACTAACATAAATAAGTGCGCTGTCAATGTAGTAGTGTCTAAGGAGATAGTAGCAAATAACACAGCAACATTTTTGATGATTGGCAAAAATATTAGCGGAGATATAACTACTCTATTAGATTGGCGTTCTACTCTTGCTATCGGGGCTCTTCTTGGAGGTTTATGGGGGTTTTTCAAACTTTTCAAAAAAAGAGATTGAGATCTGTATCAAAGAAAACTTCATAAAAAAATACAGTGATTCCTTGAAAGTTTTATGTTGAATAGAAAAGAATTTCTTTCTAATTGAGATTTCTTTATCTACTTATTTAAGCTTGTAGTAAAGCCATATAACGTTATTAGACTCTTCAATTGCTTATTCTTTATGTATTTATCGGCATATAAGAAGTTTGAGGCGAAAATTAGTTTGCAATATAATAATACTATCAAAAATTTTTATTACAGTTTTCTTCTATTGACTCGTCTAAATCCAGAACATTCATAAATATTAATATCGCTCTCTTCAAAGAGAGAATCGAGTAAGAGATTTAAGCCCAAATTATCACTTGCAATATGACCAGCTATAATAACATTCAAATGGTTCTTTTCTGCCTCAGCTCTGTGCTCTTCGCTGAGATGCATTGCTACGATTGTATTTATACCACTTAAACACATACTACTGAAGATCTCTTTGGAGCCCTCTGTCCCACCAGTCATATCCACAAAAATCTTACCAGCCTTTCTATTTTTTGAACCAATCAGGATCTTTGGACCTGCCCCATTTTTATACCCTTCAGAGTACTCTTCAATACCTAATAATATATCAATCACATCATCTAAGCTATAGGGCTTTTTATCATCAAATAGTCTTTGAAGATATGTAGTTACCATATTGTCCGACGGCGTATGAAGACAAACAAAAGGGATTTTAAGAAGTCTTGCAGCATCAACAGCGCGGGTGTGATTTATTGGCAATAGCTTACGTTCTATCTCTTTAATTCTATTTTCCATAAGGTTTTCTGCAATGTTTATAGGGATTCCTATTCTCTGCAAAATATCAGCTTGCATGTACATTACAGAGTATAAACTTGCATAGGCTCTACCACAGGGATGATGAGATATGATAAGGTCAATTGAAATATTTTTGTTTCTAAGGGTATCAGCAAGAAGCACCTCACCTACATCGATATCTATACCTATGAGGATGTTTTGAACCTCCTTTTGACCATCCCCATATAAAATTCTCGAATCTGGATAAGGATTTTCCAAATTTTCAAGGTCATAAAAAAGTTTTTCTTTTTCGGATAGTTTCTCAAAATCTCTTTTCTTTATTTTTAATTCTTCTAAAACAAATTCCTTTCCTCTTGGATCATTTTCGATTCCTAAGGTTATAGCTTTTTGATAAAGATCTACTATTTTCAAAGTCAAGACCTCTTTTAAAGTTTTTCATTTTAATTAACAAAGAAACATCCCTTAAAAGATTAGCCTAAATGCCTCCAAGTATTAGGACTTTTAGATATAGAAAGACTTTTTGCTAAATAGAGATTTAAACCAAAATTAAAGTACCCTTTAGTAGCTTAGAAGGGCACTAAAACAATGGATTAAAAAAGGGGCCTTCACCTTCTAAATTAACAGCCCTTAATTTAGATGACCCTTGTGAGTATAAAGTTTTCAAGATTATTTTCCTAAATTAGCTCTCATTTTTATGCGCTTAGAAGCCTTTTTACGAGCAGCCAATATCTTTTTCTTCCTTTTCACACTTGGCTTCTCGTAATGCTCCCTCTTTTTAATCTCAGATAGAATCCCTTCTCTCTCACATTGTTTTTTGAAGAGTTTTAGAGCTGATTCTAAAGATTCAGTATCTTTAACTTTTACAGAGGGCAATACTATATCCCCCCCCTCTCCCCTTAGATTGAGAAAGTAATTTAGCAAGATAACGGCTTTTATGTCAAGTATTTTGTTACCTCTGTGTGGTTACTATTTTAAAATGTCACACTTAATTACTAATTTAAAATGTCACA
>CAYPJO010000074.1:0-8971 GCA_964411065.1 uncultured Thermodesulfovibrio sp.
TGTTTGCTTAGTGCAGTATAAGGTGAGACTTAATTTTTTCCATCACGAAATTAGGAATGCGTCCAAGGGATAATGTAAAATTTTTAGTATAAATTTGGAATTTAAAAAAAGGTGAATCTCTCTTTTGATAATTTACTTTTTTAAAAAGAAGGACATGCCCTGTCTATGAGGGGACTGACCAATTAAGGTTTAGCAGGTTTATAGAAAAAATATTAAAGTAATTTTCAGGATTTTGTGTAGCATAAAATCTTTTGTGTATAAACTATTGTAGATGGGTAAAGGGGTTGCATTCTCTATTGGTTTAAGCAGTAACAAAAGGATAAAAGAATATACCCTGTCAGAAGAAGAGTTGACCACACTAATATTCACATTAATTTTAATAGAAGGATTGTAAACAAGTATGTACATTAATTTTTTTATGATAAAGTGCCTAAGGGGGATGTGGATTTGGGACTAAAAGAGAGTAGTTTTGAATCCTATAACATAAGGATTGATGGCAAAAGAGAGATTATAGACTTTATGCATAATAAATCCAGAAAAAGGAAAGGCTTGTAGAGGTTTCTAAATGACCTTTAACGAAGAGGACTTAAAGGAGAGGCATTAGAACTACTTTTTTCTTTTTAACCATACTAAAAATTAAGTATTAAGTCAAATAAAAAGCCTCTGGCAGATACTTTATAATCTCTACTATCTGGGTCGATGGATCTGGATTGGATAGTTTTCCTGCAATTCTGTTTATTTTTGATGCCATAATACAAGCCTTATGTATCTCATAACCACAGTCAATCAAAGCAGATACTATCCCTGTAATGGAATCTCCTGTTCCTCCGATGGGTTCAAGTGCTTCTATTAGGGGTTCAGAGATGATTTCTAAAATTTTACCATCTTTAGCGATGTAGTCTGACTTACCCTTTATTAATAAATATTTTGAAACATTCCCATATTTATATGCTCTCTGAACAAGCTCTTCCACTCTGTCTTCATCTTGAAGAAGAAATCCTCTCGTATAGAAAGGATGGGGTGCTTCTTCATCGGCTAAAAATGCAAGTTCCCCCGGGTCGGGAGTAAAAAGGTCAAATTCTGTGGCATTCCCGCTCATTTTTGCAGCATACATAAATCCTGCATCAGCAATTAAAAAAGGACGTTCCGATAATTCTTCAATAGCAAATAAAATTTTATTGCACCAGTCTGCATCAGGCAAAAGATAGTGAAATGTAATGGTAGTAAAGTTTTTTCCTTTAATATCCTTTACAAAAAATTCATAAAGTTTCTTACTTCCGTAGCCTCTTCCTGTATCTCCTACAAGATAAACAAAGGGAGGCTCTTTTCCCAAAATTTCAAAAATCTTTATGGCAGAGGCAATCAGAGCAGGTGTTCCTCTTTGAATAGAGATTTTCCTGCCTTCTAAACTCAAAGTATTATCATAAGGTTGAACTTTTCCAAATAAAACAGGAAAATTATCATCAGGTACTGTGCCTATGATTGCAAGCATAATTCTTTTATTTTATCATAGGCTAACTGAAGAGCATATCCACACAAAGTATGTCCTATAAGTCTTGGTTCTATAGCTTCGTTAATTTTCTTCCCTACAAGCATTGCTGCTAAATAGGGAACATCAGGACATCCTCCACCTGAAATATTTACAATGATAAGTGATGATTTATGTAAAGTTATTTTCATGTTAGCAGCTCTAACCATTATAAATCTTCCAAAATCCTTAATATGAAAAAGGTCTACAGGTTTTAAATTCCCATCATTAGAGGGTAACCACTCGATAGGTGGTATTCTGTAAGAATCTAAAATTTTTAAAATCCCCATAGCATGAACTATGGGGATTTCTATAGCAAGATCACATCCCTTTCTCACATGAGCAGGCGGTCCTACTACCTTTATGCTGTAACCATGCTCTTTAAGAATGTTCTCAGCTCTTATAACCTCTGAGGTATTCTCAAACAGAAGGATACCTCTATCAGTTTTAATCTGCTCCTTTTGCTTCCCTAAAAGTTTCTTTAAAATTCCCATCTAATCCTTCTTTATCCTTATCCTGTATCCAGAGCCTTCTTCCACTACATTGTCGATCTGCCATCCCATTGATGTGGCTGCACGAGATACATTTTCTTTTGATGTATCTGTATCAACAAAAATTTCTATTTCTCCCTTACCAAATTTCTCTATAGCCTCAACGGTTAAAAGAACAGGTTCAGGGCAGGAAAGTCCTCTTGCATCAACAGTTTCTGCCATTTTTACCTCCTTCTTATTGTTAATCCTATGATTACGCATACAATTAAACCAATTATTGTTGCTACTGCTCCATTTGGTCCTATTCCTGCGGGTGTGCTGGCAAGTCCAAAATTATGAGCAATAGCAGCGCCTACGATCATTCCTGTGGCAAAGACCGCAGCATCACCATCCCCTTCACCAGACATGAAAAGCTGCCTACCAGGACATCCTCCTGCCAAGGTAAAAGCTAATCCGGCAAGGGTCATTCCAAGAAAATTCCAAGCCTGCATTGTATGGGCAATTGGTTGTTTTTCAAAGCCGGGATTAAATTGTCCAAGAATGAGATTCGTTATTATGGCAGCAATAAACAATGCAACTATGCCTACAAACAGATGGCCTTGTTTGAAAAGAATAAGGTCTCTGAAAGCACCCATTGTACAAAATCTGCTTCTTTGTGCAAGAACTCCGATCAGTAAACCAACAACAAGAGATATAAATAAGGGTGCATGTTGTGCTCCAGGTCCCTTCAGGCTGTAGAAAAGAAGCATACCTCTTGCTTCACCTTCTGGCTGAGGGTCAATAAGAAGAAGCATGAATAACCCGAACATTAGAATGGGAAAACCCAGCCCAATTGCTTTTGAAGTCGATACCTGTGTTCTTCCTAGAGAGTATCCTGCCTTTAAAAATCTTGTCCCTACCCATATACCAAATATAAGTCCAAGAAGACCAAAAATTGCATTTCCGTCTCCACCTGCCAGTCTTAGAAGTGTTCTCCATGGACAACCTAAAAAAACTAATGCACCTATCATGGCAAAAACACCGAGAATAAATCTAACAAAGGGCGCAGAACCTCCTCTTGGTCGGAATTCTTTGAAAGCAATTGCAGAAAGAAAAGCACCAAGAACAAACCCGAGTATTTCAGGTCTCATATACTGAACAACTGCTACTCTATGTAGCCCCAGTGCCCCTGCAATATCTCTTTCCATACAGGCAACACATATTCCCATATTCGGAGGATTACCAAGTTTCTGAAGAATAGGTGCAAGAATACCTATAAGTAAACCAACAAAAATAAGTCCCTTCTTTGTAGCAAAAAAATTTTTAAAAGCTTCCATGCCCTCCCCTTAATGAAATTTTTGAATATTTTTATATAAACTTTAACTTTAAGTAAAATTCTTTTTTTCTATACATTTAAGAATTTTATATAGATTTTTCCGATATTTTAATGATGATTTTGACATCCTACTCAATATTTTAGTTAGCACACCCTTCCCTTTTATTGCGCTTTAAGGTAATGTTTTAAGATAAACTCGGTGATTTTCACTTTCCAAGGCTCAAAATATCTAATTGCTTTTTTCCTTTATCGCTATCCTGCCATATATTTTCATACACTTATATTATCTTGCCTCTTTTTATTCCATCACTTTGACTATATCAAGGTTACTGCATAGCCTATTCTGCAGATATTAAATAAGGCATAATTAGTGTCTGACATTGCAGAAGATATTTCCATTTGTTGATAGATGACTTATCTGATAAAAATAAATAATGACCCTAAGGTTAGGAAGAATGTGTCTATAAAATTTTAGTTGTAGATATAGAGGGGTAAGTGGATGTATATAGTTTTATATTTTTGGTAGTGAGAATAAGACTGCAACGCCAATGCAATAATCTCCTAATATACATGAGTAAAAAAGCTTTATTTTAGAATTTTCTATCGATAAATCGGGGCTTTAAAGTAAGTAAGTGTTTATCCTAACAGAAATCTTACCTCTTAAACAGGCAACCATTAACTGAGAAGTAGCTTAATGTTGTAATACTATAAGGGAGACATGAAGTTATTGTCTAGAGTAATTGCAGGACTTCGCTATTTTTAGTAAACCTATAACAGTTAATTTCTTGATTTTGATTGGTTCCTCACTTTTTACTTAAGAAAGGACATAGAAAGAATAAATGTCTATAGAACTAAGAGATGAGCTTAATATCTTTAAGGTGGGCACTTACTACAAATAGAGGTGAAAAGTGAGGTAGATAAATATCTATCTCCTCTATCTGGCAATATTACCACAATGACCCCCTCTCTTAATTCGCTGGATTTTTTTTGGGCTATATACATAGCTGCCCCGCTAGACATACCTGCGAAGATCCCTTCCTTTATGGCTAACATCCTTGTCGTGTCAAAAGCCTCTTCGTCGCTGACTATGTATCTTTCATCAAGTTGAATAGGATCAAAGATCTCAGGCACTATACTCTCGCTCATATTTTTCAATCCCTGGATCCTGTGCCCCTTTGTCGGTTCAACCCCTATGATTTTTATCTCTTTATTGTATTCTTTTAGCCTTTTACCGACTCCCATTAATGTACCTGTAGTTCCCATACCAGCAATAAAATGAGTGACTCTCCCACCGGTTTGTTCGTAAACTTCTCTTCCTGTAGTCTCATAGTGAGCTTGGACATTGGCAGGATTAGCAAATTGATTAGGCATGAAGTATTTATCTGGCTCTTCTTGCAATATGGCAAGGGCAAGTCTTATAGCACCATCTGTGCCTTCTGCAGAAGGGCTTAGAATGAGTTCAGCGCCAAAAGCCTCAAGAATCTTTCTTCTCTCTAAACTTACACAGGCAGGCATTACAAGCTTTACTCTATAACCCTTTGCAGAAGCTACCATTGCAAGCCCTATACCGGTATTGCCTGAAGTTGCCTCTAAGATTATCTTATCTTTAGTAAGTTGATTCTTTTTTTCAGCCTCCTGGATCATATATAGGGCTATACGATCCTTTATTGAGCCTGCTGGATTAGTTCCCTCTAATTTTGCATAAAGCTCTACTTTTGGATTAGGGTTGAGTACTTCAATTTTAACAAGAGGTGTATTACCAATACAGTCTAAAATTCCCATCTAACAACATTTTAACATATTTTTAGCTATTTTAGTTGCCTAAGTTGAAACTCTTCGAATATCGGCGCCTATCTTTTTAAGCTTTGCATCTAACTCTTCATAGCCTCTATCAAGATGATATATTCGATCTATAATACTTTCTCCTTTAGCAGCAAGGGCAGCAATAACAAGTGATGCAGAAGCCCTAAGATCGGTAGCCATAACAGGGGCTCCCTTTAATCCTTCAACCCCTCTTACTGTAGCCACTCCACCTTCGATAGATATATCAGCACCAAACCTTCTTAACTCTGCTACATGCATAAATCTATTTTCAAAAATTGTCTCTCTAATAATACTTGTACCTTTTGCAACACACATTAGAGCCATGAATTGTGCTTGCATGTCTGTAGGAAATCCTGGATAGGGCATAGTTTTTATATCTTTTGCTACAAGAATATCCTTCCTGCTCACTTTTAAGCCTTCTTCTGTATGCTCAAATTTTATACCTGTATCCTCCAATTTAGATATAACTGCATCGAGATGGTCGGTGCGACAATTTTTGAGCAGAAGTTCACCGTTTGTTATAGCTGCTATAATCATAAAAGTGCCCGCCTCTATTCTGTCAGGTATAATCTCATAGTCTCTGGGAGGTTTGAGTTCCCTAATGCCTTCTATTTTAATAATACTATCACCTGCTCCTTCGATCTTAGCCCCCATTGATCTCAAACAGTTGGCTAAATCAACGACTTCCGGCTCACGAGCAGCGTTCTCTATAACTGTAATGCCTTCGGCAAGGGTTGCAGCCATCATTATATTTTCAGTGGCAGTAACACTGGGGATATCCAGATAAATACTAGCACCGCGAAGACCTTTTGCCTTTGCTATAACATATCCTGACTCAAGTTTAATAGATGTTCCCATCTTTTCAAGTCCCATAAGATGCAAATTGATAGGCCTTTCTCCTATTGCACATCCTCCTGGTAAAGAGACCTTTGCTCTCCCAAATTTGGCAACTAAGGGACCTAAAACAAGGACTGAGGCGCGCATTGTTTTGACTAAGTCATAAGGAGCCTCAAAGTTATTAATGGAAGAAGTATCAATCTCCACGGTTCCTTCATTGTATGAAAAGTCTATACCAAGGTTTTCTAATAGTTTTTTCATAGTCATAACATCACGAAGTCTCGGGATGTTCTTATAAGTGCATTTTCCTGTAGTAAGTATAGATGATGCAAGAATTGGAAGAGCGGCATTTTTAGCTCCGCTTATTTCAACTTTGCCTGTCAGTCTTTTTCCTCCCTTGATTATTAATTTATCCATTTACTTAAAGATCTTTAAAAGGAGCTTTTACAAAAATTGGTTTATCGTCCAAATAGCTAAATTACAAAGAAGAAATTATTTTGTTAACTATCTTAACATATTTCAAAAAGGTTATAATTACATTATGGTAACCATTGAACAGCTGATAGATAAAATACTTTCATACAATCCTAACGCTAACATTGAGCGTATTAAAAAAGCATTTATTTTTTCAAGGGAAGCTCATTGTGCCCAGAAAAGAATAGAAGGCTCGCCCTATATTTATCACCCCTTAGCGGTAGCATTTATTTTAGCTGAAATGCACCTTGATTCAGCAACGATTGCTGCCGGACTCCTCCATGACACCATAGAAGATACTGATATGTCTCCGACTGACATAAAGGATATGTTCGGTAGCGAGATAGCTTTTCTTGTGGAATCTGTTACTAAACTTAGCAAAGTAGAATTCAAGACAGAAGAGGATGCACAGGCTGAGAATTTCAGAAAAATGTTCCTTGCAATGTCTAAGGATGTAAGGGTAATACTAATTAAATTTGCTGATCGACTTCATAATATCAGAACGATTGAATTTCTTCCACCAGAAAAACAAAGAAGGATTGCAAAGGAGACGCTTGAGATTTATGCTCCCCTTGCTAACAGGTTAGGTATTTACTGGTTGAAGGTGGAGTTTGAAGATGCCTGCTTTAAAATCTTGATGCCAGAGGTTTTTAAGGAGTTACAGGAAAAGGTTGCCAAGTATGTTGAGGTTCATAATAAGTTTTTTGAAAATGTAAAGGAGAGCATCTCTGAGAAATTAAAAGCTCATGGAATTGAAGCTACAATAAAAAGTAGAATAAAAAACTATTACAGCATCTATAATAAAATTATTAAGCAAAAGATTCCTTTCGAACAAGTCTATGATGTAATTGGAGTGCGAATCATTACAGATACAGTCCCTCACTGTTATGAAATATTAAGTATTATCCATTCTTTATGGCCCCATATCCCAGGAAGATTTAAAGATTTCATAAGTGTTCCTAAAGCAAACATGTATGAATCTCTTCATACTACTGTTATAGGACCAATGGGATATAGAATGGAGTTTCAGATTCGAACTAATGAAATGGATTTAGTTGCTGAAGAAGGTATAGCTGCTCACTGGAGATATAAAGAAAAGGATACATTAGATTCAAAAAATGCTCGTTATGTAGAATGGCTTAGGGTTTTAATAAAAGAAATATCTGATGCAAAGGAATTTCTTACTGCAGTTAAAGAGGAAGTTACACCAGACACCATCTATGTTTTTACTCCGAAGGGTGATATTAAGGAATTACCGGTGGGTTCAACTCCAATCGATTTTGCCTATAGTATTCATACAGAAGTTGGTAATAAGTGCATAGGTGCAAAAGTCAATGGAAGAATACTCCCTTTAAGACAAAAATTAAACAGTGGTGACGTAGTTGAGATTATAACTTCTGCTTCTCAAACTCCCTCAAAGGATTGGCTAAAATACGTAGTTACTCAAAGGGCAAAAACCAAAATAAGGCAGTGGCTAAGAAATGAAGAGAGAAAACAGGGTATAAATCTGGGAATTAACTTATTAGAAGGAGAACTTAAAAGACGTTCACTGCCCCTAAGTATCCTTAAATCTGAGAAAATCTCTGAGATCCTTAAGGCTTTTGCTATCAAATCCTTAGAAGACATGTATCTTCTTATAGGTTTTGGAAAGGTTTCCGCACCTCAAATTGTAAATAGATTGATGCCAGAAAAACCTGAGGATGAAGTAACTCGAAAAGTTTTTAAACAACCACAACTCAAAAAAAGCGCTATAAAAATCAAGGGCATTGATAATGTCCTTTATCATATCGGTAAGTGTTGTTATCCTATCCCAGGGGATAACGTTATCGGCTTTATTACAAAAGGGAAAGGGGTGACAATTCATAGGGATGATTGTATAAATTTATTAAGGCAGTCTGTTACTTCAAATAGATTCATAGATGTGGAATGGCATGAAGATGGTGACTTTACATCACAAGCAAAATTATCTATAGAGGCATTAGATAGGCCCGGCATTCTTGCAAGCCTTAGCTCAATCATTTCTGCAGCCAATGTTAATATCTCTTATGTTAAAGCAAATACTACCTCAGATAAAAGGGCTATAATAGAATTGATACTCGAAATCAAGAATAAAAATCAGCTTTCTGACATACAAAACAAGATTTCCCAATTAAAAGATGTATTGAATGTGGACAGAAGATAATACTTTTATATATTTCATTTTGATTCCCTGATAAGATACTTAAGCAACATTCTTACTATTTTACTTCCTCCTTTGATAGTTTTTAAAAGGAACGGTTGCTTCTTTTAACAAATTTCTTAGGATAAGTTCTTTCTGCCTCTTTAATATATATATGGTCAGAGCGTAAAATATGGAATCAAAAGGCTATCTTAAAGAACATTAAATCCAACTTCTTTAGATAGGCACAATATTTAATGAAGTAAAAATAGTTTAACCTTCTACGTAGCTGTTATTCCTAAAGTCAAGTCACACTTTATTACTACTTTGAAATGTCACATTCT
>CAYPJO010000075.1:0-8961 GCA_964411065.1 uncultured Thermodesulfovibrio sp.
ACACCCTTATGTTTTTTTCCTTCAAGATTTTACACAGAAGATTTTACGCTACCTACAAAGATTTTTCCTTGACAACAAAAAAGCCTTTTTGATATTTTATCCTTCAAAAGGGTCAAGAAGACTCTTCAGAGTAAATCAAGAAGATTTACAATGAGTAGTTTTTTTGACCCTTTATTTTTTTGAGAAGGAGGTTATTTAATGAAAGAAGTTTTATTAAAATTCTTTTTTTTAATCTTCGCCACTCTACTAAGCTATTCAACTGCTTATCCTGCACATCCTCTTATAACTGATGACTCTGGAACCGTTGGTAAAGGCAAAGCTGAGCTGGAACTAAATTTTGAGTATTCCAACTATAAAGAAAAAGGGGTAAAAGAAGAATTTAGTGAATTAAATTTAACCCTTACTTATGGGCTGATTGAGAATCTCGACTTTATCCTATCTGTTCCCCTTCAAAAACTTAAAATAAAGGAAGAGGGTGAGACATTCAAAGAAAAGGGGCTCTCGGATGTCTCTCTGGAATTTAAATGGAACTTTTATGAGAGTAAGGAGCTTGCTTCTTTAGCTTTGAAACCCTTTTTGACTCTTCCAACAGGAGATGAAGATAAAGGACTCGGGAATGGAAAAGCAACCTTCGGAATTTACTTTATTGCTACAAAGGAGTTAGAACCTGTAGCTCTACATATAAATTTAGGCTATATAAGAAATGAAAATAAATTAGATGACAGAAAGGATATATGGCATTTATCTCTTGCTTCTGAATTTAATGTCACTAAAGAATTAAAGATTGTTGGAAATGTTGGGATTGAGAGCAACACTGATAGAGAATCAAACACTCATCCAGCCTTCATTTTAGGCGGTTTCATATACTCCCTTTCTGACAAGATTGATATAGATGCTGGTGTAAAAGCTGGTCTTAACAAAGCAGAAGTAGATTATGCTATCTTAGCAGGTTTGAAATATAAATTTTAGAGGTCAGAGATGAAGAGAACAATTACTACTACTCTAATCATTTTCATTTTTTGCATGGCAAAGCTTGCATGGTCTCATTTTGGGGTTATAATACCATCTGATGACATAATCTCTCATAAAGAAAGCAAAAAAATAACATTAGAAGTTAAATTCATGCATCCTTTTGAGTGGCAACTTATGAATATGGAAAAACCTAAGAGATTTAACTTGATGGTAAATGACAAAAATTACGATCTTCTTTCGGAATTGAAGCAAAAAAAGATAAAAAATTTTTCAGCTTGGGAAGCAGTATACAAGATAAAAGAGCCAGGTACCCATATCTTTTACTTTGAACCAGCACCCTATTGGGAGCCAGCTGAAGGAAAATTCATTATCCATTATACTAAAGTAATCGTAAGCGCTTTAGGTAAAGAAGATGGTTGGGACAAAGAAATCGGGTTAAAGACTGAGATTATACCTTTAACAAGGCCTTTCGGCTTATGGGCAGGAAATGTCTTCCAAGGCATAGTAAAGGTTGATGGTAAGCCCGTTCCTTATGCTGAAGTAGAGGTTGAATTCTATAATCCAAATTCAAAAGTTAAGGCACCAGACAACTCCTTCATAACACAAGTTGTAAGGGCAGATTCTAACGGTGTTTTCACCTATGCTATGCCAAAGGCAGGTTGGTGGGGATTTTCTGCTGTAAATATTGCTGATTACACACTAAAATATCAAGGGAAAGACTATCCTGTCGAGATAGGCGCAGTCCTCTGGGTTAGAACTAAAGAGATGAAATAATGCACATATCAGAAGGTATTTTATCTCCTTTTATTCTCCTTACCGGTGCCCTTTTAAGTGGGGGAGGGGTGGCTGTTGGTCTTAAAAAGATGGATTTAAATAGGATACCAGAGGTAGCTGTTATCTCTTCAGCTTTTTTTGTTGCCTCCCTCATTCATGTTCCAATAGGTCCAGTTAGTGCTCATTTAGTACTAAACGGATTAGTAGGAATTCTATTAGGCTGGTTGGCTTTCCCCTCTATTTTGGTAGCACTATCCTTGCAAGCATTATTATTTCAGTACGGAGGTCTTACAACCTTAGGCATAAATACCTTTATTATGGCTGCTCCAGCAGTTATTGTCTATTATCTATTCAGCTTAATTATTAAAAGAGGCAACCAAAAAATGACCTTTTTTGCTGGCTTCTTAAGCGGCGCTTTGGGAGTAGCACTTGCCAGCATTTTTATGTCTTTATCCCTTTTAGGAACAGGAGAAGAATTCACCAACGTCATTAAGATTGTAATTTTAGCAAATATACCTGTTATGATTGTTGAAGGACTAATTACAGCTTTTTGTATAGCTTTTTTGAAAAAGTTAAAACCAGAGCTGGTGAAAGCATAAATTATGCAGAAAACTATTTTATTGATTTTCTTCTTGATATTTTATTGTTGTACTCCCTGCAACCTCTTTGCACATAAAGTAAATATATATGCTTTTGTTTTGAAAGAAACCATCAATGTTGAAGGTTATTTCGCGGATGGTTCAAAGTGTAAGAATTGTAAAATCGAAGTCTACGATAAATCATCAAATAAGCTACTGCTTAGTGGTAATACTGACGACAGGGGGATCTTTTCTTTTAAAAAACCTGATGGAGATATTACCCTTATAAGAATCATTCTTAAGGCAGGTGTAAGTCACCAGGCATTTTATGAATTGACTCTTAAAGAATCGTCAAAGACAAAAAGAGACTTAAAAGATCTTTCGGACAAACAGGAGAGATCAATTTTAAGGAGTTCCAGTAGCAATAATCATCAAGATAAAAGGTGCCTTTCTCAAGAAGATTTAGAGATTCTAATAAATCAGGGTATCGATAAAAATATTCATGCTCTCACAGAACAAATCACTCTGTTGCACAAAAAAATTGACAGAACAAGAATTATCGATATCATAGGGGGTATCGGCTACATATTAGGAATTTTAGCTATAATATTGTATTTAAAAAGCAAAAAAACGATATGAAAATCTCTTAAATGCACCTTGAAGAATTTGCAGAAGGTAATTCTTTCTTTCATAAGCTTGACCCTCGTATTAAATTTCTCATAATACTACCCACCGTATTTTTAATGGCTAATATGAAATCATTAGAAAATTCATTAATGGCTTTGATTATATGCGCTACTTTCATTATTTTCACGAAAATCTCTTTTAAAAAATTGCTTAGCAGATTACTAACTGTAAACGCATTCATCTTACTATTGTGGTTTTTTCTACCCTTCAGTATGGAAGGAGAAATAATCTTTAAATTAGGCCCTTATTTTGCCACTAAAGAAGGATTTCATCGAGTAACTTTAATCACTTTAAAGTCTAATGCAATAGTCATAATGACTATTGCTTTACTTGGCACCTCACAGGTTTTCTCTCTTGCCCATGCCCTCGAATACTTTAAAGTTCCTAAAAAACTCATTCTTTTATTCTTTTTCTTTTATAGATATATATCTGTTATCCACGATGAATACATAAAGATGAAGAAAACTTTACTAATAAGATGCTTTAAACCCTCAACTAATTTACACACCTACAGAACTTTAGGATACTTTATAGGAATGCTTATTATTAAAAGCTTTGACAGGTCTCAGCGGATCTATAATGCTATGTTATGCAGAGGGTTTAAAGATAAATTTCCACTTATAGACCATTTTAAAATCAGACAAAGTGACGTTGCTTTCGGTATTTTAGTCATTCTTATTTTTTCCTTCTTAGCTATCTTTGACAGTGGATAAAAAATCAAGCTCTATTTTAATAGGGAGAGTAAATAAATCAATAGACTTAATCCCTTTAATAAGAGGTCAAAGAGTAGAGTCTCTGCGAAAGATTAGTTTAATGCTTTAAGATTTCTCCTCTTTAATTCTTCTTATTAACATTTGTTAAACCAAAATGAAATTTTTTCGATTTTTAATCTAATACCCCATTATATTTAATGGGGCATTTTTGCTATTGTAAACTTCATTTACATCGATTAAAAAATCCTCGCTATCGCAATTTATTCTCTATTCTCTATATGTTCATCAACCCACTGTTAGCGAAACTATCAGAAAAGTTGATGAAGGGCTAAAAATGACATTGCAAGACCTATCCATCTTGTATTGCCTGACACTTAATCTACCTTAACTTGACCCTCTTTGTATGATTATTTTAAAATAAAAGCTCATTTACAAATTGGAAATGATTGTTTTTACGATACAGGAGGAGGATAAATGCCGAGAGCAAAGGGTGGCTTTAAAACAAGAAGGTATCATAAGAAAGTTCTAAAAAGAACGAAAGGGCAATACGGAGCTCGCAGTAGAGTATACAAAGTAGCTGCGCAAGTTTCTGAAAAAGGACTTCTTGCAGCTTATAAAGATAGAAAGCTTAAAAAAAGAGAATTCAGAGCTTTGTGGATT
Source organism: uncultured Thermodesulfovibrio sp. (assembly GCA_964411065.1). GTDB lineage: Bacteria > Nitrospirota > Thermodesulfovibrionia > Thermodesulfovibrionales > Dissulfurispiraceae > DYHD01. The sequence continues at coordinate 4,385 of CAYPJO010000075.1, forward strand.
TCAAGGATTAACGCTGCAGTCAGGACGTTAGGACTCACATATAGTGTTTTTATGGATAAACTGAAGAAGAATAATATTCAATTGAATAGAAAATCTCTTGCCGAGCTTGCCTATTCTGATCCTGTGAGTTTTGCAAATTTAGTGGAAGAGATTAAATAACCCCTGTATTACCAAATGTCAATGTTTGATGAAATAAAAAAGAGCTTCCTGGAAGACTTAAGTTCTACTGACAACCTTAGAAAATTAAATGATATAAAGGTCAAATACCTTGGGAAAAAGGGTATAATTACCAGCCAATTGAAATCCCTCTCCTTTATACCTCCTCAGGAACGTCCCTTAGTTGGCAAACAGATCAACGATATAAAACTTCTCATTGAAAAAGAGATTGCTTCTAAAGAAATATTTCTTAAGGAGATAGAATTAAAAAACCAATTATTATCTGAATACATTGATATAACTCTTCCGGGCAACTATATACCTTTCGGCTCAGAGCATCCTATAAATAAGGTTCTTAGTGAGATTGTAGATATATTCATAAGAATGGGGTTCAGCGTTGAGGAGGGTCCTGAGGTGGAGCTAGACTATTATAATTTTGAAGCTTTAAATATACCAAAAGAGCACCCTGCAAGAGATATGCAAGATACCTTTTATATCTCTGAGGATGTCTTACTTCGCACTCATACATCTCCGGTTCAAATAAGAGGCATGATAAAGAGAACACCACCCGTGAGGTTTATTGCACCTGGTAAGGTTTATAGATGTGATGCCGATATTTCCCACACCCCCATGTTTCACCAGGTAGAAGGCTTAATGATTGACGAAAACATCACTTTTAGCAATCTCAAGGGCGTTTTAGTAACTTTCATTCATCTTATGTTTGGAGAAGATGTCCCTGTTAGGTTCAGACCAAGTTTTTTCCCTTTTACGGAGCCTTCTGCAGAAGTCGATATGGGTTGTATCCTCTGTAAATTCAAAGGATGCAGAGTTTGTAAAGATAGTGGATGGCTTGAGATACTTGGGGCTGGAATGGTACATCCTGTTGTTCTGGAAAATGTAGGTTATGATTCAGACAGATATAATGGCTTTGCCTTTGGTATGGGTATAGAAAGAATTGCAATGTTAAAGTATAAAATTGATGACATAAGACTCTTTTTTGAGAATGATATTAGATTTTTGAGGCAATTCTAATGAGAGTTTCTTTAGAATGGTTAAGAGAATATATTGATACTGAATTTTCTGCTGATGAAATAACTAATGTGCTTACATATATTGGTCATGAAGTTGAGTCTATGGAGAAGCATGAGGATGATGTTGTTTTAGAGGTTAATATTACACCAAATAGACCTGACTGTTTGAGCATTTTTGGCATTGCAAGGGAACTCTCAGCATATCTGAAAAAACCTTTAATATTTCCAAAAATCCAAATCTCAGATAGAGGGATTGAAGATATCGATTTTAAAGTCGAGATTCTCGATCCCCATCTGTGCAATCGTTATACAGGTAGAATCATTAAAGGGGTTACAATTGCTCCCTCACCACAGTGGATGGTAAGAAGATTAGAGAAGTGTGGCCTTAGGGCAATTAATAATATTGTAGATGTTACAAATTATGTTCTACTTGAGTTAGGTCATCCTTTGCATGCTTTCGATCTTGAAACTTTAAAAGGTAAATGTATTCGAATTGGAACACCTCAAACTAATAAGAGCACTCAGACTACTACTATTAGGACTCTCGATGGCACTGTAAGGACGATTCCTCACGAGAGCTTACTTATTTGGGATGCAGAAGAACCAATCGCGATAGCAGGTATTATGGGAGGGCTCGATACAGAAGTTAAGAATACTACTGTAAATATCTTTCTCGAAAGTGCCTATTTTAATCCTCTCTCCATCCGAAGAACTTCTAAAGTACTTGGCTTAAAAACAGAGTCATCTTATAGGTTTGAGAGGGGTACAGATATAGAAATGCTTGAAAAAGCTCTTGATAGAGCCGCTTTCCTCATGAAAGAGATTGCTGGCGGGGATGTATATGGTAAGATAGATGTTTACCCCCTAAGGTTTTCGCCAAAGACTATAACTCTTAGATATGATAAAGTTAATTCTGTTCTGGGACTGAATCTTTCAAAGGACTATATATCTGAAACTATAGAGAGTCTGGGGTTCAAAATATATAAAAATGAAGAATCAATGGATGTTATACCCCCATCTTTTAGAGTAGATGTAAATAGAGAAATAGATCTTATTGAAGAAGTAGCAAGGTTATATGGATATGATAAAATACCCTCAGAGTTACCAAAAGCTCAAATCGGCTTTGAGGACGCAAAAGAAAGAATTGAAATTTATAAAAATAATGTAAAAGAAGCAGTAAGAGCATCTTGTTTAAAGAAAGGTTTTAACGAGGTTATCAACTATAGCTTTATGGGTTCTGATGATCTCGATATGCTCAGAATACCTGATGATGACGAGAGAAGAAAATTAGTAAAGATATTGAATCCTTTAAGAATAGAAGACTCTTTTATGCGCACTACTTTAATTCCTTCTTTGGTTAAAAATATAGAGTATAATTTAGCTCATGGTAACAGAGATTTGCGACTTTTCGAGATATCAAAAGTTTATATCAACCGCGAGATAACCGGAGATACTGATATCCAAAAAGACTTAAAATTACCTGAGGAAAGAACTCATGTTGCAGCAATCTACTATAAAGAGGAGAAAGCTAAAACTCTTTATAAAGATGAGGTACATGAATTCTATTTTATCAAAGGACTCATTGAAGCAATACTTGAAGACTTAAAAATAAATAACTATCTTTTTGCCAGATCTATAGAGAAATTCCTACATCCTGGGCAGTCCGCTGACTTACTAATTGATAATTCTAAAACAGGTTTTGTCGGCACTTTAGCGCCTTTCGTTTTCGATAATCTTGAGATTAGAGCCTACAAACCACGTATAGTAGTTTTTGAGTTGAATCTGGACAAGTTAATAGAGTACTCAAAGAAGGATATAATCTATAAACAAATTTCTAAATATCCCTATATTGAGCGAGATACTGCCATAATTGTCGATTCTACCTTAGAGGCCTCTACTATTAAAACTTTAATCACTCAATACAAGACTGATCTGATAGAGAGTTTCTATATCTTCGATGTATATCAAGGAGAGAACATTCCTCTTGGAAAAAAAAGTATAGCCTTTAATATTAGGTATCGGGCTTTCGACAGAACTCTTACAGACGAGGAAGTAGACCATTTACATAGTGCCATTGTGGATTATATATTAGATAGAACAAATGGACAGATAAGAAAATAAATTTTTCTTAAAAGGCTATATCTCTGCCATACAAGAGATTGATAATTTCTCGAGAAGTCTCTTCAACTGATTTATTAGTTGTATCTACTACCTTCCATCTTCTATTCTTTGCGCATAATTCATGCACATATTCGACTTCTTCAAAGATTTTCTTAAGATCTGTATAACTACTGTCAGTTTGATAATGTCTCATCCGAGCCATTCTTACCTTTTGAAGAACCTCAGGGTTCATTGTCAAACAAACTATTTTACCTTGATCAATCTGATAAATTTCCTTAGGCAGATCTATATAGGGAATAATTGGAAAGTTTATTACCTTAAAACCTTGTTGTGCTAAAAAAAAGGATGTCGGAGTCTTAGAGGTTCGAGAAAGTCCAACTAACACAATATCTGCTAAAAAGAGCCCTTGAGTACTCTTACCATCATCGTGGTTTAAAGTAAATTCGATAGCCTCTATTCTCTGAAAATATTTTTCATCTACTTTTCTTAACAAGGTCGGATTCTCTAAAGGTGGCTGGCCTAAAAATTTGCTAAGAGCAGCAAGTGGTGGACCTAAAATATCACAATAGGCTATACAGTTTTTTTTACAAAATTTTTGAATAAAATCTCTAAACTCTCTCCTCACAAGGGTATAGGCTATAAAACCCTCTTCAAACATTGCCCGCTCAAGAATAGACTTCAGTTTTTCCTTTGAATCAATCTTTGGATAGACAGTAAATTTAACCTGAGGATTTTCAAACTGAACTAACGTAGCTCTTAAGATGTCCATAGCAGTTTGTCCAGTGGCATCAGACAATATAAAGATTTTTTTCAAATTGCCACCCCCTTTTCTAAAATATTTGAATGATACTTTTGTTACTTCTCGATAAAAAGCAGTTAGCATTATTATAACTGTTTACTGAGCTCTTTAATAAGAGCTTTTTTATTCAAGGAAGCATCCCTAATTTCGTGATGGAAAAAAATTAAGGATCACCTTATACTGTATTAAGCAAACACTGTATTAAGCAAACAAAAAATATAGGAGGTGAGCCTTGAAGGAGATAAAAATATCCTTTAAGATAAGTATATCATTAAAACAGACAGAATTAAAACAGACAGACATCAACTAGATAGAAGAGAGAGACTATCCTTTAAAATTGTGTAAATATACAACGCCTCCCCGAAAGTTTGCAAATATTGCTAAGAAAGCTCTGTAAATTCTTTTAGGCATTCTCTACCCCTGCCAGACTCTGTAAATCTAAGACATTTTTTACATCAGTTGAATCAATC
>CAYPJO010000076.1:0-8522 GCA_964411065.1 uncultured Thermodesulfovibrio sp.
CTATGTCAAAAACGATTAATAACTTAAAAGAGGCTTTTGCAGGAGAATCACAGGCTAATAGAAAGTATCTCGCCTTTGCTAAAAAGGCAGAAGAAGAAGGATTCAAACAAGTGGCAAAACTATTCAGAGCTGCAGCAGAAGCTGAGACTATCCATGCCCATAATCACCTAAGAGAATTAGGAGCAATAAAGAGCACTAAAGAGAATTTGCTTGACGCTATAGGCGGAGAAACTCACGAATTTCAGAAAATGTATCCCCTGATGATAGAAGAGGCTGAAGCTGAAGGTAACAGTTCTGCAAAGAGGAGTTTTATATTCGCTAACGAAGTGGAAAAAATACATGCTACTTTATATCAAAAAGCTCTGGATAACTTAGGTAGTAACTCAGAAGTTGATTATTATGTGTGTCAAGTCTGCGGAAATACCGTTGAAAACGAACCACCAGACGAATGCCCAATCTGCGGAGCTAAAAAACAAGCTTTTAATAAAATTATCTAAGTTGATTAGTGAAAGGTTGAACTATTGGAAGTCACAATACCTAAAATTTCTTGACAATATTTTTAAAAGAGGGAGAGAAGATGAAAAAATTTTTGTTCTTTGCAATAATTTTAGTCCTTACGATACCTTTTACTATCTTTGGTCAAACTGCTAAAAAGAGCCCTATTCCTGCTACAAGTTCCCAGACTTCAGCTTGCATAGGCTGTCATAAAATATATACACCTGGAATTGTGGAAGATTGGCAAAGGAGCCTTCATGCAAACATCACTCCTGCAATGGCTTTGAAGAAACCAGCTTTAGAGCGAAGAGTCTCTGCTGATAAGTTTGATCCTGCTTTAGTAAATGTTGTAGTGGGATGTTATGAATGTCATAGTCTTAATCCCACCAAACATAAAGATAACTTCAACCATATGGGATATAAGATCAATACCGTCGTTTCCCCTTCAGATTGTGCTACCTGTCACACTACAGAAGCAAAACAATTCTCCTCAAGTAAGAAAGCCCATGCCCATGGTAACCTAACAAAAAATCCTGTTTTCAACAGCTTAAAAGATACCATAATCTCTGTGAAAAAAATTGAAAATGGAAAGATCACCCAGACCTCCGCAAGCGCCTCTACTAATCATGAAACGTGTTTTGCCTGTCATGGAACAGAGGTTAAAACGAATGGTTTAAAAGAAGTGGACACTGCTATGGGAAAGATTAAAGTTCCTGCACTATCTAATTGGCCCAATCAAGGAGTAGGGAGAATCAACCCTGATGGCAGCTTAGGATCATGCTCATCCTGCCATCCTCGACATAGCTTTTCCGTAGAAATTGCTCGTAAGCCATATACCTGTGCCCAGTGCCATTTAGATCCTGATGTTCCAGCCTGGAATGTCTATAAAGAGAGTAAGCACGGTAATATCTATTTTTCAAAATATCAGGACTGGAATTTTAAGTCCATACCATGGAGAGTGGGAAAAGACTTCCAAGCACCCACCTGTGCAACTTGTCATAACAGTCTTATCACAACTGCTGATGGTAAAGTCATTGCAGAGAGAACTCATGATTTCGGAGCAAGGTTATGGGTTAGACTTTTCGGCTTGATTTACTCTCATCCACAACCAATTCATGGTGATACTTCTATCCTTAAAAACAAAGATGGTCTACCCTTGCCCACAACCTTTACTGGCGAGATTGCAGAAACTGGGCTTATCAATAGAGATGAGCAAGCAAAAAGGCAAAAGACTATGGAAGCAATCTGCAAGAGTTGCCATAGCACGCAATGGACAAAAAGCCATTTTGTAAAATTAGACAATACAATAAAAGAAGTGGATAACATGACCCTGTCTGCAACCTTGCTCCTTTTAGAGGCATGGAAAAATAATCTTGCTGAGGGGCTGATACACGGCAAAAACCCCTTCGACGATGCAATCGAGCAAATGTGGATTAGGCAATGGCTCTTTTATAGTAACTCAATAAAATATGCATCAGCTATGACAGGAGCCCCCGATTATGCCACCTTTAAGAATGGCTGGTGGAACTTATCAGAAAATCTCCAGCATATGATTGACTGGATAGAGTTCAAAAAATCTGCTAAAGGAACTGTAAAGAAATGAAGGTAGTAGCTTTTTATGGAAGTCCAAGAGTGGGTGGTAATTCCCAGATTCTTTTAGATGAGGCTTTAAAGCCTATTGGAGAAGCGGGTCATGAGATAATTTCCTTCAAACTGAACTTTATGAATATTAAACCTTGCCAAAATTGCGGTGGCTGTGATAAAACGGGCAAATGTATTATTGTAAATGATGATATGCAAGAGATCTATGAAGCTATTAGGGGAGGAGATAGATTTATTGTCTCTTCCCCTATCTTTTTCTTTGCTTTGAGCGCTCAAACAAAGATTATGATAGATCGTTGTCAGGCTTTCTGGTCAGAGAAGTATTTACTCAAAAGGGGAATCCCTGAGGGGCAATATGGTAGAAAGGGTCTCCTTTTACTTGTTGGTGGAATGAAAAAGGAGATAGGTATTAAGTGTGCAGAGAACACTGCCAAAGCCTTCTTCAGAACAATAAGCGTCCCCTCTCATGAAACCTTAGCCTATCTTGAAGTTGACGCAAAAGGCGATATCCTTAAACACCCCTCTGCTCTTAGAGAGGCTTACGATGCTGGTAAGAGATTGATTCAAGTTTAAGAATATTTTAATTTAACCCTTCCATAAAGTTATCTCATGGAGGTCTTCTTTCTTAAGAGAATTTTTTATTTCCTCATAGACTCTTGAAATATAGATAGTAGAAAGACATTTTTTATTATTGCACCTTTGCAAGTGAAAGCTACTACAAGGTGCACATTCAATTTTTGGCACAAGACCCTTAACATTATTATATGGCGGTCTCCATACATTATGGTTTGTAGGGCCAAAAATAATTAGCACTCTCTTACAAAGCAATGCTGAAAGATGTGATACACCGGAGTCATTCCCCAAGTAGATATCAGAAAGCCTCAAGAAGGAAGCAATTGTGATAAGTGTTGATTCCGCAATATGAATAATATTCTTCCGACCTCTAATGAAATCGTCTATTTTCTTCTTAAAAGCCAAAGATTCTGCCGGTCCAGTAAGAATAATCACAAAAATATCTAAGCTCTGCATCAAAAGCTCCGTAAGACTAAGGTAGTTTTCTAAGGGCCAGCACTTTTGTAAACTACCACTCCCAGGATGGATTGCTAATATTGGCATTAAGGTGTCAAAGCCCCGATCACTTAAAAATTCTTTTGCTTCAGTCATTATTTTTTCAGGGATCTCAATGATCTTAGAAGCAAATTGATAGGTAAAAAGGTTCTTAATCTTTGTTTTTTTATTATGACCCAGAAATTGTCTGAGTCTATACTCTGCAATATTTATGTCAGGATCTTCATCAGAAATAGTTTTTATAACAATTGTATCAGGGATCACCTTTTTAATATTTTCCCCTATAGCAGCGGGGAACTTTGCAGAAAAAATAACAGCCCTATTGAATTGACTCAAAAAAGCCCTTAATTCTGGGGTTAAAGTATGATAATAAAGGGGGGTATAAAATAGACTATCTACTCTGGATGTTTCATTTATTAGCGAAGCTTGTATCGAAAATTCACCTATATCTTTTCTTGTAGCAAGATGTAAAAAAGAGTTTCCTTTCAATAAGTATATAATTGGCAGAGAGAGTAAGACATCTCCCAGCGCACCATCATGGTGAATGAATACCTTATATCTCACAGAATATCTCACAGACAAAAAGCTTCAGAATAAAAAAGTTTAGCCCAGACTTCTAAAACAAATAAACGAGTCGGTTTACAGATAATTATAATTTTGATATATTTAAATATGTCAAACATAAAAACAGATGAAATAATAAAGCAAATTGATAAAGGTTATAATCTCCCTGTTCTCTCTCCTATTGCACTAAAACTAATTGAAACAATTTCTCAAAACAACACATTCTTAATTGATGTAGCCTCTATAATCCAAGAGGATCGATCCCTAACGTTCAGACTACTAAAACTTACTAATAGTCCTTTTTATAGAATCTCCTCTCCTGTCACTACAATCAACGATGCACTTATGGGAATTGGCCTAAATCAGTTAAAATTAATAGCTCTCTCAATAATATCTATTAGAGAAACTTTTCCTCTGAGCAATTATGGTCCAACGGATTATGAACAATTCTGGAAGATACCCCTTTATCAAGCTCTTTTAGCAAAGGGGTTAGCTCAGAGCTAAGGTAATTATAATTCTGACGAAGCATTTGTTGCAGGTCTTATTTCAAAGATTGGATTATTAATCCTCTTTGATATTATTAAAGATAAAGATATGGATGCTCAAATACAATTTCATCCTCTTGAGGAATTATTAGATTTTGAGGAGAAAAGATATGGAATAAATCATAGAATAATTGGAGAAGCTGCTCTTAGATTTTGGAGGCTTCCTGACTCTATAATTGTCTGCCAAAGATCTTATAAAGAAACTTACTTAAATAATCTTAGTCCTTTAGCATACGTATGTGAAATCGCTCGTAGATGTGCTGGATTTATTTGTTATAAAGAATCGAATTGGAGGAATCTATATATTGAATCTGAAGGGAGATATAAAATAAGACATGAAATCCTGAACGACAGTATAGTTGAAGTCTTTAATATCGTAGAAACCTTTGCAGAAAGTTTGAAAATAAAAATAATAAATAGGCAAAATGATATAGGGATTTTAGTAGAAAAGGCAAAAGAGTCTCCCACAGACAGTAATCGGCTTTTGACAAGCTCCACTGAAAAAATTCTTCCACCATTTCAGAGTCTTAAAGCCACCAGCTGTGACCCTATCGTGAGTAACACCTTTCAGGCAATTGCTCATGAAATTAGAATCCTCTAACTATTTTAGGAGGCTTTGCACGAAGATTAGGTAAAATTCATACTCCTACTTTTAAGGATTGGAGATATGTTCAACAGATCATTGAGGAGACAGAAAGATTAGAATCAGTATTAGATGCAATGATAACAAAAAGATTCCAGTAAAGAAACATTGATTTTCCTCAAAAGTTTTAAGTATCCTTAAACCGATGACTGAAAGAGAACTTTTAATCCAACTTATCAAAGAGCGTTCTTATAAATACAGCGAAAATCCTCCTTTTAAACTGTCTTCAGGTGGCTATAGCTGTTTTTATTTTGATTTGAAAAAGACCACTTATTCGCCATTAGGACAATTTCTAATCGGAAAAATTCTCTTTGAAAAAATAAAAGAGCTTTCCCTGAAGATAGATGCTATTGGCGGCTTAACAATGGGAGCTGACCCTCTTGCATGCGCTGTTGCTCGTTATTCCTATGATAAGGGAGAACCTATTGAGGCCTTTACCATACGAAAAGAGCCAAAAAGCCATGGCACTATGCACCAAATTGAGGGTTATATTAAAAAGGGAGATAGAGTCATAATCATTGATGATGTCATTACAACTGGAAGCTCTACTATAAAAGCCATTAAAGTAGCTGAAGAATTTGGCCTTGATATTCAGAGTGTTATAGTCCTTTTAGATAGATGTGAGCAAAATGGTAAACAAAATATTGAAGCTCATGGATACAAGGTATATAGTATTTTAAACCTCTATGACTTTCAATAAGTCACTCTCAAAAGGTAACTTACTTCGAAGGAGTCACTTTTACTCTCTTAACTGACCGCTCCCAAAAACCACAAATTTGCTACAGGTAAGCTCTTCAAGCCCCATAGGACCTCTAGCATGAATCTTATCAGTAGAAATACCTATCTCTGCACCTAATCCAAATTGGTATCCGTCATTCAGACGAGTAGAAGCATTTACAAAAACTGCAGAAGAATCTACTTCCTTAAGAAATCTCATAGCCCTATTATAATCCTTTGTAACAATAGAATCAGAGTGAGCTGAACCGTATTTCATAATGTGTTCTATGGCTTCATCCATGTCTTTAACCACTTTGACATTTAAAATAAGATCGAGATACTCGTTGTAAAAATCCTCTTCTTTAACCTCTTTAATACCCTTGAATATAGAAATAGTTTTAGGACAACCTTTTAAATCTACACCATAATCCTTCAACCTTTGCAACATGGAAGGTAAAAAAATATCAGCTATTGCTTCATCTACGAGCATTGTCTCCATTGCATTACAGGTAGCAGGCCTTTGAACTTTAGCATTAAAACAAATCTCTTCAGCCATCCTCAAATCAGCATCCCTATCAACGAAAACATGACAAACTCCCTTATAATGTTTCAGCACTGGTATCCTAGAATTTTCAGTTACTGTTCTAATTAAACCCTCACCACCTCTTGGAATTATTAGATCAATTAAACCTTCCAACTTGAGCATTTCCATTATTACTTGCCTATCAGGATTATCTATAAAGGTGATAGCTCCTGCAGGGATTCCTTCTGAACTCGCTATATTCCTTAATATTCCTACTATTGCCTTATTGGAATTTATTGCCTCCGAACCGCCTCTTAAGATAACAGCATTACCAGCCTTAAGGCACAAGCCTGTAGAATCAGCTGTTACATTAGGACGCGCTTCATATATAATACCTATCACCCCAATAGGTACCCTCATTCTACCTACTAACATACCATTAGGCCTTTGCTTCATACTAAATATTTCACCTACAGGATCTGGTAATTGAGCTACCTCTAATAAGCCTGCAGACATTTCCTCTATTCGTTTTCTGTTTAATGTGAGTCTATCAATCAATGCTTTTGATAATCCCTTTTTTTCGGCTAATTCTACATCTTTTAAATTCTCTGTTAAAAGCATCTCAGTTGATCTATTAATAGCTTCTGCCATCTTTATCAAAATTGCATTTTTGGTTTTAGATGGCGCCTTTGCAAGATTTCTAGCACCTTCCCTTGCTTCCATAGCTTTCTCTATTACATATTTTTTTAAATCCATTTTATCCCCCAAACATTTGAAGTCGTTTCGAAAAAATCTTTATAACTTCATACTTTTTATTAAGTATTATAATATAATTTAAAGCTGAATAAGCTACAACTCCCTTTTAACCACCTCATTAATTGCTTTAATCTTCTTTAATAAAAATTTTAGTTCATCAAGTCTTATCATATTTGGTCCATCACACAATGCTCTTTCTGGTTCAGGATGAACTTCCATAAACAAGCCGTCAACTCCTGCTGCGATAGCAGCCTTAGCTAATGGTTCTGCAAATTCTCTCTGCCCACCTGAACAACTTCCTAACCCGCCTGGGAGCTGAAGGCTATGGGTTACATCAAATATTACTGGATATCCAAAGGAGCGGATAACAGCAAAGGATCTAAAGTCTACCACTAAATTATTATAGCCAAAAGAAGTACCTCTCTCAGTTATTAAAAGAGCATTATTGCCTGTTGATACAAATTTATCGATAATATTTTTAACGTCCCATGGCGCAAGAAACTGCCCCTTCTTTATATTGACTGGTTTTCCAGTTTCTGAAGCAGAGAGAATAATATCAGTTTGCCTACAAAGAAAAGCAGGTATCTGGAGCATATCTAAGACTTCAGAGGCAGGTTTAGCCTCATAGGCAGAGTGAATATCTGAGGTAACTGGAATTTCAAGTTCTCTTCTTATTTCTGAGAGAATCTGCAGTCCCTTATCAAGCCCTGGTCCTCTATAAGAAGATAAAGATGTTCTATTAGCTTTATCATAAGAACTCTTAAAAATAAAAGGCAATTCCAATTCAAGGCAGATTTCCTTAAGAACCTTGGCTGTATGAAAGGTTGTTTTTTCATCTTCAATGACACAGGGACCTGCAATAATCAAAGGTGATTTAACTATATTTGCCTTAATTTCAGATATTAAATCCAAATATCCATCCTCCTCATTCGGGCAGAAAGAAAGGATTTGCTCTTAAAATCTTATCAATCTTTAATGGCTTATTTGTCATGATAAAAACTGCCATCCCCCTATCTTCAAAAATATCACTTCCTCTATGCCATTTGCCCTGCCAGGAAATATTTAATAGAACTTTGTCTGCCTGAATCTCTGTAAAAACAGGCTTGAAAATTAGTTCAGCAAAATCAAATCTTTGAAAGTCTTTAGTAATTGAAAAAGAGGTATCTTTGCTAACATGCTCCATTATAGTCTCGATATCCTTTTTCATATAAGCTTTTTTAACCATTTCAACTATAGCAACAGCCTCTTTAGCAATCCTTGATTCTTCGGTCTCCTTCTTTACTTCCCTTTTGCCCCCACATGAGACTACTAATAATACTAACATTAATAAGTAGATGATAAGAAACCTCTTGATATTCACAATTTCCTCCTAAGACATTAATCGTGAGGAAATTATATCTTATTTTCTAAGAATCAATCAAAATAGGCTAAGAAGATCTGATAATGGAAAAAATTAAAGCCTAGTAAAATACAAAAAGCTACTATTTGTACCAAGGGAGATTGTATATAAGCTTAGACAAATTTTCAATAGTAAATCTCCAGAGTAAACACAATTTTTTGACAAGTTCCCCAATATAAGACATTATCGATTTGACGTTACCCAAAAGAT
>CAYPJO010000077.1:0-8065 GCA_964411065.1 uncultured Thermodesulfovibrio sp.
GTGCAGTATAAGGTGAGACTTAATTTTTTCCATCACGAAATTAGGGATTCTTCCAAAGAGATATTTAGAGTTTTGAGAGTAAAAACTAGCCCACATAACAGTCAAGGAAGACTTCAAGATATAAAGAAGCGCCAGAGTACCAAACAGTCTGAATTAGTTGTTCTAAAAAAATTTGCCTTTTTGAAAAGCGAAATCCAATATTTTCAATGAGTTATGAATTTTAATTGATAAACTCAGGAAAAGTTTTAACCAATTAATCAGCTAAACGATGTGCTGTAAGGAAATTACCTTTTTTGAAAAAATTAAATATTTTCAATGAGTTGTAAATTTTTAATAATAAACTCAGGCGAAAATTAATAATATTTGATTCTTAAGACAGGGGTTACTCGATTATTTTTGGAACAATATAGAATTTTTCATTAAAATGAGGGGCGTTGCTCAACATCAGATCTCTTTCTTGTGGAGTGATTACTATATCCTCTCTAAAAACATTATAGAGCGGTATAACGTGGGAAGTGGGCTCTATACCTTCGGTGTTTATTTCGTTTAATTTTTCAATATACTTCACAATATCGTTCATTTGTTTGCCTAACTTTTCTATTTCCTCTTCTTGATCAGGCAATTTAATTCTTGCGAGCATCATTATGTGTTTAACGTCTTGAGGTTGCATGATAGCTAATTCATTGTTTGAAGATTTGCAAATTTTAAAGCAAGCCTTTTTATACCAAACCCTGGGAAATTTATCATGACTTTTTTATTTTCTCCTTCTCCATAGCAGTCCCTAATAATTCCTATACCCCAGACTGGATGTTTTACTTTTGTCCCTATTTTATAATTCAATGTATAAGCTGGAGATGAAGGTTGCGAATGAACTGTTTCGTCTTCTTTATTATCTATTGTGGTTTGAATCCTTTCAACCCAATCACAGCATTCTCTTGGAATATCTGCAAGAAATCGTGAAGGTTCGAAATCCTGATACTTAGCAAATAATTTTCTTCTCTTAGCACCTGTGAGACAGAGATAGTCTCTTGCTCGAGTCATACCGACATAAAGAAGTCTCCTCTCTTCTTGCAAGTCCTCTCTATCATCAATTGCCTTAAAATAGGGAAGAATACCATCTTCCAGCCCTACAATAAAGACTACTGGGAATTCAAGTCCTTTTGCATTATGCAATGTCACAAGAGAAACTGAATTACCTTTTGGAGAATCATCAGCAGATGAGATTAGTGAGACCTTATCTAGGAATTCTGTCAAAGAAGTGTTTTCAGCAAAGGAAATAAGTTCAAGGAGGTTTTGTAACTTTTTATCATCGAGTTTACTAACATAATCTGTCTTTTCAACGATTTCTTTTAATAAGTCAGCTGTACTCTTGTACGATTGAGAAGATATGGATTCTATACTTGCTATTAAGTCGCTCAGTTTATTTTTGAGGGATGAGGTTAATTCATTCGATCGTATCAAGGCTTTAATAGTGGCGTATAAACTTAACCCTAAATTCTTTGCTTCAAGCTCCAATTTAGAAATAGTAGCAACACCAATTCCTCGATAAAAACTGTTAATTATCCTGATCAATGAAACATTATCATCTGGATTCATTATTACTTTAAGAAAGGAGATTAAATCTTTGACTTCTTTTCTTTGATAAAAACTAACACCACTAATTATATGATAGGGAATCGACTCAGCACGGAGAGCATCTTCCAGAGCTTTTGATTGGATATTAATCCTGTATAAAATTGCAAAGTCTTTGTATTCATAATTTGACTTTAAATATAAATCTTTAATGCTTCTTGCTACATATTTTGCTTCTTCTTGTTCATTACTCAGTCGACAATAGAAAACCCGCTCTCCAGCGCATTTTTGCGTCCAAAGCTTTTTGTCACTCCTAAAAAGATTTTTTGAAATTAAATGGTTCGAGACATTAAGTATGTTTTGGGTGGATCTATAATTTTGCTCTAATTTTATTATCTTCACATTGGAGAAGTCCTTTTTGAAATTTAAAATGTTTTGTATACTTGCCCCCCTAAATCGGTATATGCTTTGATCATCATCTCCGACAACACAGATGTTTTTATGGGAGGAAGCAAGAAATTTTATTAAGAGGTATTGAGATTGACTGGTGTCTTGGAATTCGTCAACAAGAATATAAGAGAAGGTATCATGGTATTTCTTAAGAATTGAAGGATAGTTTTCAAATAGCTGAATGGTCAATAATATTAAGTCATCAAAGTCGAGTGCGTTATATCTCTTAAGTTCATCTTGATATTTAAAATAGACTCTCCCAAGTTTTTCATCAAAGCTATAACCATTGTTAGAGGATAGAAAATCTTCTGGTGATATTAAAGCTGATTTTAATAAGCTTATTTTGTTGCAAACACCTTTATATAGAGCTTCATGGATATTAAAGTCTTTTAGAATTTGTTTTATTAAGGAGGCCTTTTCTTCTTCGTCGTATATTGAGAAGTCATTCTTATATCCCAAAGCATCTATCTCCATTCTCAGTATTCTACTACATAATGAATGAAATGTGCCTATCCACGTCTGCTTAAGCCCCTGAACAAAAAAGGCATTAATTCTCTCTTTCATTTCATCTGCAGCCTTATTAGTAAAAGTGACGGTGAAGATTGATGATGAGGGAATCTTTTTCTTTTTTACAAGATATGCAAATTTGTGGGTAATGACTCTTGTCTTACCGCTCCCTGCCCCAGCAAGAACTAAAATTGGGCCATCATTATAAAGAACGGCCTCTTTTTGTTGGGGATTGAGGTTTTCGGTTAGGACATCTTTTGCCATTTAAAACCTCCTTATTATAACATAAAAGATCATATAGGGGAAATTAATGAACTGAAAAGTCAAGACTTCTATTTACACTCATTTAGTGGGTTAATCCTTTCTTTTAAGGAGTTAATTTTTTGTTAGATCAAAGGAGGATACACTTTTTAACATCCCAAATTTTTACAGAAAACTATATATTACCGACTAAAAGAAAATTTAATAATTTAATATATCTTAATATTGTCTGTTACAATGGATATTAGAATGTATCCAAAATGTCCATCATAGATAAAATTATTCGACAGTTACACTTTTAGCAAGATTCCTTGGCTGATCTACATCGCATCCTCTTAAAACCGCTATATGATATGCAAAAAGTTGCAATGGGATAGTGAGTAAGATTGTGTTGAGATAATCATTTATAGGGTTTAAATATATATAAAAGTCAGAGAGTTCCTGAATAATTCTGGAATCTATAGAGGATAAAGTTATTACAGTTCCACCTCTACTTTTAACTTCTTCTATATTAGATATTATTTTTTCAAAGTGCTTAGAAGAATTTACGATAAAAACGACTGGGAGATCCTCATCAATAAGAGCAATCGGACCGTGTTTCATTTCGCCACCAGGATAACCCTCAGCATGTATATAGGATATTTCTTTTAATTTTAATGCTCCCTCTAAAGCTAAAGGATAATCTAATCCTCTTCCCAAATATAAAAAGTTAATAACTTTAAAAAATCTCTTTGCTATTTTTTTGATATATTGATCTTTTTGTAAAGCTTTTTCAACCTCTGAAGGGAGGCGAAGTATATCATTTAT
Source organism: uncultured Thermodesulfovibrio sp. (assembly GCA_964411065.1). Taxonomy (GTDB): domain Bacteria; phylum Nitrospirota; class Thermodesulfovibrionia; order Thermodesulfovibrionales; family Dissulfurispiraceae; genus DYHD01. Next base: position 3,598 of record CAYPJO010000077.1, read on the forward strand.
AAGTTTGCTTGAGAGTTCCTCTGAGATATTCCCAGTAACCTTGCTTAAGGCAATTGCTAATAAATAAATTGCTACTATTTGGGATGTAAAGGCTTTAGTAGAGGCTACTCCAATTTCAGGACCTGAATGGGTGTAGAAAACAAAGTCAGCTTCTCTTGAGGCAGTACTACCTATTACATTACAAATGACAAGACATTTTGCTCCGCGTCCTTTTGCTTCTCTAAGTGCGGCTAGTGTATCGGCGGTCTCGCCAGACTGAGTTATAGCAATCAAAAGATCATTTTGATCGATGATGGGGTTTCTATATCGAAACTCTGAAGCAATATCGACTTCTACCGGAATTCTGCTCAATTCTTCAATAATATATTTCCCGATTAAAGCTGAATGATAAGATGTGCCACAGGCAACAATGAAAATCTTGTGTATTCTTTTCAAAAAATCTTCGTTTAAACCAAACTCCTCTAATACAACTGAACCTTTTTCTGGGACAATCCTCCCTCTAATAGTATCTGCTATTGAGCGTGGCTGTTCGTATATTTCTTTCAACATAAAGTGGCGGTATCCTCCTTTTTCAGCCATAGAAGGACTCCAGGAGATTATAGACACTTCTTTATTTAAATGATTGCCATGAAAATCGGTAAAAATAACGCCATCATTATATATAATAGCCATTTCATTATCATTTAAAAATATTACTTCCTTTGAATAATTCAAAAAAGCAGGGACATCAGAAGCCACAAAATATTCTTCGTTACCAAGACCAACTACTAAAGGACTTTCTTTTCTGACAGCTACTATTTTATTTGGTTCTTTCTCGTCTATGACTACAAAAGCGTAGGATCCACGAATTCTGCTAACTGTTTCACGAACGGCTTCTTCTAAGGAGGAGGTTTTCGAAAACTTATTTATCAAATGGCATAGAATCTCGCTATCGGTCTCTGATTGAAAGATAAAACCTTCTTTTAGCAATGAACTTTTAAGATCTCTAAAGTTTTCTAAGATGCCATTGTGGACAATTACTATGCCATTGGAACGATGAGGGTGAGCATTCTTTTCAGAAGGTTTGCCATGGGTTGCCCATCTTGTATGACCTATTGCTAAATTGCTCCTTATATTTTTATCAACAATCTTTTCAAGTTCAGAGATCTTACCTTTGCATCTTTTAATCTCTAATTTTTTATCCAGAAGATAAGCTATTCCTGCTGAATCATATCCTCTGTACTCAAGACGCTTTAAACCGTCTAAGACCACAGGGATAGCGTTTTTATTGCCAATATAACCGATTATTCCACACATTTTTTGTATAAAAATTTGGCCTCAATATCAATTCAGATCCTATCAAGAGATAACATATGAATAGAATTGTTCTTTCAAAGAGAAATTGAGATTTAATCATTTTTTCTCTTCTTACGATTAGTCCACCCTTCAATGTTTCTCTGCTTTGTTCGGCTCACTGCTAAGGCTCCTGCAGGTACATCCTTAGTGATAGTAGATCCAGCAGCTATATAGGCACCCTTACCAACTTTAAGAGGGGCAACTAATTGAGTATCGCTACCAATAAAAGAATCGTCTTCGATTATAGTTTTGTTTTTACTTTCTCCATCATAATTGCATGTTATCGTACCAGCCCCGATATTAACATTATTGCCTATTTCGGAATCACCGAGATAGCTAAGATGAGAGGCTTTTACACCTCTTCCTAAGGTAGATTTTTTAATTTCTACAAAGTTACCTATTTTTGACATAGCTCCAATTATTGAATCTGGTCTGATATGTGTAAACGGCCCGATTGTGGCACCGTCCATAATCTGAGAGGATTCTATAACAGAACAATCTTTTATAATAACATTATTTCCAATAATGCTATCGACAATCCTTGTGTTAGGATATATTTTACACTCTTTCCCTATTATTGTTTTGCCCTCAAGGAAAACATTTGGATATATGATTGAGTCTTTCCCGATCTGTACATCGGGGTGAATAAAAGTAGAGCTTAAATCGAGAATTGTTACCCCATTGTTTAACCATTCTTTTGCAATCTTCTCTTTTAGATAATGGAAAGCGGTATGCAAGTCTTCACGAGTATTAATCCCTACGAGTTCTTCTTCATTAGCAATAAGGTGGGCACCTACCTTATATCCTTTGCTTATCCCAATTTCGATTATGTCAGTAAGATAATATTCATTTTTTCCTGAATTAATTTTGATATCATCGAGTAACCTTAATGAAGAAAATTTAATAGCATAAATCCCGCTATTTACCTCTTTAATCTTTTTCTGTTCTTTGTCGGCATTTGTATCTTCAACAATCTTAATAACTTTTCCATTCTTTCTTATTATTCTTCCGTAGCCATGAGGATTTTTCGCCCTAAAAGTAATGAAAGATATATCTTCAGAATAGCTTTGATGCAAATCTAAGAGGTTTTGTAGTGTCTTTGGGGAAATAAAAGGGGTGTCAGCATTTACTACAAGTATGGTATTTTCAGAATCTTTTAATAGTGTAACTCCTGACTTGAGGGCATCTGCAGTTCCTTTCTGCTCCTCTTGAATTGCAAAAATAACATTTGAAAAATTGTTTTCTATAAAATCCTTTATTGTATTTGCTTGGGGGCTGACTACAATTATGATCTTTTCTGGGTATAATTGAGATAAAGATTCAAGGACGAAATGTATAATAGGCTTATCGTAGATTTTATGGAGGACCTTTGGGAAGGAGGATTTCATTCTTGTACCGAGTCCTGCTGCAAGTACAATAGCAGAGAGTCTCATTTACTTTCCCCTTTGATAGCCATGATTTCTTGTGGTGCAGCTATCCCGCCTGACAAAATGATTTTTATACCTTCATCGATTGATAAGTTTGTATACATAATACTTTTTTCATCGAGCATCACAATCTCACCTAAATAAAGATTGTTTGTTGGAATATATACTGTCTTCATAGATATTTTCTCATCATTATTTGAGATAGTACATTCTTTGGTGAGAAAACCGAAAGCATAAACTCCTTGCCGCGGATATTCTGCGATCACAAACTTTTTAAAGGAGCTCTTATTTTCAGGAGAAAAAGCATTCACAAGTTGTTTGAGAGCAAAATAGATGCTCTTTAGAACAGGGATCTTAAAGAATATCCTTTCAATAACGCCAAGAATTGATTTTCCAAAAACATTCGTCGATAGAACCCCCATTAGAAAAACCACTACTATAGCACTGATAAAACCAAGTCCAACAGTGTGAAAGCCAAGAAGATAGTCGAAAAGGGGGCCCAATATACCATCAATAAAATTGAATAAAATCATGAAGACAGAGATGGAAGCAACAACTGGGATAGTTGCAAATAAACCCGCTAAAAATTTACTTTTTAAGACGTTCGATATTTTTCTAAACATTAAAGTCCGAATACTTTTTTATAGATAGACGGAACTTATTAAGATCGATTAAAAAACTTTTTAAAATACATATCTTGCTATGCATCTTTGGAGGTTTATTTCTAAACTTTCTAAAACTTCTACATATGCTTTCCCTGTTTCACAGGAGTAAAAACTTTTAATTTTTTTAATTAAAGTTAGAGAGTGCCTCATCTGAGATATCGAAGTTTGAATAAACATTTTGTACATCTTCGTGATCTTCCAGAGCTTCAATTAGTTTAAGTAACTGTTGAGCCGCTTCCCCTTGAACAGTTACATAGTTTTTAGGAAGCATTGTTATCTCAGCTAAAGCTAGGGGGATGCCTTGTGATTCAAAAAACCTTTTGATATTCGTAAGGATCTCGGGAGCAGTAATAATCTCATAATATTCTTCCTTGGCGTCATTGATAAAGTCTTCTGCTCCAGCTTCAAGAGCAAGCTCCATAAGTTTATCCTCACTAATCTTAGTTTTATCAACTAAGATATAACCTTTTTGGTGAAACATCCAGGATACACAACCTGCTTCACCAAGAGTACCGCTGTTTTTAGTAAGGATATGTCTTATTTCTGATACAGTTCTATTTTTATTATCTGTAAGTGCTTTTATTAAAAGAGCTACTCCGCTTGGGCCGTAACCTTCGTAACTAACATCTTCAAAGGTCGAACCTGGTAATTCTCCAGTGCCTTTCATAATTGCCCTTTTGATATTTTCAGAGGGCATGTTAACCTCTTTAGCTCTCTCTATAGCTAATCTTAATCTTGGATTTGCTTCAGGATCTTTACCTCCAAGTCTGGTAGCAACGGTGATTTCTTTGACTATTTTTGAAAAGATCTTTCCCTTTTTAGCATCTGTTTGGGCTTTCTTATGTTTTATTTGAGCCCATTTGGAATGGCCAGCCATTACACTCCTTCACGCAAGAGCCAAGGGCAGTTCATAATTTCTTGATTACAATTTGTTTGACAAGTCTTACTACATTGTTAAATATTAAATATATAGATATAATAAGAATTTTTTATAAAGACTGTCAAGAAACCGCCTTTCCACAAAAATAATCTCGCTGAAAA
>CAYPJO010000078.1:0-8041 GCA_964411065.1 uncultured Thermodesulfovibrio sp.
CACATTGTTAATCAAAATATTGACATTATTCTCTTTTTTTGTTAAAAAGGTAGAATATTGTAATGTGATGAAAAAGTTAGAAAATATAGGTTGTCCCATGAACTAAATAACCATAAAAAGCGTTGAAGAAAGATCCAAAAACTTATTAGCAATAAAATAATTAATAATGGAGATGATATGAAAAAAGTTATTTATTTAGATAATAATGCTACTACAGCTATAGCTCCTGAAGTGTATCAGGAGATGATACCTTATCTTACAGAATTATATGGTAACCCTTCTAGCATACACAACTTTGGAAGTCAAATTAGCAAAAAGATTGAAGAAGCAAGAAGCAAAGTTGCCGACTTACTTGGCGCTGAGCCTGAAGAGATTATTTTTACCAGTTGTGGGACCGAAAGTGACAACACTGCAATTATGAGCTGTTTATCGGTAAATCCTGATAAGAAACATATTATAACTACAAAGGTCGAACATCCAGCGGTATTAAATTTTTGTAAATGGCTATCCCATAAAGGATATAGAGTTACCTTTCTACCTGTAGACGGTTATGGCAGACTTGATATGGAAGCCTTTTATAAATCCCTCGATGATGACACAGCTGTAGTTTCCATAATGTACGCTAATAACGAAACAGGGACAATCTTTCCAATAGAGGAGATCGGAGAAGTCTTAAAAGATAGGAGGATACCATTTCATACCGATGCTGTCCAGGCAGTTGGCAAAATACCCATAAATCTAAAAAAGTTACCTGTAGATATGCTCTCTCTTTCAGGCCATAAGCTTCATGCTCCAAAGGGCATAGGTGCTTTATATTTAAGAAAAGGCACTAAATTTTCACCCTATCTCATTGGCGGACATCAAGAAGGCGGTAGAAGAGCTGGGACTGAGAATGTAGCTTCCATTATCGCTCTCGGCAAGGCATGTGAAATGGCTTTGAAAGAGGTAAATCGTGAGATAGCAAATATTTCATATCTCAGAGATAAATTAGAAAAACATTTGTTAAAAACCTGTCCTGACTCAAGGGTCAATGGAGATCCTCAAAATCGTTTACCCAACACTACCAATATAAGCTTTGAATATGTTGAGGGCGAGGCAATACTTCTTAAGTTAGATGAACACGGTATATATGCTTCGTCAGGTTCTGCTTGCTCCTCCGGGTCATCAGAGCCAAGTCATGTCTTAAGAGCTATGGGAGTCCCTATAACTGCTATACGAGGCTCTGTAAGATTATCTCTTAGTAGATACAATAAAGAAGATGAAATAGATACTGTAAATAGGATTATGCCACAAATCATTCAAGATCTGAGAGAACTCTCTCCCTTTGGTAAAAAAAAAGACTTGAGAGTAATAAAACCTCAATCCTCTGCTATTCCACATAATAGTGAATAAACTTATCATAAAAAATGTATTTAAAAGGACCATTTACCAAAGGATAAGGTTTAATCAATCAATAGAAAGCAATTATCTGAGAGTATGTAAAAAAGAGATATCATCATATAAAAATGAGTCTATCACACCTTAACTCACTTAAAAGATAGATTATTGTTCTACTAAGTCTTTAAAAATTATTTGCAATTAATACCAGCCTTTATAGTTTATAATTTCACTTTGAAGAAAAGACTTTCACTGGCAAGGATAGCTTACAGTTAGTAAATTGCAAAGAGATAGTATATTGATTTTTAATGGTGGTTCTGATGAAATGAACCCGAGACAGGGACTTTGAAAAGACTTTATGAATTCATGACACCCCTCTTAATTTGAACAAGTCAATAATATCCTCAATTCTCTCAGGCAAAAAGAGCAAGATTTTATAAACATACAAATGTGAAAATCACCGGAGTTAAATAACAGAATCCCTGTCGTAACTTTCTTAGGGCTAAATAGACTTTCTTGCTTTGGACGTTTAAGGTAAAATATATATACAATAGGTTTTTTATGGATTCTATATTAAGACGTCATATTGAGCTTGTCGAAGGACTATAAAATAATCTAAAAAGAGAATAGCATGGTATACATTACCTTTTATTACAAACCCGAATGCTGGTTATGTGATGTAGCTCAAGAGATGCTTAATGGAATTAAGGAAAAATATAATCTGGATATCAATAAGGTTGACATTACGACTAATGATGAGCTATACGAACTATATCGTTATGATATACCAGTCTTGGAATTCAAGGATGGTAGCACTTTACATGGAAGAATAAAATTAAAAGATTTGCTAAAAAAGATAAATGAAAACGATAAATAACCCCGATAGCTTATATAGACTTAAATTCAATAAAAGAAACATAATTTTATTTTAACCTCCACACTACCTTTAGCATAGTAATTATTAATAATGCCATAACCAAGAATATAAATTTTATGAAGCAAATCAACATATATTTAGTGGCAAGTAGATTCAGAGATAGAGTATAAAGACTAATAAAAAAAGACTACATTTAAAGTATTTGGCGTAAAGCTCATGAAAGCAGAGTATTGGTCCTAATAAAAAAGATTACTCTTATTCTGCAAAGATTTGGCCTCTAAAATTAAACCTATTCAAAGAGAGAATTAATATGATTATCAATGGAAATAGAGGATAAATAGCTTTTCATAAAAGTTGCCCAAATGGGAGCCGCAGCTCTTCCGCCCACCTCTGTATGACCTAAAGACCTCCTCATATCATCGTAACCTACCCATACACCAGCAACAAGATGGGATGTATAACCTATAAACCAAGCGTCTTTATAGTCGTTAGTGGTGCCAGTTTTACCTGAAACAGTTATCCCTATATTGGCTCTCGTTCCTGTGCCGTAGAGTATTACATCCCTTAGCAAAGATGTCAATTGACTTGCCACATCAGGATTTAAGATTTGCTCACCCTCTGGCAAGTTTTCCTCCAAAAGGGAGCCCTTTGAATCGGTTATGTATCTGATTGCAATAGGCTTGATCTTAATACCGTTATTCGCAAAAACTGAATAAGCAGTTGTAAGTTCCAAGGGGCTAACACTTATTGAGCCAAGGGCAATAGCTAATTCTCTCGGGATATAAGATTGAATTCCTGCTTTAATTGCAAACTCTTTAACATCGTCAATGCCTATAGCATCAACAAGTTTAACTGTCACAACATTTTTTGAATAAGCAAGAGCTTCCCTTAATGTAATTGGGCCCAGATATTTTCGGTCATAGTTTTCTGGACTCCACTCCTGATTGCCCCATCGATATGTTACAGGCTCATCAATGACTATGCTCTCAGGTGTATAACCCTTTTGTAAAGCCACAGCATATACAAAGGGTTTAAAAGCTGAACCTGCCTGCCTTTTTGCCATAAGGGCTCTATTATAGTCACTTTTTGAGAAGCTAAAACCTCCAATCATTGCCTTTATGTAGCCTGTTTCAGGTTCTATAGCTATTAATGCCCCTTCGATCTCGGGATCCTGTTCCAGACTAAAGATTATGTTATTTTTATCCACTGATTTTACTTTTACATAAATGATATCACCCTTTTTCAAAATATCTGTCAATTGAAAATTCTTTATGGTTCTAATTTTACCAGTCTTAGCATCTAATATATTGCTTGCCCATAAAGCATCTTCTAAAGATAGTCTGCCAGTTATACCTCTTGTGCTGATAGTTGCCTCTTTTGGGGTCACAGCTAAAACTACACCAGTAGAAATTTCTCCTTTCATGATTGGTATAGTTGGTTTTGAAGAAACTTTTTGTTGTTCTGATTTTATTTCCCTAAAACCAACAGGCCCTCTCCATCCTTTTCTTTTGTCTATCTCTCTTAATCCCTCTTGTAGAGCTTTTTGTGCATATACTTGGGCATTTTTATTCAGAGTGGTATATACCCTCAAACCTTTTTTGTACACTAACTCTTCACCGTACTTTTGCTCTAATAGCTGTCTAATATATTCAAGAAAATAATTGTTAGCTTCTCTCTCAAATCTAAAAGATGATAGCACTATGGGATATCTTTTATAAGCCTCCCTTTGAGCTTGTGTGATATAACCTTCTGCCTCCATCCGTGATAAAACAACTTCTTGTCTTTCCTTTGCTTTTACAAGATTATTAAAGGGGGAATAGGCATTAGGTGCTTTTATCAAGCCTGCTAAAAGAGCTGCTTCTGGGAGATTAATCTCAGCAGCAGACTTCCCAAAATATAGGCGGGAAGCCATTTCTACACCGTAGGCACCATGACCAAAATAGACTTTATTGAGATATAATTCGAGAATCTCTTTTTTACTCAATTCTTTTTCCAATTTTATTGCAAGATGAGCTTCCTTTATTTTCCTTTTTAAAGTCTTCTCAGGGGTGAGAAACATTATTTTTGCAAGTTGTTGAGTTATGGTACTACCACCTTGTTTAATGCTACCATGCATGATATCAACAATTAATGCTCTTGCGATACCGATATAGTCTATACCTTTGTGTTTCCAAAATCTAGAGTCCTCAACAGCTACTACAGCATTAATAAGATGTGAGGGAAACTTTTCATAAGGTATATAGATGCCTTTTTCGATCCTAAACTCTCCGATTAGTGTATTGTCATCAGCGTAAACCTTGGTGCCTTCAGTATATCGATGCTTTCTGATCTCAGATATAGCAGGGATTCCCTCTGCTAACGCAAGGTAGGCACCTACAATAGAACCTAAGAACAAGACTAAGAATATCAGGAGAATAAAACGTTTCATCTCTTTAAAATTTTGATGCTTTTGAAATAAATGTCAAAAGGATAAATTAATCTTTATTTTAACATGAATCTAAAGTATAAAGGGATAAATGAGCTATTTACAGAGGCGACCATGCAGGACCATAAGCTTTAATGCTTACTGGAGTAATCCTTTTTTGGCCGCTACCATCGGCTCTCATTATATAAATACCCTTTTTTCCTTCTCTATCAGATACAAAAGCAATATATCTTCCATCGGGGGAGAAAGAAGGTTCTTCGTTATTACCTAAGCTTGTGATCTGTTTTATCTCTGAACCATCAGTATTCATTATAAATATTTGGTTTTTACCGCCAACGATACCAACAAAAGCTATCTTATCTCCTTTAGGCGACCACACGGGAGATGTATTATAGGAACCTTCATAGGTAATTTTTTTGATATTTAGACCATTAATATCAGAGAGATACAATTGGGGAGAGCCGTCTCTATTTGAGACAAAGAGAAGTTTTTCACCATTTGGAGAGACGGTAGGAGACATATCGATCCATGGTGAAGATATTATTTTCTTTGTATTAAAGGTGAAAATATCTCCTAAATATATCTCTGAATTACCATCCTTAGTTGAGATAAACACAAACTCTCTATTATTTGGAAGAAAATTGCCTGTAAGGTTCAATCCCTTTTGAGAGAGGATTTTTATCTCTCTCATACTCTTCAAATCGAGTAAAAAGATGCCCCATTGCCGATTTTTTAACTTAGAGTAAATTAATCTTGAACCATCGGATGACCACTTTGGAGATAACATCGCTTCGCCATGGATACCAATTTCATGACTTCTATGCCCGTCCCAATCCATTAGAGAGAGCTCTTTTTTATTATTTTTTTCTATTATATAAGAGATCTTTGTTCTAAATATACCCTGTTGACCGGTTATTATTTTGTAAATATCGTTAGCAATTGAGTGAGCAACTTGGCGGTATAGTTCAGTAGAGGCGCTATACTCTTTTTTTAAAATCTCTTTACCCTCAGTAACATCGTATATGGAAATATTGGTAGTTAAATCTCTTTCTTTTTTAATTATATTTCCTTTAACAACTACCTCAACTCCTATGCTTTTCCAATTTATTCTATTGAAAGGCTGGTCATTTTTTTCTATATGAGTCTTATCATCTATCACTTTGAACAATCCGGTAAAATCTAAGTCCTCTTTAATAATATCTGATATCTCAGATCCTCCCGAAAATTGCTGAATGGCTATTGGAAACCTAAATAGAGCTGGTGAGGTGATATCGAGATAGACCTTTTCAGCGAAGGAGGTTAAACTTGCAAAAAACAAAAAAAAGAAAAAAATAAGGGCAGTTATTATTAATTTATGTTTCTTTTTTATTAGCTTCATGGATTAAACCTTATACCCACTTCCAGTTCTTTTGGTGGTGGTGGCAGTGGGCTTGCTTTACTCAGAGCTCTAAGGGCGTAACGGTCAAATAAAGGATTGCCTGAGCTTTTCTCGACTCTATCGATTTTAACACTACCATCGGATAGAATTTTTATAGAAACAATTGCCTCTAAGTTTCCTTTGAAAATTTCAGGGTAGACCCACTGTCTTCTAATCATATTAACAATTAGGGCATAGTAATCATTCAGAGCTGAAGCAGTGTTTGAATCCATAGATTGAGATTCTCTTTTATTCTGTATCTGATATGTTTTGGTTAAGGAGGAAGAAGGCTCTTTAATATCTATTATCTTCCTTAAAGCTACTATCTTCTCGAGCTTTTTCTTGGCTTCTAATGCTTCAATTCTCTCTTTAACTAACTTTTCTTGTTCTATCCTTTTGCTAATGTTACTCTTCGAAACCGTCTCTTCAGGTGGTTGCTGGCTCTTAATTTCTTTCTTTTGGAGTTCGCTGGATGGTGAGGATAAGGTTGCTAGAGCATTGTATTCCTCAACAAGTAAGACTTTATAAGTCTTAGTTTTTCTGTCAATTTCACCTTTGTTGATTGTAAAAAGGGCAATTATAAAAAGGATCAGATGGAGTAAAAGAGAAAAAGCAAAAGAACGATATAGTAAAGAGGGATTGTTCATCTTAGAGAGATTTTAGGTTCAGTTATCATGCCTAATTTTTCTATACCAGCCTCCTTGATCTCACCCATTATTTCAACTACATAACCATATGGTACATCTTTATCAGCCCTTAAAAAGACATCTGGATTGTTTTTACTGAGTAAATAAAGCTTATTAATAAGCTCTTCCTTCGTTACTAAATTGTCATTTAGATAGATTTTTCCATCTCTCTTTATTGCAATTACAATTCTTTGTTCATCACTTAGCCCTTTGCCCTTCGCTTTGGGTAAATTTATATCAATTCCCTGTTGGAGAAGCGGTGCAGTGATCATAAATATAATCAAAAGCACAAGCATAACGTCAACTAAAGGGGTCACATTTATTTCAGACATGGGTTCTCTATTTTTAGATATCTTCATTGTTTCAATATGTAGTCGACTAACTCCTCGGAGAAATCATCTATTTCGACTATCATTCTATTTACTCTACTTACGTAATAATTGTATGCGATCACAGCAGGTATCGCAGCCATTAAACCCAGGGCAGTAGCAATTAAAGCTTCTGCTATCCCAGGTGCGACAATAGCTAAAGAAGCTGATCCTGTCCCACCTATTCCTCTGAAGGTATTCATTATCCCCCATACGGTACCAAAAAGACCAATAAAAGGCGTGGTAGAGCCAGTAGTGGCAAGAAAGTTCAAGTACTTCTGTAGTTTTGAGGCTTCTAATGCTGAATACCTTTTTAACATCCTTTTTAGTTCGTCTTTTTCAGAGTAAGGTTTCTCTGAATAGACAGATCTGAATAAACTTGCTAAGGGACTTATGGTGAAACGTTTAGTAGATAAATATAATTCCTTAGGTTCAGAGATAGCGGTATAAAGCCTAATAAAGTTACTTGTCTCTTTGTCAGCCAAAGAAAAGAGTCTCCATTTATAAAAAATAATTGCCCATGAGACTATTGAAAATATGAGGAGAATAAGAAAAACAGCTTTTACAACATAGCCTGCTTGAAGAATTAGTTGGATAACAGAAACTTCCATAATTGTGTATTAAATTTAAACTTTATAAAATTATTACACCAAAAGTCAAATTTACTTCTTTCCTCAAAAATAATCTCGCTGAAAAGGTATTGTTTCCAAAAAATTGAAAAAAGGGGCAACCATCCATTATCTCCTATTATTTTGGCAAGGAATAAAAAAGTAAGAAGGATATATAGATGGTTACAAGCATACCTAAAGGAGTATAAACAATGAAAGACAGATTAGTCATTATCAATCATAAGGGAAACCCTTACAGAAGGGCATCAAAGAAAGTTAAAGG
>CAYPJO010000079.1:0-7677 GCA_964411065.1 uncultured Thermodesulfovibrio sp.
AAATTTTTTAACTATACTTCTAAGAACCTCTATTTCGAGTTCTTTTTCGGCAAGTTCTTGAGCCTGAGATTTTCATCCTCAAGGACTTTAAGTCTTTTGGCCTCTAAAGAGGTCATACCCTTGAATTTCTGCCTCCATTTCTTAAAGGTGCTTCTTGAGACTGAGTACTTGCGGCATACCTCTGCTATGGAGTTTCCTGGAAGTTCTGCTAAAGAAAGAATCTGTATTATCCTTTCAACCGGATATTTCGTTTGTTTCATAGGCTACTCTCCTTTTTTTGAATTATATCTCTATTTTTGTTATTCCAAAAAACGGGGTGCTGGTCAGATTAATTGAAATAAAATATTTGGTTTTTTTGGTTTTTTCGCTAAATCGATATTAAAGAGGAGATAAAGCTATCTTTAGGAAAGATTAAAAGTTTTTATAAAAATCAGGAAGTAAAGCTATCTAATAGATCCTTTGAAAATTTTAAAAAAAGAAGCAAGTCAATATTATGGAGAATTGCTAATTAGAAAAACTGAAAAAGATTTATTTATCACATCAGTTTTATCTTTATTGAAGCGCCTTTTGAAATAAATTTATTTAGGCTATTTAAATCGGCTATGTTTGAAAAAATAAGAGAGGATTTTTTGTGATATCGTATATAAACATTAAGAGATTAATCTCTTTTCCAAAAACTATTAAGAGACTCTCAATTTCAATCTGTCAACAGGTTGTAAATACTTTAAGATATCTGTTTCCAATTAAAAGATTATTCAATTATCAAATCCTTTGTAGGGTTAGAAGGCTTTTTGTTCTGCGAAAAAGCATAATACAAACAATCTCTGTGACATTCATGAAAGCAATTTTTTACATCTGTAGCCCCCATAAATTTTAGAAAATTGCCGGTAACATCACACACTAACCCTTCATGGTGGCCTTTTAGATATTGGCAAATTGAAATACTATTACAAACATCAAACACCTTTACACCTCAGTTATTCTTTAATTTTTTATAATATAATACTCATAATTTGTTACAAAAATTTTAAAGTTATGTTAATTTTATGTTACAAATTGTAAAACCAGAAAGACAAAAAAGTTTTTTATATTTTGAGAGTAAAGGTTTTAAAATTAAATTTTATAAAATTCTGGTCGTCTGTCCTTAAAAAGATCATTATATTTATTGATAGCTTTGTTTTTTGCTAAATTTAGATCGATTTCTATTATCCTTACCTCTTCTTTATCTTCTGAAGCTCTGACAATAACTTCTCCATTGGGAGAGGTTACCTGACTCATTCCTATGAAGTTGTAGCCTTGTCCATTCCTTCTTTTTTCTTCACCCACCCTGTTAGCTGTTATAGCATATATTCTATTTTCAAGGCATCTAAAGGGCATTGCATGGGGGCAATAGGGTAGCACTAAGTTTGAAGGATGTGCAACTATTTCTGCACCTAATAAAGCTAATGTTCTCATTGATTCTGGGAAAAACCAATCAAAACAGATCATTATCCCAATTCTACCTATTGATGTCTCCCATACTCTGAACCCCGTATCACCTGGTGTAAAAAAGAGTTTTTCTTCAAAGAATAGATGGGTCTTCCTATATACCCCTAAAAAGCCCTCCGGGCCTGTTATGATAGCAGAGTTATAGTATTTATCACCCCTTTTCTCCGGCAACCCTGCAATTATAAAGATTTTTTTCTTTTCCGATATTCCCGAAAGGTGTAAAGTTGTCTTACCATAAGGAACTGCTTCCGACAAATCCTGCACCTCTTCATTGGAGATAAACTGATATCCTGTAGCAAAAAATTCTGGCAATACAATTAGATCTACTTCATCTATAGCCTCTATAACATCTAAAGCTCTTTTTAAATTTTCACTCTTTTTGCCAAAAACTGGTTCTGACTGATAAAATCCAACCTTAATCATACCTTACTACCCCCCTGTTTATAGAATGGAGCTCTTGATTATTAAATATCTTGACTACATTTATCAATTTTCAAAATTAAGAGAGAAAATACTGACTTAAAAATTGTAAAATATATATCCCTTTAAAGTTTTTTAGATGAAGAAAATTATAAAGTATAATTTTTGGATAGCTTTTAAGTTTTGGAAATTTATTTATTAGTCTATTTTATAGATGTTTTTAGAGCTCTTATATAGTGCCGAAAGTATCCATTCCAGAGTTTTGGAATTGGCTGATGAGATTTCCCGTGACTATCATGAAAAAGAAATTGTAGCTATAGGCATATTAAAAGGTGCTTTTATCTTTTTTGCAGATATTATAAGAGCTCTAAAAATTCCAACATGTATCGACTTTTTGACAGCATCAAGCTATCTTGATACTACCTCAACAGGTGTGGTTAAGATACATTGTGATATCTCGCTAAATATTTCAAATCGAGATATTTTATTAATAGATGATATAGTGGACACAGGTTTATCGCTAAATTTTATCAGACAACATTTACTCGCAAAGAATCCTACTTCTCTAAAAATATGTGTTCTTTTTGACAAGAGGTCGAGGAGAATCATAAATGTTCCAGTCGATTACGTTGGATTCGAGATTCCTGATGAATTTGTAGTAGGATATGGCCTTGATTATAATAATAAGTATAGAAATCTTCCTTATCTTGCAATTCTAAGAAAATGAATTTATAAGAGGTTTAGATGTATAAACTAATGATAGAGACAGACTTTTCTGCAGCACACCAATTAAGAGGGTATAAAGGTAAGTGCGAGAACCTCCATGGTCATAATTGGAAAGTGCAAGTATCTGTGATATCAGAAGTTCTAAATGAGATTGAGCTTGTTATAGATTTTCACGAACTTAAGGAAATTACAAAGGAAATAGTGTCAAATCTTGATCATAAAATAATTAATAATGTTTACCCCTTTATGGAAAAAAATCCTTCTTCAGAGAATATAGCAAAGTGGATCTATGATTCTTTAAAAGAAAAATTAAAGGCAAAATATGACCACATAGAAGTTTCTTCTGTTACAGTCTGGGAGTCTTCTACTGCTTCTGCAACTTATTATGAAAGGGGTTGTTGATTTGTTAGACAGAGAGTTAGCAAAAGGAATAGTAGATCATGCCATTTCTTTGGGAGCTTCAGAAGCAGAACTTTATTGTAGAAATGTAAAAAGATTAGGAATTGAAGTGAAAGATCAAAAAATTGAAGCTTTAGAGTCTTCTTTTTCATTTGGATATGCTATCAGATTGATAAGAGAAAATAAAATTGGTTTCTCCTATTCGACAGATATAGGGGCAATCAAAAGTGTCTTACAGAATGCATTAGAAGCATCCCGATACTCTGAACCTGATGAAAATATCTGTCTACCCCTCTCTAAAATGCCGCAGAAAGTCGAGATTTTTGATAAGAAAATAGAGTCTATTACAGAAAAGGATGCGGTAGAGTATATTATGATGATGGAATTAGCAGCCTTTAATTTAGACTCAAAAATAAAAAAAACAAGAAAGGTCTCAGGATCTTTTTCTGTTTCCAGTACCTATATAGTTAATTCACACGGAATGATGGTAGATTATTCAGCCACCTCATGTTCAGCTCAGATAATGGCAATTGCTGAAGATGGTAAGGATAGTCAAATGGGTTGGTATTATAGTGGAAGCAGATTTTTAGATGAAATAGATTTCAAAAAGGTAGGTGAAGAAGCTGCAAAGAGAGCTTCTTTTCTCCTTAATGCAAAAAAAATCTATCCATCAAAAGGCTTTATTTTATTTGACGGGTTAATTGTTGTAGATTTTTTAAGTCTCCTTGCCAATTCATTATCTTCCGAGGCTGTTCAGAAAGGCAAATCACTGCTTGCTAATAAAATTTCTAATCAGGTTTTGTCTGAAAAATTAAATGTAATTGATAATGGTGTAATGAATTATAAGTTGGGGAGTCGACCAGTTGATGACGAGGGTGTTCCCACTCAACATAAAGTTTTGATTGAGAAGGGCGTCCTTAAAACCTTTCTCTACAATACCTATACAGCAAAAAAGGATAAAGTCTTTTCTACTGGTAATGCTTTCAGAGGAGGGTATACTAATCTACCATCTATAGCTCCATCTAATTTATTTATAGAATCAGCCATAGGGAGTGAAACATACACTTTTGATGAATTATTAAAGACTGTTGATAAAGGAATCTATGTCCTTGAGACTATGGGGATGCATACCGCTAATCCAATTTCAGGCGATTTCTCAATAGGGGTGTCAGGCATTTGGATAGAAAAGGGAGAGCTAAAAAATCCTGTTAAAGAAGCCGTAATATCCGGGAATTTATTAGAACTTTTTAGAAAAATAGTTATGATCGGTAATGATTTAAAGTTTTTTGGAAATCTAGGTGCCCCGTCTCTCTTGATTGAGGATGTTGATATTAGTGGTTAATAAGGTTTTAAAAGTAAGGAGGAATTTGAATGGACTATTTTTTAACGGAAGAACAGCAAATGGTCAAAGAACTGGCACGTCAAATAGCAGAAGAGAAGATTGTTCCGGTGAGAGCAGAACTTGATGAAAAGGAAGAATTTCCTAGAGAAATAATACAGGTAATCGCAAAATCAGATCTGTTGGGAATATACATACCCGAAGAGTATGGAGGCCTTGGTAAAGGCAGTTTCGATCTATGTCTCGCAATTGAAGAGTTTTCAAGAGCTTGTTTAGGCGTTGCTACAACTTATGCTGCTAATGCATTAGGAACTTATCCTATAATGCTTTTTGGTTCCGAGGAGCAAAAGAAGAAGTATCTCCCAAAAATAGCTTCTGGAGAATATCTTGTCGCTTTTGGTTTAACTGAGCCGTCCGCTGGCAGTGATGCAGGGGCGATTCAGTCAACTGCGGTTCTTAGAGGTAATGAATACATCTTAAATGGTACAAAACAGTGGATTACTAATGGTGGAGAGGCAGATATCTATACAATAATAGCTATGACTGATAAATCAAAAGGTCCAAGAGGTGCTTCTGCTTTCATAGTAGAGAAAGGTATGGAAGGTTTCAGATTCGGCAAAAAAGAAAAAAAGATGGGGATAAGGGCTTCTACCACTTGTGAATTAATTTTCGAGAATTGTAGAATTCCCAAGGAGAATCTCATTGCTAAAGAAGGGGCTGGATTCATAATTGCTATGAAGACACTCGATAAAGCAAGAGTTGGTGTCGGAGCTCAAGGGGTTGGATTAGCTCAAGGTGCTTTTGAAGAAGCTTTAGCCTTCGCCAAACAGAGATATCAATTTGGGCATCCTATTATTAGCTTTCAAGCTGTTCAACATATGCTTGCAGATATGGCAATCCAAATTGAGGCTGCCAGAGCATTAGTGTATGCAGTTGCTCGTTTCATTGATAGTGATGCAAAAGACGTGGCTAAAGAATCTGCGATTGCCAAGACTTTTGCTACAGATGTTTGTATGAAGGTTACTACTGATGCAGTTCAAATTATGGGCGGTGCTGGTTATATGAGGGAATATCCTGTAGAGAAGATGATGAGAGATGCTAAAATTCTTCAGATTTATGAGGGAACCAACCAGATACAGAGAAATATAATAGGTCAAGCACTTATAAAGGAAAGCAACAAAAAATAGACTAAGGGAAAATAGGCTGAAGATTAAGAGATGTTGTTTCTTTGAAATTCATCATTAAATTCATATTCTGAATAGCCTGACCAGAAGCGCCTTTTACTAAATTATCAATAGCTGTTACTACTATCAAAGAATTAGTTCTTTTTACGACTTTGATGCCAATTTCACATAGATTTGTGCCTCTAACATTTTTTGTATTAGGATAAAACCCTTCATCTAAGACTCTTATAAAGGGTTCTTTTCTATAGAGTTCTCTATAAATTGAGATAACTTCTTCGGTATCGATATTCTTAGATAATTTGCTATAAATGGTGGAGATGATACCGCGATCCATAGGGACTAAATGAGGTGTAAAATTAACGATGATTTTCCTACCTGCAACTAAAGAGAGTTCTTGTTCGATCTCAGGAGTATGCCTGTGAACGCCGATACCATAGGGTTTAAACCCCTCATTAACCTCACAATAAGAAAGATCCACTGACTCCTTTCTTCCAGCTCCGCTTGTGCCTGATTTTGAATCTATTATTATACTGTCAAGGTCTATAAGATTCTCTTTAATAGAGGGGTATAAACCTAAAATGACGGAAGTTGGATAGCAGCCCGGATTAGCTATCAATCTCGCCTGCTGAATTCTATCGCGGTTAATTTCTGGGAGTCCGTAGACAGCATTTATAAGGGTTTCTTTAAAATTGTGGGTTGTCTTATACCATTGTTCATATATGGCTGGATCTGAGAGGCGAAAATCTGCTGAAAGGTCAACAATTTTCTTTTTGTTGACGAAAAAATAATTAACAGCTTTTTGAGATGCACCATGGGGTAAAGCAGTAAAAA
This sequence comes from uncultured Thermodesulfovibrio sp., assembly GCA_964411065.1. Classification (GTDB taxonomy): domain Bacteria; phylum Nitrospirota; class Thermodesulfovibrionia; order Thermodesulfovibrionales; family Dissulfurispiraceae; genus DYHD01. The sequence continues at coordinate 6,388 of CAYPJO010000079.1, forward strand.
AGAAATCAGCTTTCTCTAAGAGTGTGGGTATGTCAAGGGGTTCATAAATCAAATGGTCATATTTGTGTAAATGGGGGAATACCTCGCAAACCTTTCTGCCAATAAACCGTTCAGATGTTACAGCAGTAATGATAACCTCTGGGTGTCCAGAAAGAATTCTCATCAGCTCAGACCCGGTATAACCACTGCCACCACATATAGCAACCTTCAGCAATTTACCACCTCATTTAAGTAAGAAGAGAGTTGATTAATAAATTCTCTATCTCTTGGAGAACTGGAATCTTTTACGAGCTTTTTTCTGCCCGTATTTCTTTCTCTCTACCTCTCGAGGATCTCTTGTAAGTAAACCCTCCTTTTTAAGTTTTGCTTTTAGGTCGGAGTCTATTTTGACTAAAGCGCGAGCAATTGCATGTCTGAGAGCTCCAGCCTGACCACTAATTCCGCCACCTATTACCTTAGCTTTGATGCTATATTTGTTAAGCATGCCTGTCAACTGTAATGGATGTCTAATAATCATTCTTAAAGTCTCTAAGGGAAAGTAGGCATCGAGACTCAAACCATTAACTGTTATGGTGCCATCACCAGGATATAACGATACTTGAGCTATAGCCCTTTTCCTTCTACCTGTAGCTTGATATTGTATTGAAGGCATATATTACAATACTCCTTATTTAGATAGTTTTATGATTTCTGGCTTTTGAGCTTGGTGGGGATGTTCGCTTCCCCTATATATTTTCAATTTTCTTATCATTGCTCTGCCAAGACGATTTTTGGGCAGCATACCATACACTGCGTCTCTGATAACCATTTCTGGTTCCTTGGTCATCCTTTCTTTGAGGGTTCGTGCTTTTAAGTGTCCTACATACCCTGTATGATAGTAATATATCTTATCATTCATTTTATTTCCCGTAACTCTGATTTTTTCTGCATTTATAACAATAATAAAGTCTCCTGTATCAACATTAGGTGTATATATGGGTTTATGCTTACCCCTTAAATAGATTGCTATCCTTGAAGCTAATCTGCCAAGGATTTGATCTTTTGCATCAATAACATACCATTTCCGTTTGATTTGTTCTTTTTTAGTAAATATAGTATTCATTCCTACACCTATCCTTTCATTAGTCAAAAGCAAACGTTTTTAAAGCATTTACTTTAAAAAGTAAGGGTCTCAACTTCGAATAAGTCTATATTATATTTTTATCGGGGCTATCTTGTCAATTTTTCCCCTTTCCTGGTAGCGTAAAATCTTCTGTGTAAAATCTTGAAGGATAAAAACATAAGGGTGTA
>CAYPJO010000080.1:0-7644 GCA_964411065.1 uncultured Thermodesulfovibrio sp.
CATGGTTTCTTGATACCCTCTTTTACTAAAAGGGGTGTTTAAAATACTATCAATTGTCTTTAAGAAGGATTATAAATCGTTAAAGTTAAAGAATCTTCTTAAACTTATTACCCTGAAAGGAAAAAATATAAAAAGCAATAGCGCCCCTTTCTTTAGTTTTGAATTGATAAATATCGTCTGCCAACTAAAATATTGAATTTCAACAATAAGAGATTTCAAATCTTAAATTGTTTAACAATCCTCTGAAGTTCAGCTGCAACTTTATCAAGATCCTCCGCAGTTTTAGCAATCTGAGCAGTACTTATAGAGAATTCTTTAGCTGCTTCTGCAACGCTTGTGATATTAGCAACCATCGAATCAACTGTAGTTGACTGTTCATTCGATGCTGAAGCCATTTGCTGAATTAATTCTGTCTTTTTCTCAACCCTTGAGATTATAGCCCTAAGAGACTCTTCTGCCTTATTTGCCATCTGAACCACTCGATTGACATCATCGATTCCCTGTTTCATAGCATAAGAAGATTTAGATGCCCCATCTTGAAGAGATTTTATTATTTGAGCAATTTCAAATGTTGCAGTTGATGTCTTTTCTGCAAGTTGACGGACAGAGTCAGCAACCACTGCAAAGCCTCTTCCCATTTCGCCTGCATGAGCAGCCTCAATTGCTGCATTTAGAGCTAGTAAATTGGTTTGGTCAGCAATATCTTTTATGACTGCCGTCACCTCCCCTATTTTCTCGGAACTTTTTATCAATTCGTTAATCGATGCAGAAATTTCTGAAATAGAAGCTTTAACAGCTTTAATCCCATCTATTGCTTCTTTTATAACTTTTTCTCCTTTAATAGCTTCTTTTTTAGTCTCCTCGGCAAAATTTGCTGAAGTTTGTGCGTCCTTAGCTACACTCAAAACTGTAGCAGACATTTGTTCCGCCGCTGATGAAAGGCTTTGAGCTTCATTAGACTGGGATTGTGAGCGAGCAGAGAGTTCTTCTGCAGTGGCTGCAAGTTGAGTAGCAGAAGTAACAACTATATCAGCCTTATTAGCTACTTGTGAGATGCTGTCGTGAAGCTTGACAACAAGTTCATTGAACCCTTTACATAGTGCTCCTATTTCATCCCTGCTCTGTATGTTAAGCCGCTTTGTTAAATCGCCTTTGCTAATATCAGTAATGATGTCGGCAGTAGCTTTAATTGGTTTGGCAATTGACCGTCCTATCCAGCCTCCTAGTGTTGTTGCGATTAATACTGATAAAACTCCCACAATGACTACCATATAAACGATATTATTAGACACCTTATTAACGGATAGTATTGCTGCTTCTTGCGAAATGCCAGCCTCCGAGACTGCTTTATTGCTTTGTTCTAATTGTTTTGCAACTATCTCTTTCATCTTAGCGTTCAAAGATTCAAGTTCCTCATAGCTCTTTAAGGCATCACGAATTTTATTCGAAGCATTGGCATACTCGTGCTGAACAGCTGATAGAGCGCTGATGCTAGAGGCAAGAAGTTTCTGCTCCTCCCCATGTCCGCCCCTTATTAGTAAATCTTTTAGTTTTTTAGAGATATCAAATGCTTGATTGAAGATCGTTAAAACTGTAGAGGAAGCATTGTTAAACTCCTCAACTCTTTTAAGCCCAATAGAGTGATTGATATTCGACTCAATAGTCGAACAAGATAAAGATAATGAGGATGCTAAAGCAAGGATACTATTTGTATCGGTGAATGAATTGATATTTTTAGACATTATCGCTGTATTAGCCTTCAAAGTATTGTTTGCGTTGTTTATTTCTCTTTCTATAGTCGGCATAATATAGGCTATCTCATATCCAGCCTGTCTTGCGAGGGTATCTATAGATTCTTTAAGACTCTCATTTTCTTCGCTAATATACTGTAATTGTAATGAGATCAATCCCTTTGTCCCTGTTACTTTTTCATTTATGGAATTAATTTTCTGTGTGAATTCTTGAACGGTCTTGTCCATCCCTTTTATGTTCCTTAAGGCAGTAAGAATATTTTTTATTGTTGAGCTAACATTATCTCTTAAAACAGCGACAGGCCTTTTATCCAATGTTGTTGGAATCTTCGAGATATAGTTATTTAAATCCTTCAACCCATCGCGTATAGTAAGGAGGTCATTCACTTGCTGGTTAGTTTTCATTACAGTATCGACCCCAGAGATCATAGCGGCGGAAGTGTTTTGCTGAAGCTTTCTAATAGAGTTGTCGAGGTCTTTCATCTTTTTAGAGGCTTCTAAAAGCCTGCTTCTGATAGATTTAATAGCAGGTATTGTGGCTTCTTCTGCAGAAAGTTTTTTGTCCACATTGGTAAGGACTTGCTTTGTTATCTCCGAAATTTCCTTCTCATCTGCAATATCTTCTCCTTTTAACTGAGATAACTCCTTAGTCGCTTTCCTAACCTGTTCAAGAGAAGCCGAAGTAGATTCCTTCAATCTGTTATACTCTTCTTTTGTAGTTGAAGATGATATAGTTATGAGATTTGCAGCATGCTCTTGAAGTGCTTTTTGTTGGTTTATTGCTTTAATCTGATAGGGTGTTGTTCTTTGAGTAAGTTCGCTAATATGTTTTTTAATAGACTGGATGCCATATAACGCTGAGAAGACAATTATAATCATCGACACAAAAACAACAGCGATGTTAATTATAAGTCTAATCTTGATTTTCATATTATCTCACCTGATCAAGAAGAAAAGCTGTTATTACTAAATTTTGAAATTGAAAGGGATAACTCTTTAGTCATCTATTATGGCTATCCCTTTCAACCCTAAATCCCTTGATGAAACTACTTAATCAAGAGTAGCTGGTAGTCCCACCTTAGCCCTTGCTGCACTCCATTCTTCATATGGTATAGCTGCATCATCACCTTTCATCTCATTAATCACCTCGAAATAGTCAAGCTGATACTTGTCTTTTCTAACATCTTCTGCTTTTTTGCCTCGGACAGCATAAACGGTCTGGACTGACTGGTGGTCGAAGGCACGCCAATATTGCTCATCTTTGAGCATGGTATACCTATGGCCTTCGAGAGCTTTAATCACTTCCATAGTATCAAAACTTTTTGCTCTCTCCACAGCTTCTTTATATTGATGGAGTATAACATAGGCAGATGCTCCTGAAGTAGTTGGATATCTTTTATACCTTTCCTCAAATTTCTTCACGAAATCGATGCCCCTTTGATACCCCTTCTCGAAGGGAATCTTCCATGACCATGGTAATGTCCCTAAAACTCCTTCCATCGCTTCTGGACCTGCACCTTCTGCCATATCTTCATTAAGATTAGGTACAACAATCTGCATCTTCTTTTTGAGCCCCATTTCATATGCCTGTTTCAAAGCAATTTCCATGTCCCTACCAAATTGCACAAGAATTAAGACGTCAGGGTTTGCTTCTTCTGCTATTAAAAGGGGAGCTTTAAAATCTGTTGTTCCTAATTTTGTCAGAATTCCCTTATGAATATGTCTGTCTGTTGTATCAGTAAATTTCCTGAAAGCATCTTCCGTTGTCCATCCCCAATTATAATCGGAGGTAATATAAAAATATTTTTTCCCTGCAAAATTCTTCTTCAGATAGTCAGAGAGCACTCGAGCAGCCATGTATGAGTCATAACATTCTCTAAATATGAATTTGTGCCCTTCTTCGCCAGTCACTTCTGTAGCATAAGTCAAAGTTCCAAAGGCGAGTTTCTTCCTTTCCTTTGCAACTTTTCCAACAGCAACGATAACCGCACTCGAAGACCCACCAAATATCATAGGAACACCCTCTTTGTCAAAAAGTTCGATTGCATTTTCCCTCGCAATTTTAGGATTACTTTTTGTATCCCTATAGACAAGCTGAATCTTTTTGCCTAAGATACCACCAGCCGCATTGATTTCCTCAGCAGCCAGATCTGCAGCTCTTCTCTGATCAAGGCCCTGTTTATGATAGGGGCCTGTTTCGGGATAGTTTAATCCAATTTTAACTACATCACTTGCCATAAGTTTAGGGGCTAATGTCAGTGTAAAGATAAAACTTAACACTAACAATATCCCTAAGGACCAAACCAAAGAGATCTTTTTTGTTTTCATAGGACCAACCTCCTCAATATTTATTTTATTAAATGCCCCTTTGGGCAATTTGAAAACCCAAAAGATGGATCTTTATGTTCTTCCTAAAAACTTTTTATCTAATATATATATCGATTTTTTTTCAAAAAAAATTTAATTTAGAATTTCAAACTCTGAGTTTGGAAATTTTGAAAATAAAGTAAATTATGAGGTTCTGTTTTTAAAAATTAAAAGAGTCACAAGGTAAAATATGGAGCTTTTTCAGGTCAAGAGATAAAATTCAGAGTAAAGATGAGCCATGAAATAAAAGGTATATGAGAGCTTATGTTCCTTAAAGTAAACAGAATACAGAAGAAACTCTTAAGTAAGATATGCTACCTAACACTAACAGGACTCATTCCTTAGAATTTATTTTATCCCAATTTAATTAAACATTTAGAGAAGAAAGCCTAAGAATCATGATGAATTTCACCAAAAATATTTAGAGAATTAAGAAAGGTTAATGTAGAGTCCGCAAAAATTTATTATTTAAAAAATACGAATTTTTGATTTCTTTGATGGATCTTTCGAAAAGACCTTAAAACTTAGTAGATAAAACTTAATTTGGTATTAAACTCATTATAGTTTCTGAAAAAAAGAAAGGTTATAGTAGAGACCAAGTGACAATAATTCTAAAATTAATATAAGTCTAAAATTAATATAAGTGAGGCTCAGTCGTCAAAAAATTAAAAAAAGGATGGCTCGGCAAAAGCCAGCCCCTTAGTCTTTATTTTGGAGGTATTAATTCGTAGCCAAATGTAGTCAGCTTAGCTGGAGTTTGATCATATAAATATTACCCGTCATCCCTGCTATAAGCCACCATATTGCTTGCACAAAGCTTGCCAGTAAAAGACAAATAATCGTCATACAAAAAAATACCTTGAAGGCCTCTAACTGGGTGAAATATCCAAGACCATAAGCAATGAGGGTAGGAAGGACATCCAATAACCAAAAGAACAAATGTAGTGGCAAGTGGAACTGTCATAGCTATTGGGAATGAAGGGATTCCTGCCATATCTGCCATAGGAATAAAAACCAGCACCAGAAGGGCTGTAGCAGCTGCATTAGCCGTGAAGCTCGTTATTATAGCGCTAATCCAGCCAACGCCAAATAAGACAACAGACCATGGAAAGCCCTCAAAAACAAGGAATATCTACTCCGCTATCTATTTGCCCGCGCCTGTGTCAAGCATCGCAATGCCCAGAGCAGAGCCAGCGCCAAATACCATCATAGGATTCCATGGGAACTCAGCGAGGCATTTCTTCCAACTGACCAGACCCAAAAGTATTACAACTATAACAAAACCGGCACCAATGACAGAGACATGAACCTTTGTTACATCACTGAGTATCCAAAATAGAAGGGCAATGAGCACTACAATGCCGAGCCGTTTTTCTTTTGGGGTCATAGGAGGCAGTTTTTCTTTTACTGCTCCGCAGGGAGTTCCTTAAGTTTTGGAGGGAATACAATCATCAAAGCTAACCATGTGCCTAATCCATATATCATTGTAGGTATTAACTGATAGATGGCATATTCGGTAAAACCGATTTGGTGGCCGGTTGCCGCAAAAACATCTCAGCCGCAGCAGGAGGCCTTCCACTTCCTATGAATGTGCCGCCTCCTCCGCATGCCGCTCCAAGTGGGATTATGAGCAAGAAATGCTTAGTTAGATTATTGCTTTTTGCTGGTGTCAAACCCTTCTTCAGAAACAGAGGCACCATGGAATATAGGAGGATAATTGTTATAGTAGCATGTTATAGCAGCGTCATGCGACCACGCAGAAAGGAATGTAGCCACATACAAAGAGTGAAGCCTAGTTTTGTTGTGTTCCGCCACCTACCTGCACACCTTGGCAAGAATTCTGTTAGGCAATGTGGTCTGGCCTATTGTTACTCCAAGCATTATGATTGTCCATACAAATACTACAGCAGGGTGTGCATAAGACTGCCGTGCCTTAGCCAGAGGCTGTATCTCAAACAGTATCAGTCCGGCACCTAATGCAACAGCAGTAATGCCTATTGGTATTGCCTCTGATGTCCATAATATAGCTGTTGCTGCAAGCAGAGCTAAATATTTATGTCCTCTATCAGACAAGCCCTCAGGGGTAGGCAAAAGATATATACCTATACCAACTATTAAAGAAATTAAAACCCATGTAGCGATGAATTTCTGCTTTTTGGTGGTGCCTCACCCTCTTCTCATTAAGCAACACTTATATTGGCCGGTGAGGAGGTAGCCCCTCAGGATACTTCTTTGCTTCCTTTTTTTTATCACTCATAAAAACCTCCTTCTTTCTCACATTTGAAATTAAAAAAATATTCCCTCTGTTATTCAGTAATAACGCTAGCGATCCACTTAAAAACTGCGGATATGCTGACCATTCCAATAAGTTTTTGCTTATTTTCTAAAACTGGTAGAAATGGCAGGTTATAGCGAGCCATTAGATATGACGCCTTAGCGGGAGAATCATCAGGTGAAACGTATACTTTCGAGACAGTCATAATCTCATTTATCTGTTTCTCCGCTTCTTTTTTAGCTTCATGTCCAAACATGGTCTCTGCTATAGATGCAAGATATGCTTCACTAACATTTGTAGCGTCACGACAGACCTCTGTCATTGGTCCTGTGAATTCTGTCTTCTTAAGCAGTTTTGACTCTAGCCCAATGATTATATCTCTGAGTCTGACCATTCCCATATAGTTGTATTTCTCATCGAAGACCAGCAAAGTATCAGTTACAACAGCCCTTTGCTCCTTGCCAGCAGAAACCCTTTTCAGTATCTCGATAGCCTGTCTGATAGTGAACCAGTATGGAATATGTGGAAAATCGAAGATGTTGATCATTATCTCCTTTATAGTCGTGCTTCTGTCCATGTAACACCTCTTTTCATTAATAATATTTATTTGTGTTTATCATGTCTACGTCTTTTTATAAAGCAAAAGTTAATAAACCAAAAGAATGGAACTATCTTATTGGATTTTTCTACCAAATTCATAATCCTTTAGCATGTAAAGTTGAGAGAGTTCGCTGACAGAAACCTATAAATTTTCCCTTAGCTTTAATCATGGTTTTGGCTAACCGATTGGAATAATAACTATTTAATAAATATTCATTATTAGTCCAAAGTTTTTCTGACACCACCTCTCCTCGCTAAGTTCATCAAAGTTCGCGAATACTACCAACTTGGTGGTAAAGAGTTTTTCAAAACAAAAGTCTCTTCTGTCTTCCTCTTTCATAAATTGGCTATCCCCTCTATGAACAGAAATGGCAACTTTACAGTTACTCTAACATCAAAAGTACTGCAATGCTCCCCTTCCTAAGTATCCGCGAGTCTATAAGTTCTTCTCCATTCTTAATCATATCTCAAAGTTCTGAAGATTGACAGCGAAGACTTTCAGAATTATCTCTCCTCGCTAATCCACCCGAAGCGGTCACTTTATCATAATGATATATTATTATAATCTAAAAATTATAACATACTAATCTTTTAAATGTTAATTAGGGTATAGCATTAAGAAATCAACTTGTCAAGGAGTTTTTGGTAGAG
>CAYPJO010000081.1:0-7516 GCA_964411065.1 uncultured Thermodesulfovibrio sp.
ATGTGACATTTCAAAGTAGTAATAAAGTGTGACTTGACTTTAGGAATAACAGTAAAGATGCTTTATACTAATATATCGTTAGCCTGTTATTTTCAAAGCTTTTGTAATCTCTGAACTATTTAAAACATTTTCGAGATAATTGATAATATCAATCTTTTCAGGTCTATATTTTATAACTACACTTCCAGATAGAAGACTCGGCTTAATAAATTCTATCCCCTCTGGAACTGGCAATTTTGAAAGTTTCTCCCAAATCTCAAGCAATTTTGACATGGGGATCTTTTTAATATAAGGGATTTCAATCCTTATTCGGCCTGGTATATGATGGACTATCCTGAATGAGAGCATTTATCTACCTCGTCTAAAGAAAAAAATATAAAAGATTTTAAATAGATTTATATTTCAAAATTATTAAGGAAATATTAAATTTTTATGAATAAATATAGGTAAGTAATGAAAAATTATATAGACACACTGTCACGGTATGTGATAGATTTATCATATAAATTACAGCTATTCAGGAGGTCTCATGGCACTTTTTAATAATGGTTTGAAGGGAAATATTCTTAGCGGACTGGCAATAGGAATAGGTGCTACAATCATTGCTCCTGTTGTTCTTCCTGTTTTAGCAAGTGCTGTAAAACCAATAGCAAAAGCTGCAATAAAAAGCGGCATCATGCTTTATGAAAGAGGCAAAGAGACAGTTGCTGAAGTCAGCGAGATGGTTGAAGATATTGTTGCTGAGGCTAAAGCTGAGATGTCAGAAGAGAATGTAGAGCCAACACCCATAAAGACAGAAATGCCAAATATTAATGATGTCGCAAAAGAATCTTCATCTCCCATGGGAACAGTTGGAGAGCGTGGTGTCTGAGATTCCAGAAGCCCTTGTTACCCATAAAATCAAATATAGAGTGAGGATTAAAATACCTTCAAAAAAGGGGGATAGGGACTATTTTAGTTACATTGAGCAAAAACTATTAGAATGTGATGGACTAAATAATATAAAAGTCAACCCTGTATCAGGGAGCATTCTCGTTCATCATTCTACAAATATAGGGAATATTTCACAATTTGCTCTTAATACTAAAATCTTCAATCTTGTGAATAACGACCAAAAACCCTTTGATTTGCATAGCAACATATCAAAGGTTTTTGGAAATTTAAACAAACACTTTCAAGGCTTAACAGGTGGAAGCATAGACATCGCTGATGTTGCCTTTTTATCTCTTTTAGGTCTTGGGATTTATCAAATAAGTAGAGGCAATCTCTCTGCTCCAGCCTGGTATACAGCCTTCTGGTATGCGTTGGGCATCTTTTCAAAGTCAGGCAAAAAAATAAATAACAATTTAACCTAACTTTAACCAGATTTTAAATTTCCCATAACTTTGGACAATCTAAAATAAAAGATGTCTATGAAGTTTTTTTCAAATGCAACTTTTGTCTTTCATCAACTCATAGCATCGTTAAGTAACAATTCAAAAACAATCTGTAAAATTTCAAAAATAATATATCAGGGAATAAATTGAAAAAAATTTATCCGTGCAGACAGAAAAGGCAAGAGAATTCAATTCTACTGTCTGAACATTTAAAAACAACAAGTCTGTGGTGTAAGGAGGGCTAAAATGGCAGAAGAAGGATTAGAGGATGTAAGCACTAAAAGCGAAAACATTGGTAAAGTAGGAACTGCAATTAAAGATGGTGTTATCAGCAGTTTGAAAGGTATTAATGAGATTGAGGCAGAGATTGTTAGTCTCGTAAAAAACACTGTATCAAATACTCTAAGGGCTACGGGCTCTGTTGCGAATGAAAGTGTTGATGTTGCAAAAGATGTAGTAAAAGGGGCAATTCAAGCAACAGAAGAGGTTGGCACAGGTCTTATCCTTAGCATTAAAAATGTCGCAAAAGGCATCGTTATGGGCGTTGCTGATGTGGGTGGCGATATCATTACAGCCTCCAGTCAAACAGTTAAAGGTGCTGTCAAAGGAGCTGCAGAGATAGGCGCCGATGTTGGTTTAGTAGCAAGAAGATCTGTAGATGGCATTATTGAAGCTACCAAAGAAGTGGGCGGTAATGTGGAAGAGGTTGCCAAGGTTGCAGTAGGCGGGGCAATTGAGACAGCAGGGACAATAGGCACCACTGCAGTGAAGACAGTTAAAGACATGCTTGTAGGTGTTGTTGAAGGTGTTAAAGAGGTTGCAAGTGCTGCATTGCCTAAACCAAGAACAACCACCACAACTGAGTCTGTAACTCCACCTACAGAGGATAAAACTGAAGCACCTGAAATTACAACAAAAAGCAGGGGGCGAAGGAGCGAATAATCAGGTGTGGTTCAATTAATACATAACTCAGTAAAAGGTCGTGCCCGCTTTAAAGTAGGAGGATTGTATCGTTCTGAATCTCTCAAGGAATATCTTGTATCTAGAATTTCTAAGACAGAAGGCATATGTTATTTTAAAGCAAATACACTAACAGGAAACCTTCTTGTCTTGTATAATTCTAATAAAACTGCTCCTCAGGTAGGTTCGATTCTTGAGAGCTTTATACATGAGTATCATAATCATAATAATGCTCCGATGTCAGAACAGACAGGGAATTTGAAAAAAAGAGACATCGGAGCAAAAATATGTGAAAAGCAAACCTCCTTAGACTCAACTCAAAAGAAAAAGTTTATCAGCAGAAGAAAACTTAGAAAATCAATTATAAACTCTGAAGACCAGATATTACAGAAATGGCATTTAATCGAATCTGATAAAGTCCTCGATTATTTCAATGTAGATAAAGATATCGGTCTTACCTCTGAGGTGGCAGATCAGAATCTCAAAAAATATGGGCTAAATGTCCTGCCTGAAGCAGTCCCTCGTTCAGGATTCAATATATTCATAGATCAGTTCAAATCAATCCCTGTAGCATTGTTGAGTATCGCAGCAGGCATTTCCATCTTTACAGGCGGTTTAGCTGATGCCATCATTATAATGGGAGTTGTAACTATTAATGCTGTGATCGGCTATATGACAGAAAGCCATGCTGAGAAGACTATACATTCATTGAAAAGCCTTGTTAGACCATCAGCTTTTGTAATAAGAGACATGAAGGTAAAACAGATTGGTGCAGAAGAGATAGTGCCTGGAGATATTCTTTTATTAAGGCCTGGCAGTTATATAGCTGCCGATGCCAGGCTTATAGAAGCTCAACATCTCAGTGTTGATGAGTCTTTGCTGACAGGTGAAAGTATGCCAGTTTTAAAGTGTGTAGATGCATTGAAGATAAATCATCTTATCCCTGACATTCCTCTTGCAGAGAGATTCAATATGGTTTATATGGGAACACTCGTTACAGGCGGACAAGGTCTTGCTGTAGTTACCGCAACTGGCAGGTTCACAGAGATAGGTAAAATACAGACCCTTGTTGGAAAAGCAAACCCTCCAGAAACGCCTATGGAAAAACAGTTAAATACAATGGGAACTCAACTTGTAACAATAAGCGGTTTTGTGTGTATCGGCATTTTCTTTATTGGACTTCTTCGTGGTTATGGACTTTTACAGATGATTAAAACTTCAATATCCCTCGCTGTTGCTGCTGTGCCAGAAGGGTTACCCACCGTTGCAACAACGACGCTCGCCCTTGGCATAAGAAGTATGCGCCGTCATAATGTTCTAATTAGACATCTAAACGCTGTTGAAACACTCGGTTGTGTTCAAACAATATGCCTTGACAAGACAGGCACATTAACAATGAATAAGATGTCAGTAGTTCTTATACATACTGGCATGAGAAGGATCAAAGTATCAGAAGGCAAGTTTGAGGTTGTTGATGCAATAATTAGTGGCGGTAAATCTCTTAAAGGAGCATATCAAGTAAATAACCCTATAAAACCTTATCAAATAGATGAACTCCTTAAACTAATTCACATCTGTGTTTTATGTAGTGAGAGTGAGATAGTAAAAAAGGGTAATGAATATATTATAAATGGCTCTCCTACAGAAAATGCCCTCGTTAACCTTGCTATATCTTCAGGTGTCGATGTTATTGCTATCAGGAAAAAATTCCCCCTTTTAAATATCAAGCATCGTTCCGAAAAGATTAACTATATGGTTACCATCCATAATGTGAGCAATATAGGCAATAGTGGGGTCTGCCCAAAAATCATTGCAATTAAAGGTAGTCCTTTAGAAGTGCTCTCTTTATGCAATTACTATATGATGGATGGGAAAAAAATACTTCTTTCAGATGAAGACCGTATAAAATTTGAAATAGAGAATGAAAAAATGGCAAGTGATGCATTAAGAGTGCTTGGTGTTGCTTATGCTTTCATAGATGAAAAAATACTTACAAGTTTTGCCTCTTCAGGCTTTGAAGATAATGGGTCTATTAAAGAATCAATTCATGAACTATTGCATTATACAAAAGACATTATATGGCTTGGTCTGATTGGTATAGCCGACCCTGTAAGAGATGGAGTAAAAGACCTGATAGGCGATTTTCACAAAGCTGGCATAGATACCATCATGATTACAGGCGACCAGGGTCCTACGGCATACGCAATAGGTAAAGAACTCAATCTGAGCAAAGACGGACAACTTGAGATTCTTGATTCTACATATCTCTCTGACCTGCAGCCTGATATCATGAGGGCGATGTGCAATAGAGTTCATATATTCTCAAGGGCAAGCCCTGCCCATAAACTACAGATTGTGCAGGCATTGCAGAGTGCTGGAAGAGTTGTTGCCATGACAGGAGATGGCATAAATGATGGACCAGCCCTAAAGGCTGCAGACATAGGGATCGCTATGGGGCATAAAGGCACAGATGTTGCCCGTGAAGTTGCCGATGTCGTTCTCGAAGATGACAACATGGAAACGATGATTATTGCTATTAGTCAGGGCAGGACAATCTACAATAATATCAGGAAATCAGTGCATTTTCTTCTGTCAACAAACCTGAGCGAGATAATTGTTATGTTCACAGCTATAGCTTTTGGGCTTGGTCAACCATTAAGTGCCATGCAGCTTTTATGGATTAATCTAATATCAGACATAGCACCTGGTCTTGCCCTTGCGCTTGAACCGCCAGAGCCTGATGTTTTGAGCACACCACCACGGGATCCCAATGAACCAATTATTAAGCCATCTGATTTTAAAAGAATTGCATTTGAGTCAGCGGTGCTTTCTGCAGGTGCACTCACTGCATATGGTTATGGTATAGGGAGATATGGAATTGGTCCCACTGCAAGCACAATGGCATTCATAAGCCTTTCAACAGGGCAGATACTCCATTCAATTAGTTGTCGTTCGGGCAGGCAAAGTATCTTTTCAAAGGAACAATTCCCGCAAAACAAATATTTGACAGCGGCCATTTCTGGTTCATTACTCCTTCAGGCTTTCGCCATGATAGTGCCCGGACTGAGAAGCCTGTTGGGTATTTCAAATATTGGCTTGTTAGATGGCTTTGTTATAGGATGCTCTTCTGTAGCACCATTGCTGATAAATGAGGCTACAAAGAGCAGTTAGTTAATCAAAACAATATGGCACTTGATTAAATCTTTGCCTATAAAGCCTTTATGGGGTGATATGTGAAAAAAGATTTTATGTTCACTTCAGAATCTGTAACAGAAGGACATCCAGATAAGTTATGTGATCAGATTAGTGATGCAATAGTTGACCATTTTCTCCAAAGAGACCCTTTTTCAAGGGTTATAGCTGAATGTGCAGTCTCAACATCCATTGTTTTTATTGCTGCAAGATTTGCATCCAATGCTAACATAGATTTCTCCAACATTGCCCGAAAAGTTATAAATCAGATTGGCTATGAACAAAATGCCTTTAACAGCAAGACTTGTAGCATCCTTACAAGTTTACGGGAATTTCAAGAAAAGGACCTCTGCCATTTCGATGAAAGAAAGCTTTCAGATGACGAAATAGAAAAAATTCCTGCAAAAAATCAAGTAACACTTTTTGGTTTTGCCTGCAGACAAACCCCCTCATTTATGCCGCTACCCATATGGTTAGCACACAAGCTTGCAAGACGGCTGACTGCTGTAAGGCTACAGAAAATCTTACCATATCTTGCACCAGATGGAAAGACGCAGGTGGGCATTGAATATAAAGATCGAAAGCCTTATAGGATACATAGCTTAACCATTGTAGCCAGTCAAAACATGGCATCAGAAAGTGATTTAGGCAAACTGAGGGCTGATATACATGAGGTAGTTATAACACCAGTTTTTAACGATGAGGAAATAAAACCTGATGAAAAGACAAGGATTTTTATAAATCCTGACGGACCATTCATTACTGGCGGCCCATCTTTGCATTCAGGGCTAACAGGGCGAAAGAATGCCATTGATACCTATGGAGAATATTCGCGCCATAGTGGTTCAGCCCTTAGCGGAAAGGATCCTATGCGTATAGACAGAGTTGGGACTTATGCTGCTCGCTATGCAGCTAAAAATGTTGTAGCTGCCGGACTTGCCGATGAGTGTGAGGTACAATTGAGCTATACAATTGGTCTATCACGACCAGTTAGTGTCCAGGTTGAGACATTTAATACTGGCAAGATTTCTGATGAGGAGATTGCTGAAAGGATTAAAGTAAATTTTGACTTTAGATTGGCAGGTATTATGAAAAAATTTAATTTGAGATACCTTCCTTCTATAATAAAGGGAGGTTTTTACAGAAAGCTTGCATCTTACGGTCATATGGGTAGAATGGATATTGGATTACCCTGGGAATTGACCGATAAGGCTGAGATTCTCAAATAGAAGTAGTAAATTGACAATTATAATGTCATGGTGAAAAAATCTCACCATGACATTAGTTAAAAAAAGAAGGGCATTGCTGCCCCGGGGGGAAATTATATTAAAATAGATAAAAATGACAGTGGAGTCCTCTCCAGAGCCATACCTGCAAAGGCACTGAATAGAGACTTCACTATGAAAGCCCCAGCCTTTGAAGCTGTTTTGTATAGATATTCGTCGTTGGTCTCAGCCTTAGAGGAATTAAAGTAACCTTTTTCCTCCAATATCTCTACTATTTCGGAGTATTTAACTGTTTTGCAATCATAGTTTACAAGGAGACTACCTGTAGTTAGATTAATATCAATATTATCAACTCCAGATAAAGCATTCAAGCTACTATTAACATCATTTGCAACATGTTTGTTATTTTTAAGTATAGGGCTTTTAATGCGTAATCTACCAGGCACATTGTGAATATAATAGCTCATAACTCCTCCTGTATTTTATATTTTCTGAATGTCTTACAAGCAGGATAGTTAGCACATCTGAATCTTATAAGCTCACCTTCTATCTTATAGAGATGCATTGATTTACCGCACTTCATGCAGAGTGGTTTGCCCTGCACTTCGACCTTATTAGCGCCCTCACTGAATTGACGATTACAAATAAGACAGCGAAATCTTTGCTTTTCAGTCTTTGTTCTACCATATTTATACAAGGCTTCTGAATTGCAAAAGGGACAATTTAACATTGGCTCGGTTATCAGTTGAAACATACTCATGT
>CAYPJO010000082.1:0-7364 GCA_964411065.1 uncultured Thermodesulfovibrio sp.
AAAATTTTAATAACTTTAGATTAAAGGATTAAGCTGGTAAAAATCAATTAAACCTGAGCTAGAATCGCTGAGAGATATACCTTTTGAGTTCTTCATTGGCATATTCTGGAAAGGATTTAAAAAATTTATCTTTCCTTCTCTGTTTTTAGAATGGATCATAAGATCAAGGGCTCGATTTTAATCTGTTTCCCAAAAATATTTGTGAAGGGATAATTTCTTTATTAAAAAAAGTGGAAGTCTCTTATACTTTTGCCCAAGTAAAAAGCCAGCAAATCTCATAAATTCATAAAGCATGAAATAGGGCAACTTTAAAGAAAACTTTATTATCCCGAGTTCTTTTAAGCAGTATCTAAATTGGCTGTAAAGAATTTTCAAGCCATCCTCAAAGTTGCCAGGACTTAAATTAAGGTCTTTCAGAGATACACCTGAGTCAAAAAAACGCTGGAAGACCTTTGACAATGAATATTTATGTGAATGATAAACTATTGACTCTGGATTATAAACAATTGTGTATCCCCTTTGTATGACATCCTTTGCCCATGCCTGATCTTCGCTCATGATTAAATCTTCTTTAAATCTAAATTTCAGCAGCAAGTCCTTTCTCATTGCCGAGCTAACATTAGAAAAAAATACATCTCTCAGAGTTAGTATTTCCCTATTTCTTCTGATCTGAAAGATATCTGGATAATTAATTGATAGTATAGATTTCTCTAAGATCTCAGCATCTGGATAAGGAATTTGCCTGCTATAGACGCCTGCCACATTTGAATCTTCTTTTAAAGGCTTGATTAACTCATAAAGCCAGCTATCATTTGCAGGGATGGCGTCTTGCACAAGCATTACAATATACTCACCTTTTGCAAAATTTACAGCAAAGTTTCTTGTCTTGCCGTGACCAAAATCAGAAGGGTTTATTTTGACGAGCCTTGCAGGAGAATTTTCTAAGAACTCTATAAAACCAATGGTTGATCCTGAATCTATGATTATTAATTCATATTCATCGTCGATTTTCTGACTGAAAACCATCTGAAGAACATCTTTGATTCTTTCGTCGGGATTTTTAGTTAATATTATGATAGAGATCAATAAATACCACACAATAAAAAAGTTATTATATTGTAAATTACAATTAGGAGTTTTTAAACTTTTTCTTTCTTCTCAAGATCGTCGGTGATCACTCCTATAAAAGAGAGCCTTTGTAATAACTTTAATATTCCTTCTCTAATCCCCTTAGGAAGTTTATATATGCCATTATATATCCAGAAAGAAAGAGCATTGAATCGCCATATGACAAAAAGTTTACGAATAAAACTTGTATTAGAATAGAGAGTCTTGGAGTGCTTTTTTAATATAATTCGCACAGCATTTCTTATTTTCTTAGGTGATGTGGAATTACGACTAAGGGTTTGTTGTCTGTAATATAGGAGTGGCTCAGGCAATAATTTACCATAAAAACCTTTTTCAGCAAATGATAACCATAAATCCCAATCTTCAAGACATTCCAATTTAGTGTCAAAACCATCTGTTTGTAGAAAAGCAGATTTTTTTGTAAGAGCAGTGCCTGTTATGTAGTTGGAAAGCTTCAAATTTTCTATATTATATTCTCTACTTCTCATTAATCCTTCTCTTAAACCAAAAAGTCTCGTATGAGTATATACGAAGGCTATATCTTCATTTGACTGGATAACACTGATTGTCTTTTCAACAAATGAAGGGTGTAATCTATCGTCTGCACTAAGAATCACAAAATACTCTCCTTTTGCAAGATCTACTCCTCTATTAAATGTCTTTGAAGCCCCTTGATTATTCTGACTATAGAGCAAAACAGGATATCTTGAGGCAACTTCAACCGTATTGTCTGTTGAACCATCGTTTATAACAATTATCTCAATAGGTTTATAAGTCTGTGCTAATGCGCTTTCTATTGCTTCATTAAGAAATCTGCCATAGTTATAACAGGGGATTATTATACTGACCAATGGATTCATGACTGTCTTGTATTTTTAAATAGATTGCCAAATGGTATAAAGCTTGATGCCCTATATGCTAAATAACCCATATAAGCCATACCCAAAAATTCAGTAAAAACTTTTATCAAAGCACAGGCAATATAACTATAGTGAGGGATAAAGATTAAATTAAAGATTATATTAACAACTACTGCAAAAATAGAGATTGCCACTATATCTTTCTGGCGATTTTTAACAATGACAATATTCACAAAAAGATTGTTAATATAACCAAATAAGATAGCTAATCCTAAAAATTTCGTTGGTAATACCGCCTCTTCATATTCAATCCCTGCTAAAGCTTCAATTATAAATGGTGCGAAGAAAAAAATGGAAAGACATACCAAAAGCCCAAGCGCCATAAGAATATAAAAACATTTATTTGCTATCTCATTTATACCCTGACTTGAAGACTGTTTACTCATCAAAGGCAAAATTACTGTAGAAACAATCAAAGGCACTATTAGGGATGCCTCAAAAAATTTGAAAGATAATCCATATATACCTACATCTATTTCTGGTTTTAATAAAGACAAAAGTAAACCGTCCCCTCTGAAATGTATCTGGCTAAGAATAATGATTAATGAGAGTGGTAGAGTCTCTTTTATTAGCAATGCAAATGTTTCCTTATTAAAACTCCAGATAATTTTTTCTATTTTCAAGGCAAGTTTTATTCCAACGGAAAAAACTATAGCAAAAGAAATAGCACCAACAAGTATGTAAAGCAGTAATTTGTTGGTACTAAATGATATTAGAAAAACTGCAATTACAGAACATAAAAAAAACAAATGGCCTATTATTTCTGAAATAGCAGTAAATTTTATCTTTAACTTGCTCTGAAATATAGCATTTGGAACAGAATTCAATGTCATAAAAAACTGTCCAATCAGCGCAATAGCAAAGCCTATTTTTACTGTGGAATGAAAATCATAAATAAAAATAAAGATTAGAGAAAGGGGAGATACAATTAAAAAGAGGATTACCTTTATCCAAAATAGTGTGCCAGCAATGTCTCCTGTTTTTTTTTCATAACGAGAAGATTCTCTTACAGCAATAGTTTGTAAACCAATATCTGCCAATACTGCTACGAAAGTAAGATATACAAATATGATAGTGTAGTGGCCATATCTTTCTGGCCCTAAATCTCTGGCAATAATTGCAGTTGTAATAATAGTTACAACAAAAAAGATGGCTTTACTTAAAATCTGTGGTATGGTATTGTGGAGCAATATCTGATTCATTCTGTGGTAAAGGCATTATATTTTAACGTCCAAGTTTCTTTCATACTCTTTTTGAAAGATTTATATAATTATGTAATAAATCAAAATTATTTTCGATATAGTTTGCTGATACTTTGTAAAGTTCTGGATCAAGTCGCTCTTCACAACAATCTCTGAGTAATTCTTTAGGGTTGCTTACTTTGCGAAACCTTGTCAAACCACATGCACAGATTATTCGCTCATACTTTGCAGGGATCCCAAGATATAGATGAAATGGAGCTATTGAGTGAGTAACTAGAGCTCCGGCTCCTACCATAGCAAAAGAACCTATGGTAACACCGCATCTAATAATAGCTCCAGCTCCTATTGAGATGCCGGTTTCTAATTTTGTTTCTATAATTTTCCATTTTCTCAATCCAGCCCTTGGATATATGTCATTAGTAAATACTACATGTGGTCCTATAAAACACCACTCACCTATACTTACACCTGCATATACACTAACACCATTTTGTACTCTTGAATACTTACCAACAGTTACCCCCTTATCTATATAAACATCTTTTCCTAAGGAAACCCTGTCGCCAATAACAGCATTTTCTCTTATATGGCAGAAATGCCATATTTTAACCCCTTTTCCTAAAATTACATTATTCTCTATGTATGCGGTGGGATGAATATAAATATCTTCAATGTATTCACCGGTCATATGTTTGTGCCTCTCTTTTCGCAACTGTCATGGGTTTTTACTCTCCACACACCTCACCTTCATCATGAGCGTTGAGAGCATGAATGAGTTAAAAATCCCCTGAATTGATATTGAAATAAGGCATAAAGAAGGCACCAATTGCCTCATCGTTATCTGATAGTTCAATTGAGCAAATCCTATCTCATACCAGCCATATACGCTATAAATAAAGCCTGCCACTCCTATAATTCCGATAATCAATGAGAGAATAAGCAGTTTTTCCAATGAAAATTTACTCACTATCTTAAAAAGCCTATCATCATAAGGCAAAATTCCAGAATTATGACCATAAATCTTTGCAAAAAAACCTACAAATATTGTCTGAATACCAAGTATCAACAAAAAACCCATTACAATTAAGCTATGAACATCAAAACCCACCTTACCAATTATTAGAGGACCCTGCATAAGAATTAACCCACCTACAAACCCTAAAAGAGTCATGATGATGCCTGGTAGCAAGAAGAGCCAAAAAGGTGAATGGAGCAACATAAACCTTAAATGTCTCCAGCCGTCTCGCCATCTCCGTAAATGTGGCGGTCTGCTCCTGCCATCTTTATATAGGGTTATAGGCACTTCTGTGATCTTAAGATTAGAAAGCCTTGCTTTAACAATCATCTCCGAAGCCCACTCCATCCCGGTTGTAACAAGTCCAAGGGCAAGAATTTTTGACCTCTCAAATGCCCTCATCCCGCAGTGAAAATCACTCACTCCTACCTTAAAGAAAACCCTACCAACTGCAGTCAAAACAGGATTGCCGAGATATCTATTCAGAAAAGGCATTGCACCAGGCATAATCTTACCTTTAAGTCTCGTACCCATACATACTTCATATCCCTCCCGTAACTTCTCTATCATAGGGAAAGCTTCGTCAAAGTGATAGCTATCGTCACTGTCACCCATTAGGATATATTTCCCTTTGGCATTTTCAATGCCATGTTGAAGAGCAGCCCCATAACCACGAATATGGCAATGTACAACCCTTGCTCCGAGGGACTCTGCAATCTCTCGACTGCCATCTGTAGATCCATTATCAGAAATAAGGATCTCTCCGTCAATGTTATGGTCTGTAATAAGTTTTTGTGCTCGTTTAATACATATGGGTAGAGTTTCAGCTTCGTTAAGACAGGGCATTAATATGGTGAGTTCCTTCATAGCTTTATTTTAACTTGTATACAACTGTATAAGGAAAATCGTCATATACCAGTTCGAAATTTTTAAATTTATCTCTCAAAATATACATTCTATTATAAATACTCCTTTTTACCATTTCAGTTACTGTAATAGAGTACAACTCTCCGTCTGAAGCTTTGATTATGTAAAGTGCAGTATTATTAGGAGCATTTTTATTAAAGTTTATTAAAGAGCTAGTTCCAGCCTGTTTATCAACATAAAATATTTCTCTATAAGCTCTTTTGGAGTCTGCATTATTTCTAATTAGAGTATCCTTTTGGCCATCATGAAAGGCGGTATAAACACAATCGTATATCTTCCCAGCATTTTCTATAGGGTTACATCTAAAAAAATCACCGAATACTTTGCTTTTACCTTTTTTGATATCCTCGTTATTAAGGCCAATTCCATGGATAATATGCATTGATAGCATCAACTGATTAAAATATAGATAAACAGGCACTTTTGTCTCTATTTTATACTTTGAAGCCTCAAGTAATACCTGAGATATTCCTTTTTTCTTGATTTCATCAAGATAACTATTTACAGTATTATTTGTGATAAAAGAGATTAAACTTCTGGCTTCATTTTCATCGGAGGTCATTAAAGCCTGTGTATAAAAATAAAGTTTTTCTGGATAAGCTTGAGTGTTATTAATAAAGGTTGCTCTTCTTGCAAGATACTCAATAGGATTACCAAAATCCCACCAAGTAAGTATATAGGAGTCTCTTTCAGTTAAATTTTCTAATTCTTTTAAGCCCTTTAAATTACATTTAGTGAAAGCTAATGAATTCTCGTAATGTAAAATCTGACCTGGGAAAGAAATAAAGATTGTAAATATAACCCCTCCTGCTATAAGTGCCTTGCCATACTTTTTGTATCTCAGAGAAAGATAATTTACCGCCTGATAGACCATGTAAGCGAGTCCTATCCCTAAAAAGGGGGCAATATAGATAGTGTATCTATTTCCTAATTTAAATGATAAGATACCCAGAATGACGAAAGGTATAATCAGAATCGCATGCCTGTAGAATTTGATTATGAATAAAAAAAGCCCTATATATGCAATTACAAAAGTTATAAGATTGTCCGTTGTAAAAG
This sequence comes from uncultured Thermodesulfovibrio sp., assembly GCA_964411065.1. Lineage (GTDB taxonomy): Bacteria > Nitrospirota > Thermodesulfovibrionia > Thermodesulfovibrionales > Dissulfurispiraceae > DYHD01. The sequence continues at coordinate 6,252 of CAYPJO010000082.1, forward strand.
AAACGAAGCGTTCAAAGCTTACAGGTTGAAGCTCTTGAATATTTGAATAGATATCTGAGACTATCGGGTCAGTGAGCCTAAAAACTGCTCCAAATATATATCCATAAATGAAGGAAAATAAATCAGAGACAAGCTGAGGAGTAAGGATAATAAATATGAATATCAAGGCTTTAAAAAAAATATCTATCACCGAAAATCTATTAAGGAGTAAACCAATGACTAATGAAAAAACAAAAAAAAGTGCCATCACAGGTAGATAATACCACCACATGAATAACTTAAAGACAAGACCACTTAGCAAAATATAAAAATAGGATTTATATAGATTCTCCCTTTCCCTTAAAGTGAATGCGAAAAGAGCTAAAATCAAAAAAATAAAAAATAGAACCAGACAATCGTTATCAAAATAACCCATATGAGTTCTGGCAAAGTAGTTCATGTTAAAAATGCCGAGCATTGCGCCACCGATAAATATGAAATATAATGCTGACCAATTAACGAAGGTTCTTAACCAGTAGTACATAGGGATTATAAAAAGGACTGAGAACAAAGGAGGAAGAACTACAAATAGTATTTTGAGCTCAATATTGAATAAATTTGACACCCATGCGGCAATAAGACTCGGCAATGGCGGTGGGTTAGGATTAACTCCAAAATCAGGGACATTTATTAAATAATCTATCGAGCCATATGTGCTATTCTTTATCTCTTCCGCCCATCTTGCAAATCTAAAGGCATCATAGGTAGCAATGACTACCTCATTTTGAATAAACTCTTGATAATCTTTGAATTTTACAAATAGTGCAAAAAAAATTATGATAATAGCTATTAGGGTAAGCAAAAGTTTCTGCTTATGATTTATCTGCACCTTTTCATTTTTCATAACAATAGTCCTTTCAATTTCTTGAGTATTAATAGGGCTCTAAAGTTCAGAATTTCCCTTCTTTTCTCTTTCTGTTTTTCATCAACTTGGTTATATTTTATATCATATGGAGATCTAAATGAAGAGGATGCCTACATTTTTTAGCTTACCAACGAGAAAAAGGGATATTCAAATAGTGTTATTCCTAAAGTCAAGTCACACTTTATTACTACTTTGAAATGTCACATTCT
>CAYPJO010000083.1:0-7363 GCA_964411065.1 uncultured Thermodesulfovibrio sp.
TTTTTGACAAGTTCCCCAATATAAGACATTATCGATTTGACGTTACCCAAAAGATTTTTTACTTGATTTATTACTTGATAAAAATTAATATATATGTTAATAATTGAATTACTTGTAAACTTTAAGATCTTTTGACTATTAATCTAAAATGGAAGGAGGTGAACAAAGAGTGAAAAAGCTTTTAGCAGTAATTCTTTCATTAATGCTTTTGGCAGCTTTTACAGTAGGTTGTAAGAAGGCTGAGCCACCAAAACCACCAGAACCACCAAAGCCAGCTGAGGCACCAAAACCGCCAGAGCCAGCAAAGCCAGCTGAGGTAAAACCGGGTGATAAACCACCTGAGCCAAAACCAGAACCGCCTAAGAAGTAAATTTAATATCGCCACGAGAGTTCTAAAAAACTCTCGTGGCGATATTAAAACAATAAAGACACGATTTAAAAGATTCAAGATCTCTGTTCAAAAGCATATCCTATCTTTATGTAAATACAAATCTCAAAGAAGTATCAAAATACGATTGTCTGCCTTAGAAGTTTTTTAAAGAATGAAGTTGCTTAACAAAGACTTAATATTTAGACTAAGGATTGTTTTGCTCGGTATATATTCTTGAATCGAATCTGACGATTGAAATGGGCAACCTGTAAGAGTAAAATGGAGGTTGCTAACTTCTATTTAGAAGGCTGAGGCTTATTAACTCTTACAAATTTTGATGCTAAATTTGACTCCTGACATGAGATCATAAAAATTCTAATATCATCAAAAATGGATGAAGACGAGAATTCACTGTTTCTATAGCTTCCTACCAGCAAATTTGGGGAGAGTATTTGGTACCACGAATGAAAATAATAATTAGATAATCTTAAAAGTTTCCTTAGATGCCTTTGAAATTTAGAGATTAGCCCTTATTAGCTTCATAAATCTCTTTGAATACATTGGCAATCTTAGAAAAAGCATCTAAAACAGCTGGATCAAAATGGGTTGGTTTCGTTCTCCTATCTCCCTCAGTGAGGATTTTAAAAGCTTCTTCATGGCTAAAAGCTCTTTTATAAGTTCTAAAACTCCTTAAAGCATCATATTGATCACATAATATTATAATTCTACCTTCAACAGGAATCTCCTCACCCTTTAAACCATAGGGGTACCCTGATCCATCCCATCTCTCATGATGGGTTAAAGCTATTGAAGCTGCCATCTGTAGCAACTTGAGATTAGAACCTGAAAGTATCTTCTCTCCAACTATAGTGTGAGTCTTCATAATATCCCATTCATTATCCGTTAAAGGACCTCTTTTAAGGAGTATCTGATCAGGTATTGCGATTTTACCAATGTCATGAAGTTTGCTTGCTAAAGTTATATTTTCTACAAAGTCACTATCAAAGTTCATAGCTTCAGCAATTTTATTTGCATAAAAACTGATTCTTGAAAAATGGGGAGCAGAATCTGTATCTCTAAACTCAGCAACAGTAGCAAGGCGTTGTATGATCTCCTTACTCAAAATTCTCAGTTCCTTAAGAGTTTTAGCTAATGCTTCTGTTTTATGTCGAATAGCATTCTCAAGCATTGATTTATAGTGCCTTTCAGCTTGCAAAAGTTTCAAATGTTTAAGTGCCCTCTTTATGCTACTTAGAAAATATTCAGGGGCAAAGGGTTTACATACAAAATCAAAGGCACCCCTTTTGATAGCTTCTATAGCGATATCGACTTGGGCATATGCTGTAATTAAAATTACAGGGATGTCGGGGTTGATATCATGTATTTTAGATAGAAAATCAATACCTGAAATTTCAGGCATCTTAATATCCGTAACGACAATATCGAAGTGGTCCCTCTTAAATAGATTTAATGCATCAATAGGATTATTTGCTGTAATAGTTCTATAGCCCGACATACTTAAAAGTTCTTTTAGATAATCAAGAACGAACTCATCATCATCAATAATAAGAATTGAAATATTAATATCACCAATATTTTCGAAATCCATCAGTAAAAACCGCAAAAATTACACAAACAATGCAATAATTGCATTTTTATCAATACTTTATCTCCCCAATTAAGGCTCAAAAACTTTTTGAAATAAATTCTGGATCTGGTATGTTAATTGCAAATAGTTATTAGAGTTCAGGGAAATTATAACACAAAAGGAGGTGAAAAGCATGAAGAAATATATTAGTCTCATAATGTGCCTTGCTGTAATACTGTCTCTGACAACTTATGCTTTCGCTTTTGGTCCTGGTTTTGGATGGGGTGGAGGTGGAGGATTCTGCTGGCTTGGTAACATACCACCTGAGCAAACTCAAAAATACACAGACTTTCAAAAGCAAATACTACCACTGAGGCAAAAAATGATTGAACTCAAGACTGACTTGGCAACCCTCTATTCACAAGCAAATCCTGATTGGAATGCAATAGCTTCTAAACAGAAAGAGATTGTCGATCTAAGGATAGAAATTCAAAAGAGAGCTTACACAGCTGGTCTTTCATTAAGACCATTTTATATGCAAAATGTGAAAGGTAAGATGGGGATGAGAAACTGTGCAATGGCTCCTGCATGCAGAATGATATAAGGGTGAGTGAATTAAATCTCGATGTTAGCTCTAAAAATTTAAAGATATGGGGCGGTCTTAAAGTGACTGCCCTATTATCTTTTATGCTAAAATAAAAAACAATCGAGCACAAAAGGATCGTTAAAAGTTGAAAATAATTTTAACTTTTCTATTTGCATTTATATTATTAACTCATAATTCTTTTGCTCAGTATGATCTTTCTGAGTTTTATGATGAAAATACAGAGGTTACTATTTCCGGAGAGATCATAGAAGTCCTTGCTCCCAAAAGAGGACCTTTGCTCCTTAAAATAAAACCTAATAAAAGGGAATATTTTATAGTAACAGCACCACTATGGTTTCTTAAACAGCAGGACGTTGTTTTTAATCAAGGAATCTTTATTGAAGTTAAAGGCTCAAAATTTTTTAGTAGAGAGGGAAATGTATACATAATAGGGAAAGAATTAAGGTTAGATCAAGATGGAAAAAGAATAATTCTTAGGGATATTCACTCAAGACCTCTCTGGAGAGGTCAAGGAATGAACAAAAGATAAATCTACGATTTCTGCAACTCGTGAAAAGCCCTAATTTTGGAAGCAAGCTCTCTAATAGCATCTGTAAGCGACATTCCCTGTTCCATCCTTCTCCTGATAAACTCAGCTTTCGTTAACTCGTTAATGATATATTCATTATCTCCCTGTAAACCACAGAGATTAGTTCCTTTTTTGATTTGCTCTTCTATACAAGCTTCTAACTGTTCAAAAGTGAACTTATTTGCGAGCTCCTTGATCTCTCTTATGTTTATATGCCCCTCTTGTGCCATATTGAGCTAAAAAGCACCTAAATAGGCTATCATAAAAAATACATAAAAAGTATACCATATTTTTCAACTAACCTGTAAATCCGTTTTTTAATCTCTGAAGTCCTTAAAATTAATTCAGCATCTCTACATCGAATAAGTATAATAAATTATGAAAAATCGTTGTAGATTTTCAGCCCTATATTTAAGAGATTTTAGAGTTTTTTGGCTTTCACAACTACTATCACTATCTGGAACATGGATGCATGCTACAGCTCAAAGTTGGCTTGTATATCTCTTAACTAAGTCGCCCTTTTATTTGGGTTTAATAGCAGCTCTATCAGCTTTTCCTATCCTTTTTTTTACGCTAATTGGGGGGATGGTAGCTGACAGACTTCCTAAAAGGAACATACTCATAGTTACTCAAATATTATCTATTATCCCTGCTTTATCTATTGGAATACTGATAGATATGGAATTAGTAAAGATCTGGCACATATGTTTCCTTGCATTCTTTTTAGGGTTAGTCAATGCCTTTGATGTTCCAGCAAGACATGCTCTTGTTGGAGAACTGGTAGGCAAGGCTGATATAACAAATGCAGTAGCTCTCAATTCAGTGGCATTCAATGGTGCAAGAATAGCAGGACCTCTTATTGCTGGTTTTGTTATGACTATGGTTAGTTTGCAGATGTGCTTTTACATTAACGCACTCACTTTTATCCCTGTAATTATTGCTCTTTTTAGCATAAAATCAAAAGGAGTCTCCCGTGTTCAAAAGGAGGGCTATTTAATAGATATAAAAGATGCCTGGCGATTCATAATTCAAAAAGGAACGGTTCTCTCAACCATGCTACTGATAGCTATCTTTAGCCTTTTTGGTATTCCTTATATAACACTGCTTCCAATTATAGCTAATGAGATACTAATGGTAGGTGCCAGAGAATTTAGCATTCTTTTAGCTTGCGTTGGAGTTGGGTCGCTATCTGCTGCACTTTCTATTGCCTATCGTGGAGAAATTGTTCAAAAAGAAAGGTACCTAAAGGTATCAGCAATGCTCTTCACATCCTCACTAACTGGTTTAGCTAATGTAGACAATTTCTTTATCTCTTGTTTATTAATAGTCTTAGCTGGCTTTGGTTTCACCAGCTTTTTAGCAACTTCTAATATCTTTATACAACACATAGTACCCGACTCCTTAAGGGGCAGAGTTATGAGCTTTTATACTCTTGTATTTTTAGGGTTTCTCCCTATTGGTAATTCTATTACAGGGTATACAGCAAATCTTATAGGAACTCAAATGACTTTAAAGATATTTGCTCTATTCTGCCTTTGTTGTAGTATAATATTCACTCTAAAAACAAAACTCGATGAAACTTAAGAAATGAGACTGCTTGCTATAGACACTTCCACAATGCTTGGTGGTGTAGCGCTACTTTATGATGAGACCTTAATAGCAGAAACTCGTTTAAATGTAAAGGTCACACATTCAGAAAGATTATTAGTAGAAATAGACCATATCTTAAAGCAGGCAGATCTTAGAATTGATGATATAGATTTTCTTGCAGTTGCTATTGGCCCGGGCTCCTTTACAGGACTGCGCGTTGGACTTAGTACCATTAAAGGACTTGCCTTTGCAACAGGGAAAAAGATCATAGCTGTCTCCACCCTTGAGGCTTTTGCTTGGAATATACCCTATAGTAGATATCAGGTCTGTCCCTTGTTAGATGCTCGTAAAAGAGAAGTATATGCCGCAATATTCAGATGGGTAGGAGATGATTTTATAAAGGAACTGGAAGAACAACCGATTAAAATTGACAATCTTCTGAGTCATATCTTTGATCCAACAATCTTTTTAGGAGATGGTGCAATACTTTACAAGTTCAATATTAAGAGCAAACTTAATAATAAAGCAATATTTCCACCATCTCAATTTATGGTTCCATCCCCAGCAAATGTTGCTTATTTAGCAATGAAAAAAGCAAAAGCAGGACACTTTGAAGACATTATAACACTGACTCCTCTCTATTTAAGAAAATCTGAAGCCGAGATAAAAAGCGAAGCAAACCCTACAACTATCTAACGCACAGCATATTAATCCTATGAGCTAAGCATCCCGCCCCAAAGCCATTGTCAATATTCATCACAGCAATACCTGGAACACATGAGTTGAGCATTGTTAAGAGGGCAGAAAACCCACCCAGATTGGCTCCATAACCAATTGAGGTAGGGACTGCTATCACCGGTTTATCGGTAAGACCAGCCACTACAGAAGGCAATGCGCCTTCCATGCCAGCTACCACAATTATTACATTAGCCTCCCTAAGCATAGAGTTTTTACTCAATAATCTGTGTATACCTGCAACGCCAACATCATAAAGCCTTTCTGTTTTACTTCCAAGATAAGAAGCTACAACCTCTGCCTCCTCTGCTACCGGTATATCGGCTGTTCCAGCCGATATTACAAGGACATTACCCCTTTTATCCTTTTCATCACCATAATAGATAACACCTGAAGTAGGGAAATACTTTACCTTTTTGTGCTTTAACCCCTCGTATATATCCTTAGAAGCTTTGGTAATCAAGAATCGTCCACTCCTTTTTCGCATAGTAAGAGCTATTTTGATTACATCTTCTTTTTTTTTATTGAGGGCCAATATGACTTCAGGAATATCGGTTCTAATATCTCTATGGTAGTCTATTTTTACAATATCTAAGTCTTCGTAGGGCAGGTATTTGAGTCTCTCTAAAACTGTATCAGTTTCAATCTTGCCGTTTTTAAAATCTTCAAGGATTGTTCTGAGCCTCTGAGTATTCATAGAACTCCCTTTTTAAAGAACGGTTCATTAAATCTTTGACTGCATCGATAGGTGCTTTGCCGTTGTATAAAGTATGGAATACTTGTTCAGTAATTGGCATATCGACATCATACTTTACCGAGAGCTCATAGGCAGCTTGAGCGGTGGTAATACCCTCCGCAACAGAATTCATTTTACTCAGAATACTTGACAGGTTTTCTCCTCTGCCAAGCTTATAACCCACTGTGTAATTTCTTGATAACATGGAGGTACATGTTAAGATAAGATCTCCTATACCACTTAAACCAAAAAAGGTTATCTCCTTAGCTTTTAATCGTACTCCCAGACGAGAAATTTCAGAAATCCCTCTTGTAATCAATGCTGCCCTTGCATTGTTACCAAGACCTAAGCCGTCACAAATGCCAGCGGCTATAGCGATCACATTTTTCAATGCAGCCCCTATCTCAACTCCTATTACATCATCATGGGTATAAACTCTAAAATAGTTTGTATTGAATATTTCCTGAAGCATTAAGCCAATTCTTTTGTCCTCGGTAGCAAGAGTGACAGCAGTCGGAGATTTAGTCATTACTTCTATAGCAAAGCTTGGTCCAGATATTACAGATATTGGCTTATTTAACAATTCTTTAAGTATCATCGATGGGGTTTTATGAGAATTAACTTCTATACCCTTCGAAGCACTAACTATTATTGCCTCTTTATTTATGAAAGGTAAAGCGCGACTGAAAACAGATCTTATATATTGAGTAGGAACAACATTAACTATATAATGGGAGATTGCAACCGCCTCAAAAAGGTTAGTCGTAGCTTTAAGATTATCTGGTAAAGTAAAACTGGGTAAGTAAAATTTATTCTCTCTAAAATTATTTATGCTATCAACTACATCTCTCTCTTTTGCCCATAAAATAACATCATAACCTTTCTCTGCAAGAAGGGAAGCAAGAGTAGTCCCCCAGCTTCCTCCCCCAATTACAGATATGTACCCTTTAAAAGGATATAAAGCAGAACTCATCATCTAAAAAATATAACAAAATTAAGATAATTAAGCAAATAGTTATACCTCTTGAGCCCAATGGAAAATGCTCATATAAGATTTGCAAAGCTATCTCAAGGAGGAGACGGTATTAACAGAAAAAAATAATATCTTGCTAAGTGGTAGCGTAAAATCTTCTGTGTAAAATCTTGAAGGAAAAAAACATAAGGGTGTA
>CAYPJO010000084.1:0-6934 GCA_964411065.1 uncultured Thermodesulfovibrio sp.
ATTTTACGCTACCGATTTTTTTAAAGATTTGACTACTTACTACTCTTTCTGTTATTTTAGACATCTAATAAAATTTTAAGAGGCTCCATAATGAAAGCTAAAGGAAAGCCCAAAAAGCCACTTTCTGAGAGAGATGCAAAAATTTTAGAGATAAGAAAACAACTTATATTGCAAAGAGATAAACTTCTTGCTGATGCTGGAGTAGCCTTAAACTCTTTTCCATCCGATAATGCCTTATCAGAGATCGGCGATCAAGCCTCCGTAGAGATTGATAGAAATTTCATGCTTAAGCTTAAAGAACGAGAAAGAAAGCTTTTAAAGAAAATTGAAAAGGCTATCGACAAAATTGATAATAATGAATATGGAATTTGTGAGGCTTGTGGACAATTAATAGACATTAAAAGGCTTGAGGCTAGGCCTGTAACTGATCTATGTATAGAATGCAAAACTGAGCAAGAAGAAGAAGAAAAATTGAAAGAAAAGAGTTAAATAATATTATAATTTTATAAAGTAGTTTTCTTGGAGTTATCTTTGAAATTAAAGAGCTAGAGTGAGAAGAGGTGAATTTTATCATCCCTCTTCTCGCTGATATTTTATAGATAGATATTTACGAATTTGATTTTTAAAATCTGAGAAAGGCTCCTATTCCTCCAACCTTTGATAAGTCATCATTTTGTTGAATGACTTCTACGAAAGCTCCCTGTTGAAGAGCTTTCTGAATTACGATGTCTAATATATTATCTAAAGCTTCAAATTCACCTTTGCAGTAGGGACAAAAATCAATCTCCTGGGCGGTTATAAAACCACAAGATCTACAAACCCACCCATTATTGTAGGTATAAGATGATAGTAAGACGAGTTTCATGACTCTGTGTTCTTGTAATGCGTTTAAAACATTTTCAAGACCCAAGACAGCAGCCTCATTTTTCAAAGCCTTAGCGATGAGCTCCCTTACAGTATCCTCTTCTTTTTTTCTTTCGTAAGCTGAAACAAAAGGTTCTACTTTCGCCAAAACTTCGTCAGTCTTAGCGAACATTTCAACTTTAACGGTACCTATAATTTTATCCAAAATTGGTTTCCGCAACATTGCTTTAACCATCGATACAGCCTCTTCTGAACCACCAAGTATGAGTCTTCCAACATATTCAGTGGACAGAAAAGTATCCAATTTTTCGATAACATCCTTAAGATGCAAACCTACATGAACATTAATATGCCTTTCATAATTGTTTTGCGCTAAGGCAAACCAACCACCCTTTTTGTGTTTACCAGGTATGTCTGCAGTAAAGACCTCACCATACTCAACTATCTCTCCAAGATGAACTATAAAGATTCTTGCTGTATCTTTTCCTACTAATAAAACACCATATCTTTGATAATTATCAAGTAGATCCGTCAAAGGCTTTGTATGAATTGTTTTATCTACAATCAACTCATTCTTTACAGGAACACCCAAGTTATATTCCTTCCATAAAGAATTCTCCTTAGAACTGAAAACAACAAGACCTTTTTTGAAAGTCCTTTTGTTTGTTAGAACATGATGCTCTATCCTCTCGAGATCTTCCTTCACCCTTTTATATATCGCTTTATCTAATGAGTCAGCAGTTTTTCTAATCATATTCTTAAGGTGCACTATGTAATCACCTTTTTTGTTTAAAGTAGGATCGACATTTAAATAAAAACTTACGAAATAACTCTCTCCGTTACTTAAATTAGCTAATTCCCTCAACTCTTGCAAATTAAGCATTGTTACCTCCTTCTTCTAAATGCCTGAAAATATCTATTACCGAAATAAATATAGCGACCACAAGTGGTCCCATAATAAGTCCTATCAAACCAAAAAGTTGTATTCCACCAAGCACACTAAAAAATATTAAAAGGACAGGCATTCTTGTCCTGCCACCGATTATAATAGGCTTTAATATGTTATCAATTAGACTAATTAAAAAAGTTCCAACTAAGGCGAGTATGATACCATGTAAAATCTCCCCTTTTATGAAGAGGTAGATTGTCATTGGTCCCCATACTCCAAAAGCTCCGATTAGGGGTATGAATGATGCTATTGAGATTGCAAGACCCCAAAGAGCTGGGGAGGATATTCCAAGTAAAAAAAACGTGACGCCACCAATTGTCCCTTGAGCAATTGCAACAACAACACCACCATAAATAGTAGATACTATAACATCCTTTGTTTGTGAAACTAAACGATTTTTTTGATTTTCGGTAAAGGGAAGATAATCCCTAATTTTTTTAAGAAAATCACCACCATCCTTTAAAATGAAAAAGAGTGCTATTATCATAAAAATAAAATTTAATCCTGCAGATAGAATATTCCCTATCCCTTTACTAATACTTTCCAATAATCTTTTACCAAAAAGATTAAGAGCATCTATTATAGATTTTTCAATTTCTTCCTCTGGAATATTAAAGGTATTGATGATTTTATTAATTACACCTCTTACAAAGGGAGTTTCTACAGTTCTCTTAATCTCTTCTAATCCACCCTCCTGTATATATCTGGGCAAGTCTTTTATTTCAATAGCGATCAAAAAAGAAACATAGGAAAAAGGACCGATTATGATTAAAATAATGATTATAAGGGATATGAAAGAAGCCAGGGAATACCATTTTACATATTTTTTAATAATATCAAACATCGGGTAAAAGACAATTGCCAGAACAACAGCCCATGCCATAGGAGATAAGAATGGTTTGAATATTTGATAACTTAGATAGCCAAGCAATAATAATAAAAACAGTAATGTCACAAAATAAAATTTATTAATTATCATCTCTACTTTTATTAACTTCTTTTGCTTTTTTTATAAACAATTTGAATATCTCTATCGACAAGTCGCTTTGTAATATCCTTTCAGGATGCCATTGAACACCAACCAAAAAGGGATAGTCCTTTTTATAAAAGCCTTCTACAATATTGTCATCACTTATTGCGAAGGTCACTAGCCCTTCAGCCAGGTTTTTAACAGCTTGATGATGAGTTGAGTTAACAAGATATTTAGAGTCTTTTATTTGAGAAGAGAGAAAATTAGAAACTTTAACATAGTGGTTGCTGTTGCTATGGTTTATTAAACTTCCTGTTTGATATTCCAAATCCTGATAAAGGGTACCACCAAAGGCAACATTTATTAGTTGCATTCCCAAGCATATCCCTAAAAGAGGCTTTTGCATTCTATGAATCTCTCTAATAAGGCTTAATTCAAAATCACATCTTAGCTTAGATAGGACTCTAATCCTGTTACGCGGAACTAATATCTTCTCTCCGTAATATCGAGGTGAAAGATCACCACCGCCAGTTAGTAAAAGACCATCAATTATTTGAGCAATTGAGCAGACATAGTTATCTCTAACATTTTCTATATTAATCCTTTCTCTACTATTTAATTTTTTAATAATAGTTGTATTAGTCGAAAAAGACCCAATTATTATTGGCAATCCACCAGCAGAGATTATTGCCGTAAAATAATCTTGAGCAATCCTATATTTTCCATTGCAATAGTCTGATGTTATCCCTATGATAGGGTTGATAGTTTTATTCATTCTTATGTAGGTAGTTGAGGTATCTAAAGGATATTATAACCTAAGTTAAAACTCTTCCTGCTAAAACACCTGTAAAGTTGCCTTCCTCAACTGAAAGTTTACCGTTAATGAAAAGATATTGGACACCTTTAGATTTATGAAATGGCTCTGAATAGGTTGCTTTATCTTTTATCTGCTTGTAATCGAAGATTACTATATCAGCATAAAAACCTTCTCGGAGTATTCCTCTTTTTTCGATACCAAAAACACGTGCAGGCAGAGCAGTTACCCGATTTATTGCTTCTGATAAACTAATTAATCTCTTTTCTCTAACATAGTAACTTATAAATTTAGGGAAAGTTCCAAATCCTCTTGGATGGGGTTTGCCCTCATAAGTGGGGCCTGAAAAACTTCTTGCTGAACTATCCGTTCCAATCATAACATAAGGAAGAGCAATGATTTTCTGTAAATTATCTGCACTCATTGTAAAAAATATTGCACCTGTGGATCCATTTTCTGTGACTATTATGTCTATTAAAATGTCCACTTCATTCTTATTTAAAGTAAGGGCTATTTCATAAAGGTTTTTACCCTCCATCCATTTATTGTTAGGATTTCTGGTTGAAGATATGTATACATTTTTCCAGTAATTATTTTCCTTTGTAGATAACTCCCCCTTGATCTTTTTCGATATTTGAGGATCCTTTAATCTTCTTATTTCCTCACTAAGACCACCTACAAAGACCCACGGTGGTAATATTGTATCTAAATCTGTGCTTGAGGCTATATAGGGATAGGTATCAGCAGTTATTTTAACTCCTTTTGCTCGAGCATCTTCTATTAATTCGATAGCTCTATCAATTTTCCACCAGTTTTCTTCACCTGAGGTCTTTAAATGGGATATGTGAACCTTATGTTGTGTCATTTCTCCAACACCTATGATCTCTTCTATAGATTCTAAGAGACCTTCACTCTCACTTCTAATATGTGATGTATATATAATTTCTCGATTCTTTGGGTGCCTAATACTCAGTATTTTTACGATTTCTTCAGTATCAGAATAGATTGCAGGCGGATAAGCAAGTCCTGAAGATAAACCAAGGGCTCCTTGCATTAAAGAATTTAAGTAAAGAGTTTTCATTTTTCCAATGACTTGATCATCAGCTGGCGTATCAGAATAACCAAGTACAGAAGCTCTTAGGTTGCTATGCCCACAGAGAGTCATAAAATTTAAGGCGATTCCTTTTTTCTTCAGGATCAGAAGATATTCATTCAGGTTATGCCATCTTTCTTTAATCCCAAGATATTGCAATTCCTGACTTCTTCGCTCAAAGGCTTCACCAAAAAGAGGTGCAGCAGAAAAACCACAATTACCATTTATTTCAGTGGTAATTCCTTGTGTAATCTTTCCTTCAGCTCGTCTATCGAGAAGCAAATTAATTTCAGAATGTCCATGAACATCGATAAAACCAGGGGCAACATATAATCCATCAGCATCGATAACATTGAAAGCCGCCATATCTTTTGTACCTATATAAGTTATTTTATCACCCAATATTCCTATGTTTTGTTTTACTGGCTCAAGGGAAGTACCATCAATAACAAAACCATTTCTTATGAAATAATTAAACATGTTTTAAGGTTTACAGGAAAATAAATTTGAAAAAGCTTGATATATATCGAAAAATTTATGCTTACTCTTTTATCTGAAAAACCCACTTTATTGATAACGATTTTAAAATGTTAGCTTATAAGGCAAAATATATTCCTGATAGCTATCTTTTAAGTTTAGAGTATTTCAAAGGAATTGCTTTGACTTTTTGATTTGTGTGACTTACATCATAAACAATTGTTCTATCGACTGGAGTTTCTGAGAAATAATTTAAAATTCCATATACGATGGATTTAGCAATATTCATACGATAACCCTCATTCCTAAGCATCTTTTCTTCATAGGGATTGCTGATGAATCCTATCTCTAAGAGCACCGATGGCATCTTTGCACCTACCAAAACATAAAACAGAGCTTGTTTCACACCTCTGTCAAAATCAGGAAACCCATAAGATATTTTAGACGCCAAAGATCTATGGATGAAACCTGCAAGTTTAATAGATTCATCTCTTTTTACCTCACTCTCTAAGGAAGCTAAAATAATGCTTAGTTCATCCCTAAGTCTCTTCATTTCATTTAGTGATATCGCATTCTCTCTTGCAGCTACTCTCATTGCTTCTTCATCATCTGTCCAATTGAGGATATACGTCTCTATCCCATATGCAACCCGATTATATGAAGCATTTGCGTGTATCGAGATAAACAGATCAGCATTTACCCTATTAGCAATCTCTGCTCTTTTATCAAGGGGAATAAAAAAATCTCCATCTCTTGTAAGGATAACTTCATAATTGGGGTGTTCTTTATGGAATATTTCTTTCACTTTAAGTGCAATGTCAAGCACCACATCCTTTTCGTATAAACCATTGTGTCCTACAGCACCTGGATCGTGACCGCCATGCCCTGGGTCAATGACGAGCCTTCTCTTGATTAATTCTTCTTTTCGATGAATCATCTTGTTGGTCCTTTCAGAATGAGATTTCGAATATAGATCGACAATTATACTCGCTGGGGCATCAAGTGTGGTGAGTTTAAACTTATATTTATCATCCTCTAAATCAAAAACTACTCTTACTGTATTGGAATTAAATTGAGCAATCCGAACCCCTTTAAGAAATCCTTGGGAGTTTATGCAGTCATTCCTAAATCGTTTAGAGATTTTAGCACTTTTTATATCTATAAATAACCTTTCAGGATTACTTAATCTACCATGAGTGTATTGAGCAGAATTTGATAATTTTATGATGACTTTTATAGAATCCTGAGCAAGCTGAGCATTTAAGGATATAACCTCGATACAATCTTCTGGATATGACTCTGAGGTAATTAAAAGACAATGAATCAATACCAAAAGAAAGATAACAATTGAAGAATAGAATCTTTGGATGTCAAGACTCATGTTTTAACCTTCAGAAGTAGATCCCCAAATAAACAAGATTTAAATAGCTAAGACCGCTTTTATCTCGGGAATATCCTTTTTTAGGGTGGCTTCCACCCAGCTTTTCATAGTAATAGTAGACATTGGGCAGGAACCACAGGCTCCTGTGAGTCTTACATATACTATGTCGTCTTTAATATCAACAAACTCTATATCACCCCCTTCAACTTTAAGTCCCATTCTAACCTTATTTAATACCTCTAATACTTTTTCTTTATCTATCATTAAGAACCTCCAAGAAAACTTTTAATAATCATAGCTAATATCAAAAAAAATATCAACTTTTTTGCATAAAAAGGTAGCGTAAAATCTTCTGTGTAAAATCTTGAAGGAAAAAAACATAAGGG
>CAYPJO010000085.1:0-6904 GCA_964411065.1 uncultured Thermodesulfovibrio sp.
CATTAAGTTGTAGGATAATAAAACATATGATTGACTCATCTTACTTTATAAGAAAAAAATATCCTATTTTAATAATCCTTTATTTTTTAATTTTTATCTTTTCTAATCTTGCCTTTGCTGAGCCTGTAGAGATCAGAATACTTCATGTTAACGATTTTCACGGATTTGTAGATCCCTATAAACCATTAGGTTCTGATAAATTAGCAGAAGGAGTATCCTATCTTGCAGGTTCAATAAAAAAACTGCGCAATGAAAAACCAACACTTTTACTTTCTGCAGGAGATATGATTCAGGGAAGTAACTGGGCAAACCTTACCGAGGGTCAGTCTGTTATTGAGCTTATGAATGAAATGAAATTTGATGCTATGGTTGTAGGCAATCATGAGTTTGATTTTGGACAGGAAATACTCAAGAAAAGAGTTTTTGAAGCAAACTTTCCCATTTTAGGTGCCAATGTTGAAGGCCTTAACTTACTGAAACCATATATAATTAAAGAGTTAGCTGGTATTAAAATAGCAATCATCGGAGTTACAACAGAAGATACATCAACAGCTACTCATCCAAAAAATGTGTCAGGTTTAAGATTTCTCTCAGCTATAGAGACGGTGGAAAAATATCTGAGAGAGCTTAAAGAAAAGACTGAATTAATCATAGTGCTCTCTCACATGGGATTCTATGCTGACAGAGTTCTTGCAGAAAGAGTAAGGGGTATCCATGTAATAGTAGGTGGACATTCTCATACCAAGATAGAAAAGCCTGCATTAGTTAATGAGACAATAATAGTTCAAGCGTGGGAACATGGAAAAGCTTTAGGAGTCTTAGATCTTACCATCACCAATGGCAAAATAGTCAAGTTTCATGGTTATCTTGAAAAAATAAGTCCTGAGAATCAACTGGAGGATAATTCTGTAAAAGTCATTGTTGATAAATATAGTAAAAAAATTAGCGCAATTCTTGATGAAAAGATTGGCATAGCCCTGAGTAATTTAGATGGTGAAAAGGTAAGAAAAAGGGAAACCAATCTTGGTAACTTAATAGCGGATATAATCAGAGAAACAGCAGGTGCAGATATAGCCATAATAAATGGAGGAGGTATAAGAACAGGAATTAGAAAGGGAGAGATAAGGATAAAGGATATTTACTCAGTTCTACCTTTTAATAACTATATCGTTGCAATTAAAATGTCAGGGACTAAGATCAAAGAAGCTCTTGAGCATGGTGTTTCAGCAGTAGAGAAAGGTGCAGGAAGGTTTCCGCAGGTATCGGGAATCAAATTTATTTTTGATGCTAAAGCAGAGATAGGAAGGAGGGTTAAAGAGATATTTGTAGGAGATAAGCCCATTGATCTAGATAAGGAATACATTGTAGCAACAAATGATTTTTTAGCTGCAGGAGGAGATGGATACACTGCCTTTGGAGAAACCATAAAATCTTCAAAGAAATATGAAGTTACAGGGGGAATTATAAAAGCTGACAATCTCGTATATTCAGACCATAGTAGATATTTAAGAGATGTGGTTGTTGATTACATAAAAATGAAAGGAACGATTGATCCAAAGATTGAGGGAAGAATAAAGGAAATTTCAGGAAAATGAGAGTTTATGTTAATAACAAGCCTATTGATCTTTTACCTGGAATGACAATAAAGCATGCGCTTATTAAAACAAATTTACTTAGAGAGATTGAAAAAGGTAGAAAGGTTTTTGATGAATGGGGGAATGAGATAGGTTTAGATGGAGAGCTAATGGATGGAGTAAGAATTTTTGTTAGAGAAAAGGGTAGTTTTTATAATGAATAAAAGAGAGGGCTGAATAACTGAAAGAAATTGATGGTAACAATTTAATATGAGGTGTACTATGGAAATAAAAACGTCATTAGTTTTATCTTTCTCTATAGGCACTGTTTTTGGCATGTTTGTTTTAATCATTATCTTAAGATTAGGACAGTTCAAAGTTGAAAGACTGGATGAAAAAACCCTTTTAATTAAATTGCCCCTTTTGGGTAAATTTGAGGTCTTCGAAAGGGAATATAAAGGTATCTTTATTAGAGGTTTAAAGGATTCATTACTCAATCTTCAGAGATTCATAGATCTTCAAACAATGCTCAGATATGCATCTCGTTACAACATTAACTATGTAGGCATTGAGGGCAATCTGGACGGACGATGGGAAGAAAGAAAGCTTGCCTTCTGTACTCTTTCAAAGGGGCATAAGGGGGGATACAACATTTATCTCAATCCAACCTTGGACTGCAAAAATGTCTCTGCGCACTTAAGTAAACAATTGAATATAGAGATCAGACCTGAAGAGGTTTATCCTTTTCTCTTTTTTCATGAGATAGGGCACACTATTGGAGGAGGTGAAAATAATTATTTTATCGCTCTCGTTAATCACTCTCTTTCTGGTGGGAGGCGTGCTGCCCGTAGAAGGCGTGCTCTTAAAAATCTCTATCTTGAATTAGAAAAATATGCTGACGAATTTGCTATTGAAGAACTATTAAAGTGGAGATTACAGAGAGTATCTGTAGGTTTATCTTAGCTTAAAATTATAAGTAAGAATCGATCAGGCTTCATAGATAAATTTAAAGGAAATAAAAAAGAGAAAAACAATATTTTAATTTAAAGAGGCTACAAACTATAGCCTGTAAGATAAAAGGCTTTCTAAAGTTTGTAGCCTCAAGTACTAAGTTTATTCAAGAATTGAATGGCAAATCTGTCCTTTTAAATTTTGAACTGTCCTACAAGCTCAGAAAGTTTGCTTGCAAGTCTTGCTAAATCTGAAGAGGACTCAGCTATCTGTTCACCAGCTGAAGATATTTCTCTTGAAACATTTGCTACAGTCTCTATATCAGCACTAATTTGTTCCGATACCGTTGACATCTCCTCTGTTGCCGATGCAATCTGTTGAACCATTGATTGTAAGCTATCTACTTTCTTTACTATCTCTCTTAAAGCTTCTCCAGCTTTTGCAGAATGGTCTACCCCGATCTCTACACTCCGTGTAGCCTTATCCATTGATGTCACCGCTTTTTCGACCTCATCCTGTATTGCATTTATCATACTACCAATCTCTGCGGTGGCTTTGGAAGTTCTCTCCGCAAGTTTTCTCACCTCATCTGCTACAACGGCAAAACCTCTACCCTGTTCACCAGCTCTTGCTGCCTCTATCGCAGCATTTAAAGCAAGTAGATTGGTCTGATCAGCTATATCCTTAATGACATTTACAATATCTCCTATTTGTTGAGATCTCTCACCTAAGGAAGTTATCAGTTTGGCTGATTCTGTAACAGTATTTTCTATTGCTTTTACTTCATGAATTGCTTTGCTGACGATCTCTTCACCTTCCTTAGCAGTTTTTGTAGTATCTACTGAAGCAGAGGCAATATTAGATGCATTTTTAGCTATATCAATAATTGTCTGGGATGTCTCTGTTGAGGATGTAGCTATCTGTGAAGCCTTGCCAGATTGCTCCGCTACACCTTTTGAGAGTTCCTCGGAGGAAGCACTAAGTTGCTGGGAGGCAGAAGCAAGAGTATCTGAGGTAGATTTTAGCTCAAAAACAATTGACCTTAACTTTTTGGACATATTAATGAGAGAGCTAATAAGCGCTCCAATTTCATCTTTTGAAACATTCTCTCTCTCAATCTCCATGACCTTAGTTAAATCTCCCTCTGCAAGGCTTTCCATAATAGAGGTGCATTTTTTTAGAGGGGCTGCTATGCTCTTAGTGATTATTAGAGCAAAGAAGAGAATCAAAAAAACAGAAACTAATCCACTACCACCTAAAAGAATAAGAGACTGTTTATATTTAACATCGGTATCTTTTACTGCCTCTGCCATCCTTCTTTCTTGAAAATTAATATTTTTTTCTATTACTTCAAGGTACTTGTTCTGAGCTCGTTTAACATCTCCCATTAGCGCTTCCCTTGCTTCCTTTAGTTTACCCTCTTGAAGTAATTTATATTGCCTCTCTCTTTCTTGAATATATATTTCCCTTACAGATTTCAATTCAGAAAGAAGTTTTTTTCCTTCCTCACTCTTTATAGCACCATCAAAATACTTTATTTTTTCTGCAACGGAAGCCTGCAGTTCTCTTACCTTGGCCATTATTGAATCTATTTGTTTCTTATCTTCTACCAATAACATATCTCTTAGCAACTCTGCAATAATTAAAACGTCTACTTTTAATTCATCCATCTTTTTAACTTTTTCATAACGGTCTTCAACAATATTGATAATAAAATCTTTGAACCGACTTTGCTGTAAAAGAGCTAATCCTGATACGAAGAAGTTCAATAAAAAGATAATCCCAAAGACAATAAATAATTTATTCCTGACCTTTAAATTTTTAAACCATCTCATTTACCCTACCTCCTACTCTTATATTTTGAAAGTCTAAAATGTTAACTAATTCAACAGAAACCTTCACAAATAACTGACTCAATGACTCACCAACTACCTGACTCCTTTATTATTTAGGAAGGGACC
Source organism: uncultured Thermodesulfovibrio sp. (assembly GCA_964411065.1). Classification (GTDB taxonomy): domain Bacteria; phylum Nitrospirota; class Thermodesulfovibrionia; order Thermodesulfovibrionales; family Dissulfurispiraceae; genus DYHD01. Next base: position 4,487 of record CAYPJO010000085.1, read on the forward strand.
AAATTTCTTATCCATGCCTCCGATATGCCCTTGAATCCAATCCTTTAGGAAGCTAAATAGCTCTACTGTTAATACAGGAACACCTTTCTGAAACTCCCTTTGAAGCTCCATAACCTTTTGAGTAAGCTTTTGATGTTCATTTTAATGAGCAAGATAACCAGGATAATTGTGAGTACTCATTAGTTTCTCCTCTGTAGCAAAGTGGCTTGCAACATATTGCGTTAATTTTGAAAAAATATTGCCGAGCACTGCGTTCCCACTTCCAGCTCTCATTGCATCATGGAGCTCGTTGATAATAGCGACCAACTTCTTATGCTGATCGTCAACTTCTTTAATGTTAACACTCAAGCTATCATTCCACTGCATTAATGCCATCATAAACCTCCTAAAGTTAAAAGATTTTAAAAAATAAAACATGGATTATTGCCTTTTACTAAACTTTTTTTTAACTTTCTTCGTTAAAAATGCCAGCCTAAACATTAAATAGTTTTAAGTTTTTAATTAATAATATCGGAATTTTTCAAAAAAAATTTAGCTCAGTATAAAAATAAAGTATTTTTAAAGAAAATAGAATGTGCCAAAAAGTGAATCTTATCGTTTCAGCAGCTAAACCACTTTTTAATGTGCTTCCTTAAATTTATAGGTTTTTATATGTAGGGTGTGTTATGGGCAACTATTCCTTATAGATATTTGGAGTCTGATAATAAGACTAATAAGATCTATGCCACAGAGATTGGCATCGCGAGCAATTGATAGCCAAATTCATTGTTATTTGCTCCATTAGAGTAGGATCAGCTGTTACATAAGATGAATCATCTGTTAAAAGCATAAGCATATTTATTATTTTATTATTTTTAATAATGCCCAATATAGCTATTGGATAAAAAACTGCAAAATTGAATATCTATTCGTTATTTAACTGATAAAATTTACATAAAGAGGGGATATTAAATCCCCTCTTTCCAATAAGATTAATTACATTCTTGCACCAATTAAATCACTTTGCCTGAAAACCTTTTTAGGACCTCTATGAGCTTCTATCCATATTAATTATTAACTGCCGATTTTGCTATTTGTGGCTGTAAAGTAGCTAGCCTTACAGTTAAATCTCCCATTACATTGGTGTAACTACCGAGCTCATTGTCATACCAGCCATGAACCACAACCTGACTAATGGGAATCTTTACTCCCTGATCAGTAAAGAGGGAGGAGTTAAGAACATAGGTATCATTGCCTTCTATTATAGCAGCAGGTCCGAGCTTGCCGATTATGTCGGTAGAGACATTCTGTTCTTCTGTGTAAGCAAGATAACCATCCTTATCCTTCAAAGATGCATCAATGTATATTTTATTAATCATCTCTTTGCTAATAGGCTCACTATGATTACCAATGGTAAGAACGAGGACGATTAAAGAACCTGTAGTCACAGGGATGCGAATAGACTCTGCTATGAAGGGAACTTTTTTCAATTCAGGCATTATAAGATAAAGAGTCTTTGAGACACCTGTGGAAGTAATAATAATATTATTGAAAACGCTTCTATTTTTCCTTAGGTCTGTTGCTCCATCCTTAGGAAGCCTATCAAGAATCTCTTGGGAGCTGGTTACAGCATGTACTGTACTCATAGTTATGCCTAAGAACTTTTCGGTTCCAAAATAGTTTACAAGGGGCTTCAACATATGGGATAAACAAGTAGTGGTACAAGAGGCTGCTGATATAATTTTATGTTTCTCATGGTCATATTCATTTTCATTTATACCCATTACAATAGTGACAGAATCATCTGGCCAAGGAGCATTCTTATCTTTGATTTTAAAAGGAGCCGTAACTATCACTTTTTTTACAGTACCTCTCAAATGCCCTCTCACAGAACCGCTCTTAGCATCTTCAGGGATGGTGGGGTCAAGAAATTTACCGGTTGCGTCTACAACATATTCTACTCCATAATCACTCCATTTAATTTCTGCAGGATTTCGAGATTCTTTAAGAATCGTTACTGAAACACCGTCAATTATAATGGTATTGGTTTTTTCATTAATTTCATCTACAATGTTTTTTGCTTTGTAACCATATAGGTAATGAGAAAGAGAACCATAGGTAGAGTCTTTGAGTATATAGTCAGCAATGTCTTTTAGTTTGGTCCCGGCATTTCTACCGATATTAACAATTATGTGGGAGAAAAAACGCCTGCTTATATGATTCCATAAAGTAAGCTTACCTATTCTACCAAGACCGTTTATACCAAGAATGGCTTTATTAGCCGATCCACTACCTTTCCAGCTGATATTGTGTTCCATTTTATCCCCCCTAATAATTAATAGAAAGACTATATATAGAATTATATTGAATTATATTATGAAAATACAAACAGGAGTCTTAGAAGGTAGCGTAAAATCTTCTGTGTAAAATCTTGAAGGA
>CAYPJO010000086.1:0-6647 GCA_964411065.1 uncultured Thermodesulfovibrio sp.
AAAAGGAGCGAATTTTATCGTCATTTGTCTCATGTAACTTTTCTTATCAAAACCTGTGTGTGTAAGTGAGTAAAAGTTAAGATAGTTGATTAAACCAAAAGATTGTTAAAGTGCTAACTGATCTATGGCGGAGGGGGAGGGATTCGAACCCCCGATGGGATGTCATCCCATAACGATTTTCAAGACCGCCGCTTTCAACCTCTCAGCCACCCCTCCATTCTAAGAACTAAAATAGCATAACAAACTTTTTAGAGTGTTGACAACCATTTACAGATGGTAGACTCTCTAAATGCTCTTGATATTCACTCTGCAGTATAAAGAATTTTGAGATTTCTATCTTATGATGATTAGAAGAAGCTTTTGAAAGGACAATCTATTATTAGAACAAAAGGTAAATAGGCGAAAGATAAAGGAAAATAGAGGAAAACCTATCTTCAGTTTATAGCAAGTAGTATGTGTGATATAATAGTAAAATAAAAAAACTTTTAGAAAGGAGGAATTTTTAATGGATTTAAAAGAAGAAATAAGCAGAGTAGCCTATGAACTCTATATCAAAAGTGGCTGTATACCTGGTAGAGATATGGACAACTGGCTCGAAGCTGAAAGGATAGTAATGGAAAAATATAAATCAATTATTGACACACCTACAGAGGTAGTAAAAGAAACAACAGAAGAGGAGCCTAAACCAAAGAAGATTAGAATTAAAACTGAAACCTCTTCTACAAAGAAAAAACCTACAACTAAGAAGCCTTCAACAAAAAGTTCAAAGAAGAAAGAAAGCTCATGAAAGAAGCAATGTTTTATGAAAAGATCGAAGACTCAAAGGTGAGATGCTATCTTTGTGCTCACCATTGTGTTATATCTCCTAACAAAAGGGGTATTTGTTCTGTTAGAGAAAATAGAGATGGCACTCTTTATAGTCTAGTTTATGGCAAGATCATTGCAAGAAATATAGATCCTATTGAGAAGAAACCACTCTTTCATTTTTATCCAGCCTCAAAATCTTACTCTATTGCTACAGTGGGTTGTAATTTCAAGTGTCTTCACTGCCAGAACTATCAAATATCTCAATACACTAAGGAGTTTAAGGAGATTCCAGGCGAAGAGATGACTCCAGAAGAGGTTGTTAGTGAAGCTCTCTTGACAGGTTGTAAAAGCATATCTTATACGTATACTGAGCCTACTATTTTTTTCGAATTCGCTTATGATTGTGCAAAATTAGCAAAGGAAAAGGGAATTAAAAATGTTTTTGTTAGCAATGGTTACATCTCTGCGGAAGCTACCAGAGCCATTGCTCCTTTTCTTGATGCCAATAACATCGATCTAAAGGGGGATGAGAATTTTTACAAAAATATTGTAGGAGCAAAGCTTCAGCCTGTTTTAGAAACGATCAAATTGATGAAGGAATTGGGGGTTTGGATAGAGATTACAACCCTTATAATTCCAAACTATAATGATTCGCCAGATTTCTTAAAAAGGGCAGCTGAGTTTATTAAATCAATAGATCCAGACATTCCCTGGCATGTAAGTCAGTTTTATCCTACTTTCCGTCTCACTGATCAGCCGAGAACACCTGTTTCATCATTAAAAAAAGCAAGAGAGATTGGATTGCAATCAGGATTACGTTACGTTTATATGGGTAATGTTCCAGGGGAAGGAGGAGAAAATACCTATTGCCCTATGTGCGGGCAACTACTGATTGAAAGAAGAGGCTTTTTTTTAAGTAAGATTCAGATGAAAGAGTCAAAATGCTCAAAATGTTACACGCCTATAGCAGGTATTGGAATGCCTTAAAATAATAAATCTATCTATATAGATAAGAATATCAGATAGATGAATTTCTTCCTTTAAATCTAGACATAAGTTGTTAACTATCACATAAAATTAACTTTAATCTTTTCACAGGGGGATTAATAGTTTTGAAAGCACAGTGGTATCAGCTGAGCGTAAAAGATGTTTTTGACAAATTAAAGACATCTGAAACAGGTTTAGCTGAGGAAGAGTCAAAAAATAGGTTATTGAAATACGGTCCAAACAGGCTTGCAGAGGAAGAGGGCATAAGTAAATTAAAGATTGTCATTGATCAATTTAAGAGTCCCCTTATATATATACTTCTTATTGCTGCTACTGTTACAGCACTACTAAAAGAGTATATTGATACCGGTGTTATTATTGTAGTTTTGATACTTAATGCTATAATCGGTTTTATTCAGGAGTATAAGGCTGAAGAGAGTGTACGTGCATTAAAAAAATTGATAGTTCCAAAAGCAAGGGTTATTAGAGGTGGAAAAGAAAGAGAAATCAATAGTGAAGAACTTGTACCAGGAGATATCGTACTCCTCTCATCTGGTTCAAAAGTACCTGCCGATATAAGACTTATTAAAACCTTTGAACTCAAAATAGACGAATCAATGTTAACAGGTGAATCGATACCTGCTGAAAAGATATCTCACGCAATAAAAGAAAAAAGCTTGCCCCCAGGCGATCAGAAAAACATGGCTTTTATGGGGACAATCGTAGTAAATGGCAGAGGCAAAGGGGTTGTTGTGCATACAGCGGGCAATACAATTCTTGGTGAGATTGCTTATGAGGTTAAAAAATTGTCTTTGACTAAAACACCCTTACAAGAAAAGATCACAAAGTTTGCAAAATTTATTGGATTATTGGTTTTTGTTAGCGCAGTAGTCATTTTCATTTTTGGCATTTTGAAAGGACTCAATGTAGTAGAAATGCTCCTTACAGCTGTTGCCGCCTCGGTGGCAACAGTGCCTGAAGGGTTACCCATAGTCGTTACTATTACTTTGGCGATTGGAATAAATAGGATGGCAAGGAGAAATGCTATTATCCGGAAACTAACCGCTGTTGAGACTCTCGGTAGCACCACTGTCATTGGTTCTGATAAGACAGGGACTCTAACAAAAAACGAAATGACTGTTCAAGCAATCTTTGATGGTGAACATGTATACACTGTAACCGGCGTAGGTTACGAGCCAAAAGGAAATATTTTATATGAATCCCATTCTGTCAATGTAAAGACAAGAGAGCATTTATTGATGACCTTGAGGATAGGGCTATTGTGTAATGAGTCGAGTCTATATCAAGAAAACGGAGAGTATAAAGTTGCTGGCGATCCAACTGAAGGAGCATTGATTGTTTCAGCGATAAAGGGCGGGTTAATCCCTGAGGAAGAGAAAAATTATTACCCACAGTTGGGAATAATACCTTTTGAGTCGGACAAGGGATATATGGCTACTTTGCATAGTCATGGAAGTAAAAAGTTTGTTTTTATTAAAGGTGCCCCTGAAAAACTTTTAGAGATGTGTACTAAGTGCGCTGCCTCCCGAGAACTTAGAACTACTGAAATCTTGAATCAGGCAAACCTTTTTGCAAAAGAGGGTATGAGGGTTTTGGCAATGGCTTACAAAGAGGTCCCTTTTGATACGATCGAGATTAGTCATCGTGATGTTGAGGGAGACCTAATCTTTTCAGGAATACAGGCAATGATAGATCCACCGAGACCTGAGGTCATAGAAGCAATTAAAAAGTGTAAAGAGGCAGGAATAAAGGTTATTATGATCACAGGAGACCATGCTACCACTGCTCATGCAATTGCTAAGATGTTAGGAATTATTGGAGAAAAAAATAGAGTGTTAACTGGCAAAGAGATGGAGAAAATGAGTGATGATGAGTTATTCCACAGGATCAAAGAAATTTCGGTTTTTGCAAGAGTTTCTCCTGAACATAAACTAAGAATTACTCAACAACTCCTCAAACATGGAGAAATAGTGGCAATCACTGGAGATGGTGTTAATGACGCTCCAGCACTAAAGGCTGCCCATATAGGTGTCGCAATGGGTAAGAGCGGAACAGATGTTGCTAAGGAAGCTTCCGATATGGTTATTGTAGATGATAATTTTGCGACTATTGTAAATGCAGTCGAAGAAGGAAGGGTGGTCTTTGACAACATAAGGAAGGTAACCTTCTTTCTGATACCTACAGGTTTTGCTGCTGTAATATCTATTCTTTTGACTCTAATAATGGGATTGCCCATTCCTTATGTCCCAGCTCAGCTTTTATGGATAAACCTTGTGACTAATGGACTTCAAGATGTAGCCCTTGCCTTTGAACCTGGGGAAAGGGGAATTCTTAAAAAACCCCCGAGACACCCAAAAGAAGGAATTATGTCAAAGTTGATGCTTCAAAGGAGCTTTATAGTTGGAATTCTTATTTCTATAGGAGTTGTATACTCTTTCATAAATGCCCTTGATAATGGTGCCTCTTTAGAAAAAGCAAGAACAATAGCTGTTACTACAATGGTTTTCTTTCAATTTTTCCACGCTTGGAACTCCCGTTCCGAGTCTATTTCAATATTTAAAATTAGTCCTTTAAGTAACCCCTTTCTATTCTATACAATGATAGCAGCCTTTTTTGCTCAACTCGCTTTTGTATATGTACCTGCTTTACAGTGGATATTCAGGACTGAACCCATTACAACATCGGAATGGATAAACATTATCTTTATATCGATAAGCGTGATTTTGTTAGTAGAAATAGATAAATTTGTAAGAAATAAGATCAAAATCAGGAAAGAAGTTGTTACGGTTTAATCTTTCATTACTTGCTCGATAAAGCTCTGAAGCTCTGCAGGACTCTTAATAGGTTGATAACAAGTGTTTTTATAACATGGTATTATTTGGCCTTTATCTTCCCTATAGGTAATATATAAATGGGGATATGGAGTTCGAAGGGCTTCGGTAGTTAAAGGGCTTTCTATGTTAGAGTAAATGTGAAGTTTTATAGAATTGAAGAAGCTATCCAGCGCATTAAAATAACTACCACCATGAATGTTAATGTCCATAGCTCTTCTGTAAAAGATCTTAAGAGATTTCTCTGCCATATCTAAATAGGATTTATCGTCAGTTAGAAACCCTAATTTCAGCAATAACTCTATCGCTATTGCGTTAGCTGATGGATAAGGGGTGTCCTCTATTAACTTGAGCTTTATTCCTAAGATATCATCTTCTGTATCGAAGAAACCACCAGAAACCTTATCCCAGAGTTTGTCTATGCAAAGATCCATAAAATGAACCGCTTTATTTAAATAATCTTCCTTGCCAGTAACTTCGTAGGCTGAAATACATGCTTCTATTAAGTAAATATAATCATCAAGTATAGCTTTGATATTCCCAGCACGATAAAGGGTATTGTCTACATAATTTTGGGAAATTATCCTATCGAGGCTTTTGAGGGCAAATTCCTTTAAGTCTGGATAGCTGAGAGACCTATAGGCTTTAATAAAGGAAGTTATTGCCATACAGTTTGTGGATGTGTATAAAGTCTTATCAATAAAAGGTGTTTCCCTCTTCTTTCTGACTTCAAGAAGTTTTGATTTACCACTATTGATAAGCTCTTTGATTTTTTGAATATCCATTTTAGTAATCATTGCTATTTCACCTATGTCCATTGCAATAGAGAGAACCTTTTTGGAGGTATCATGGTGCATAGAACCTTTTTCGCTAAAATAATGCATCTTTAAAACATTATACTCATCAGGCGTCAGAATCATCCTGAAATCTTCATCACTCCATGTGAAATAGCCACCCTCATCATCAGGTGTAACATCTGCATCTTGACTTACATATATCCCTCCCTCGGGGTCAGTAAGCGTATCAAGAAAGAATCTAATTATACCTTCTGCTACCTCTTTTAAAAAAGCTTCCTTAAATATTTCATAGCCTTGAATATAATTTCTTAAAAGCCATGAGTTGTCATCAGCCATTTTCTCAAAATGTGGAATTATCCATGAGGCATCGGTGGAATACCTGTGAAAACCGCCCAATAACTGATCATGCATTCCCCCTCTTGCCATTTTAAAGAGTGTTTCTTTAATAAAATTACCCAGTCTACTGTCTGTTGTAAAAGTATATCTATTCATCAAGAATTGATTTATTCCAGGCATTGGGAATTTTGGCGCAGAGCCAAAACCACCATTTTTTAAATCAAAAAGGGTAAACATTTCGAGCAAAGCTTTATCAAGGACATCCTCACTAATCTCCGATTCGACCATCTGAGGAGGGGTTAAGGCTTTCAGAAGTTCCTCGGAAAAATCTAATATCTTATTTTTCTGCTTCTTATAGAATTCAGAAACTGTTATTAAAACCCTTTTAAATCCTGGTATGCCCCATTTGTCCTCAAGAGGGTAATAGGTGCCACCAAAAAAAGGTTTTTTATCATAGGTTAGAAATACTGTCAAGGGCCACCCACTCCCATAACCCATAGCGGATATAGCAGTTTGATATCTCTTATCAATATCAGGTCTTTCATCTCTATCGAGTTTAATACATATGAATCTCTCGTTTAAAAGCTCAATCACTGTGTCGTCATAAAAGCATTCTTTTGCCATCACATGACACCAATGACACCATACGGCTCCAGAACTTAAAAATACAGGTTTATCTTCCTCTTTAGCTCGTTGAAAGGCTTCTTCAGACCAGGGATACCAATCTATCTTTTGTTTTGAAGCTTGCCGAAGATAGGGAGATTTCTCCTTTGAGAGTCTGTTCATTTATTAATTATAACTTAAAATTCAAAAAAACAAAAAATAAAGTAAGATCTTTTTTCCAGTGATGGAAATCATGCTGCGAACT
>CAYPJO010000087.1:0-6276 GCA_964411065.1 uncultured Thermodesulfovibrio sp.
GTCTCCTTTCGTTGATTGTCAGAAATTTTTTAACTATACTTCTAAGAACCTCTATCTCGAGTTCTTTTTCAGCAAGTCCTTGAGCCTGAGATTTTCATCCTCAAGGACTTTAAGCCCTTTTGCCTCTAAGAAGTCATACCCTTGAATTTCTGCCTCCATTTCTTAAAGGTGCTTCTTGAGACTGAGTACTTGCGGCATACCTTGGATATGGAGTTTCCTGGAAGTTCTGCTAAAGAAAGAATCTGTATTATCCTTTCAACCAGATATTTCGTTTGTTTCATGGGCTACTCTCCTTTTTTAAAATTATTCTTAAGCGCCTACAGTTGCAATCTCAATAAATTCAATAACTCCCACTATTTTTCTCTCAATCTTATAGCCCTCTTCTCCTGTAGCATTGTCTACCCTTGGGATATTTATCTGCGATGAGATATTGCTGTTGCTTTCAACTCTGTTGGTAGAAGCAAAGATGAGATTGCTCTGTATACATTGATTCTACCGCCTGTTTGGGTCCAACCACTTAATGTTGGTAAAATGTCTAAATATCTTAAAGTGGTTTCTTTTATTTGCGCATATGTGAAATGGTCGTAATAGATATATAAAAGTCCTGCCAGACCAGAAACTTGAGGAGTAGCTACCGATGTTCTAAAGGAGAATGCATAAGCAGAAGGGGAAAGGGATGTTGGTACTGTGCTGATTACAAAAACTCCAGGTGCAGTAACATGAACTGTCTTTAGACCAAAATTGCTAAAGGTAGCCCTTCTGTCATTCTGATCGGTTGCTGCAACAGAGATAATATTAGGTAAGCCATAGTTTGCAGGATACATAGGTAAGAAATCATTATTATCCCCTATGTTATCATTTCTTCCGTTAGCTGCTGCAGCCATAAACAGAACTCCTACCAAATTAGCTATTGCTATTGCTTCATACTCAGCCTAGCTAAAAACACTGCCACTATAACTTGCATTTATAATCTTTACTCCCTTAGAGATAGCATATTGAATTGCTTTGATCTCGTCAGCTATTGCTTCTTCACCATTTTTATCTAAGAATTTTAAAGGCATAATCCTGACATTCCACATAATCTCTGCTATGCCAATATAGTTATTACCCTTGGCACCTATGATTCCAGATACCAAAGTGCCATGTCCATTATCATCAAAGGGATTATTATTGTTGTTTACGAAATTCCAACCTCACCAGTCGTCTATTAGACCATTTCTATCGTCATCTTGGCCATTAGTGGGTATTTCAGCAGGGTTACCCCATATATTACCTGAGAGATCAGGATTGTTATAATCAATTCCTGTATCTAAGACCGCAATGGCAATCGCTCCGTTACCAGTATGAATATCCCATGCCTGCACAGCTTTAATATCTCCCTCTGCAGTTTCACTTGCAAAATTTCCTGTATTATGTAAAACCCATTGTCGATGGAAATACTGATCGTTGAGTAGCAAAGAGACTTTTCTTTAATAATTAGGTTCTGCATACTCAACAGTTGGGTCATTGAAATACCCAATAATTGCTTCTTTAACAGTCAAATTATCATTCAATCTTACAAGCTCGAGATTGGGAATTATTTTAAACCTATCTATAAGCTTAGCCTCTATTAATTGATGAGTCTTAGTGGAAGAAGCTGCCACTGTTCCTGTTTTGAATTTGACTAATAGTTCTCCCTCTTTGTGTTCATCTTTCTCCAGTTGGGATAAAACAAAGTTCATCTCAGTCTTCTTTTGATTATTTTCCGAAGAAGTATTAATGAGGTGAGTTGCAAACTTATCTTATCTAAAAAATATGATAAAAAAGTTAAGTAATGCAATCAGAAAAATATGGCAGATTTTTCTCTTTATATTATCACCTCCAAATGAGGTGAAAAGCTAATTTTTTCAAAGCCTTCAAAAATATTAGGACCTATACAACTTTAAACTTATAAATCGATAACTATTTACTCAAGATTTTACCAAGCTTTTCTTCTACAGAGATTATTTTCCCCTCTATTCTATTGTGCTTTGATTTTCTATCATCTATCTTGATTAATATCAGGACTCTTTCTTCTGTCTGCATAAGCTCATCTCTACACCTTTTAATTAGGTCCATAGTTTCTTCCCAGCTTCCCTCAACTACAGTACCCATAGGATTAACTTTATAGGGCATTCCAGATTCATCTATTATTTTAAGAACAATAGCTAATCTGTCACTGAGGCTGCTTCCTATACCTATTGGGACTATGCTGAATTCGGTCAACATAAAAACCTCACTGCAAAATTAGAAAGAGGACAGTAAAGTCATTTTTTACTGCCCTCTTGATAAAATTATTTTACCGCTTCCTTCAAGGCTTTACCAGGAACAAATTTAGGAACCTTTGTAGCAGGGATCTTAATTTCTTCACCGGTCCTTGGATTACGTCCCTTTCTTGCTTTCCTTTTACTTACGGAAAAGGTTCCAAATCCTACAAGTGTAACTTTTTGACCCTTCTTAAGCGCCGCTTTAACACTCTCAAGAGTTGCATCAAGAGATTTAGCTGCGTCACTTTTTGTTATTCCAGCAGTTGAGGCAATCTTATCGATTAATTCAGCTTTTGTCATAATACTTACCCTCCTTCTTTATTTAAAATATTTATAATAAAAAGACTTTTAATAAACGATACCAAGAAGAAATAGATTTGTCAAGTAGAAAAATATATCTTTTATTGGAAAATTTAAATATATGCTTGAATGGTTATTAACTTTCGCTATTTACAACGATATAAACCGACTTTAAGGGCAAATGATATATAACTATCTTCGAAGGGGTACTACTTTAGAGTGATTGAAAGATTTACTTTTCTCAAATGAATTTTTTCTAACGTGAAAATTATTAAACTTTACTGAAAGTATTAAAAATGGTGAGTAGCGGTGACATTCTTTTACGGATTACCTCTGTAGCCCTCTTTATTCTTCTTATAAGATAGATACAGAAAACCTTTAAAATTAAGAGGTGTTATTGAAAAAAGGATTGAAAACCAAGGTTGAGAGTTGTTGTATGAAAAATTGGTCTTTAAAAGAAAATTCGCTATTATAAAAATTTTTGTTAAAACATTTTGTATTTTAAAGGCTTTTTTTCAAAACTGACGAATCTAATCAAAAAATTTTTGGAAAACTTGACAAACCCTTCGAATCTAAATTAGTTTTATACTTCTTTGATGTAACGATAATTTTTCAGGAGATTCTATGAGACCAGAAAATCTTAAAACAAGAATTTTCCTTGATGGCGGTGATCCAACTGAGACAAAGGAAACCCTTAAACTTTTAGGGTTTCTTGATGGTCAAACTACTAATCCAACTCTGATAGCCAAAAATCCCATAGCTACTGAGAGATTAAAGAAGGGTTTAAAATTTAGTAAAGAAGAAGCTATGGAATTTTATAAAAGCGTAGTCGAAGAGATAGCGAAGTTAATACCTGATGGTTCTGTTTCTATAGAGGTATATTGCGACCTATCAACAAAATCAGATGCAATTATTGCTGAAGTAAAGGAAATGTTTTCATGGATCCCAAACGCTCATATAAAAATACCTATAACCTTTGAAGGGCTTAAGGCAGCAGAGATTGCAATAAAGGAGGGAATAAGATTAAACATGACCCTCTGTTTTAGTGAAAACCAGGCGGCAGCAGTTTATTCATCAACAAAGGGAGCTAAAAAGGGCGATGTTTTCATTTCACCTTTTATAGGGAGGCTTGATGACATCGGTATTAATGGAATGACATTGATTTCCAATATTATAAAGATGTATCAATACGGTGATGGGCATGTGGAGATTTTATCAGCAAGCATAAGAAATATTAGACACTTTTTGTGTTCTCTTTGGTTAGGCGTTGATATAATTACTGCACCATTTAAAGTTTTGAAAGAATGGGCTCAAATGGGTTTAACAATTCCTGATCGTAATTATGCATACAGCTCAAAAGATCTAAAGAGTATCCCCTATATTCATATCGATCTAACTCAACCATGGCAAAACTATGATATATCTCATTCTTTAACTGAGAAGGGGATAATTTCTTTTGTAAAGGATTGGAACTCTCTTATAGAATAAATAGAGTTTATCTAACTTGAAAGTAGCTTTTCAGGTTCCTTAAGAAGTTAGAACTCAAAAACATACACTAACTTTATGTTTTTCACACTCTTTTAATACCTTAAATTTATAAAAGTCCTAAAATTCTTTTTTTCTTATCTCAAAAAAGTCAATTTTAACCTTGAAATTTCTTTTTCAAAGATTAATTTCCTTTTTTCATAAAGCTTTTCAACAAAAGTGTCTTTTTCTATTTTTTCTAATAGATAAACAATATAATAGCTTTTGATTACCATATATTAGAAAGTAAAATCCTGCTGAGTCTTAATGCTGATTCTGAGAATTAAAGCTATAAGATCTTATAGATCTTCAATGGTAAATTCTATGCTCAAGTACAGAGGTATTTATAAGTCCCTCTCCCTATAGAAACAACAGGTTTCCTACTGGATAATCTTTCTCAATCTTGGATCAAAAAGTTCTTTTTACAATTTGGATTATAAGCGATATATGGTCTTATATCCCTTTAAAAAAGATATTTAGCATTTTTTTACACTATTATGCTCAGGTGGGGTATTGGTTATAGAGATAAAAAAGGAAATATTGTCGTTGTAACCTTAAGATAATCCCATATCCATAGAACTTGAATTCCTTAGACTTTTAATTTAGTCTATTTACCAGATGTAAAGGCTCTTATGTAGGAGTTAAATTTATAGAAAGTTTAATATTTTTGTTTTTATAAAGGACAAAACTTGATCGATAAGATTTAAGAGCATTTAGTGGATAATGGGTAGACTAATTCCTTAGTTGATATAATTGAGGCTAAAAAAAGATATAAAGAAGAAACTTTATAAAAAAGCAAAGTAAACTTTCATTTTTCTATTTGTATCTAATAAACCGGGGTAATGCTCATACATAATATGATAAAATAGTTATAAAATTAAACTTTTTTATTTGCTTTTTGTTATCACGGGGCGTAGCGCAGCCTGGTTAGCGCACACGGTTCGGGACCGTGGTGTCGGAGGTTCAAATCCTCTCGCCCCGACCAATATTTGACATAATCAACTTTTATATTGTATTTTAAAACTTCAAAGGTCATATTCGGGGCGTAGCGCAGCCTGGTTAGCGCACCTGCCTTGGGCGCAGGGGGTCGGAGGTTCAAATCCTTTCGCCCCGATAATTTATTTAAGTATTTAAGGTTTCTAGTTTTAATCTAAATTATTAAAAAAATAGCTTATTGCATTTGAGAAGCGCCTGTAGCTCAGTAGGATAGAGCAACTGCCTTCTAAGCAGTGGGTCGGGAGTTCGAATCTCTCCAGGCGCGGTGGTGGGCGTAGTTCAATGGTTAGAGCACTGGACTGTGGCTCCAGGGGTTGGGGGTTCGAATCCCCTCGCCCACCCCAGGAAACGTATCTTTTAATCGTCACTTACCGAGTTAAATAATAATGATGTACCTAATCAGTCAAGTCTAAAAACAATTTTTTATAAACTTATTAAAAATCTCAGCTAACTTTCGCAGTTTATCATCTATTTTTCAATATATTTTTAATTGCAAGGGCTATAATTACTAAGCCTGCCAATCCTAAAATAGAACGTATTGTTACGCTACCAATAATCACTATTCTTTTCAAAACAGATGTAAACATCGTTAACTCCTTTTCACTTATATAATTGGTGTGTATTAACGATTTATAAATTCTCACTGTATTATAAAAGAATTTTGTTATATTTGTTTTAAAGGAATAGACAATCAGCAAGAGTTCATTTAAGAGCTTCTCATCATGAATTATGTCCAGGTGCTTGTCTATAAAATTTTCTTACATAATTTTATTAATATAATAGTTTTTTGCATAAGTATTGATTTTACGTCTGCAAGACCTTTTAAACCAAAATAGTCCTTAGTTTATCAATTAAAATTCATAACTCGTTGATAATATTGGATTTCGCTTTTTAAAAAGGCAAATTTTTATACAACAACTCAGCTGACTGTTTGTTTAAACGGTTGGTGCTTCTTTATATCTTGCAGTCTTTCTTGACTGTTAATACTGTTAATAGAGTATTCCTTACTTCATAGACATGCTTTAATTTTTTGTATCTGAATCTACCCCTTTCAAAGTCTCCATCTTTGTATCCATTATCAATAAATACTTCAGTATCTGACTGCGGGATTAACCTAAAAATTGTGTAAAAGGGTTACGGTAAAATTTAAAAAGCTAAAGAAGAAGCATGG
>CAYPJO010000088.1:0-6182 GCA_964411065.1 uncultured Thermodesulfovibrio sp.
CTAATGCTAAAGTGTTTCCATATCGAGCCTCCTAAGAGATCCTTTGTATTTTTTTATCATCTGGGGTACCGTTTTTCTTAGCTTTAGCCATTTCAAAATACCTACCCTATAAGTATAAAAGAGACACAATTTTATTTTAACCTCCGTTGCTAGAAGATTTAAGAAGCGAAGGATGAGTTGGTATAAGAAAGGTGCAATCCCCTTATTAAGACTAAGGCTTTTGAGACTCAATGGTGAATGGGATGCCTACTGGCAGGAGAGGAGAAAAGAGCTTATCCAATAGCAGCATGATTTCCATCACAAGAAAAAAAGATGCTTACCCGACGCTTCTTTAATTTGACCGATAATAAATTAAACTTGTTAAAATAAATTATTATCCTTTTAAAGATCAAAAAATCAGAGTTACAAGAGATGATCTCTTACGATGTGGCAATAATAGGTGCTGGACATGCAGGTTGTGAGGCAGCATATGTTGCTGCGAGGATGGGTATGAAGACTCTTCTTATTACTCTTAACATTGATAACATCGCTTTTATGCCCTGTGCACCTGCTGTTGGTGGAGTTGGCAAAGGACATTTAGTCAAGGAGATAGACGCCTTTGATGGCCTAATGGGTTATATCGCTGATATGTCAGCCCTTCAATATAAAACTTTGAATACCTCAAAAGGTCTGGCTGTTCACTCAACTCGTGCACAGGTAGATAAACATCAATATAAAAGTTTAATGCGCATGGCATTAGAAGCTATTCCAAATATCCACATCAGACAAGCATTGATCACTGAAATAATTATAAAAAATGGCAAGTTTTGTGGATTAAAAGATAACTTCGGTTTTACCTTTACTGCCAGATGCTGTATAATCGCAACGGGTACTTTTTTATCAGGTCTTATCCATATTGGTGATAAAACCTTTCCTGCAGGACGGGCAGGCGAATTTGCATCCTACGAATTGCCTCAATTTCTAAAAAGGTTTGGACTGCAAATGGGTAGATTCAAGACTGGGACAGGGCCACGCCTGAAAGCTTCTTCTATTGACTTTTCTCAGATGGAGCTGAGAATGGGAGATGGAAAGCCGAGACCCTTTTCTTATAGATCTCAAAATCTACAATACAAAGAATATCCTTGCTATGTAACTTATACTAATAGTTTTACTCATAAGCTTATTCTCGATAACCTCGATAAATCAGCTCTTTACAGTGGAAGAATTGAAGGAACACCTGTGAGATATTGCCCCTCTTTAGAGGACAAAGTTGTCAAGTTCAAGGATAAATTAAGACATCAAGTTATCTTAGAGCCCGAGGGAAGAAATACTGATGAAATATATGTTTCAGGTTTAGGTAACAGTATGCCACCACAAATTCAAGAAAATATCATTCGTTCACCAAAGGGACTTGAAAAAGCTATTATTCTTAGGCCTGCTTATGCTATAGAATATGATTACTTATTGCCTCACCAGCTTAAGCCATCTCTCGAATCCAAGGAGATCGAAGGTCTTTTCTTCGCTGGACAGATAAATGGAACTACTGGGTATGAAGAAGCATCTGCCCAGGGATTAATAGCAGGGATCAACTCTGCACTTAAAATACTCGATAAACCACCCCTCATAATAGATAGGAGCGAGGGTTACATTGGGGTAATGATTGATGACCTCGTTACTAAAGGAACGGATGAGCCTTACAGGATTTTTACTTCAAGAGCTGAATATAGATTAATCTTACGGGAAGACAATGTCTATTATAGGCTCTCTGAAAAGGCTCATAAATTAGGGCTCATTTCCGATGAACGGATGAAAAATATTGAAAAAGAGCTAGAGAAAGCAGAAAAACTTAGATTATATCTGAAAGAAACTAAAATTAAAGATAACGATAGCGATGAAATAATCTCAATGGAGATGAAGATTAAAAGAGGGCAACTAGATATCAGAGATAGTAAAGAATTATATGATGAATATCCTCTGAACATTCTGAATTATGTTCAAAGTGAGGTCAAATATGAAGGATATATAGAGAAACAAAAAAGAGAGATAGAAAAGCTAAAAAAACTTGAGAAGACAAAAATACCTTACGATTTTGATTATGATCTGCCAGGATTATCTATTGAAATAAGAGAGAAATTAAATAAGATAAGACCAAAAGATCTTGCTCAGGCCTCCCGTATTCCTGGGATGACTCCCTCATCCCTATCTCTCCTCATCTTTTATTTGAAGAAGACTCCAAAAGATGGTCACGAATGTTCGATGAGATAGTAATCTTAGGCAAGAAAAATATTCAAGAAATTGATAATCTTCTTAAGAGATCTCAACTCTTTAAAAGTATTGGCAGAAGGATATCACTAATATCTGCTTTCTTTTTAGATACCCCCTATCAGGAAAACACCCTAATAGGCAATATAACTATACCAGAAAAATTTATTGTAAATTTAGGAGCTGTTGATTGTATGACCTTCCTTGAATATGTTGAAGCGATGAGATTATCTGGAACCTTTAATGAATTTAAAGAAAGACTAAAATGCATAAGATACAAGGGAGGAGAAGTGTCTTTCTCCAGGAGAAATCATTTTTTCACAGACTGGTTTTATAACAGCGATAAACATGTACAAGATATAACACATATAATTGGCAAAGGGAAGACCATTTCGGTAGAGAAGAGATTAAATCTCAAAGGGGATGGAACCTTCTATTTAGAAGGGGTGTCTACCGAAGATAGAAAGCTTAATTATATACCCTCTCTATATATTACGAAAGAAATCATCCAGAGACTGAAGTCAGGCGATTATATAGGCGTTTATACTGATAAAAAGGGGCTGGATGTTTCCCATGTAGGTATCCTTATAAAGAAAGAGGGGAAAATTTTTTTAAGACATGCTTCATCAGATAAAGCTTATAGAAGGGTTGTGGATCAAGAATTTAAAAGCTATATCACCAAAATGCCAGGTATAATAATCATGAGACCAGTGCAAGAAGTTCAAAAAGATGAGGCAGAAGACAGGGGAAGCTTATCCTTACCCCAAAGCAGATCTCTGCCTTAGTACCTCATAAGCTAAAATCCCCGCTGCAATCGAGACATTTAATGAAGTTATTTTGCCTTTCATAGGTACCTTTACGAGGAAATCACAGTTTTCTTTTACAGTTCGCCTGAGACCTTTACCTTCTGAACCAACTACTAAAGCCAGCGGGATCTTCAGATCGAGTTCCCAAAGAGTCAATGAAGCATCTGTTTCAGCGCCTATGATGGTAATATTAGCCTGTCTCATCTTTTCTATAGCGTGTTTGATATTCACCACCTCTGCAAGGTTAACATATTCATAAGCGCCAGAGGATGCTTTTATAACGGTCTCAGTTACCCCTACACTCCTACGAGATTGAAAGACCACTCCGTGGACACCTACTGCATCAGCAACTCTAAGGATCGCCCCGAAATTGCGCGGGTCTTCAATGCAGTCAATAAGAAAGAAAAAAGAAGGATCTTCTTTTCTTAGGGATATTTGAAGTAATTCTTCTAAGCTTAGTAAGTTCTTTCTCTGAGCAAGAGCTGCTATTCCTTGATTCCCTCTCGGGAATTTAGAGTTAAAAAACTCGCTATCTCTAAACTCAATAGATACACCCTTTTTTTCTGCAAGCTCTACAATCTTCTGTAGCTCTTTATGTCGTTTCAGAGAAATAAAAATAGTCTTTATCTCCCTGCTCGATTTAAGAGCCTCAATCACAGAATTTAATCCATATAGCCATTCTTGGCTTCGAGACATTTATATTCTAACCTTCCAGGTGGTTCCATCTTTTTTATCCTCTAGCAAAACACCCATCTCGAGCAACTCACTTCTTGTTTTGTCTGCTCTATGCCAGTCTTTATTTTTACGAGCAGTATTTCTCTCTATAATTCTCCTTTCAATATCTTCAGGAGTTAGAGGAATCTTTTTAATCTTAAGCAATTCTACATTCCATTGATAGGGTGTCTTTGTAAAGACATTAAAGACCTCTTTTACAGGTCTTAAGGCTTCTTTGGCTTTCAATATTGCAGTAGCAGCTCTTTGACCTTCGGGTTTTGAATCAAGGAATCTATTTATCTCTCTGATAAGCTCGAAGGTATTGCCAAGGGCTAAGGCGGTATTGAAGTCATCATCCATTGCCTCTTCAAATCTATCTTTAAATTTTTCTATGAAAGAGTTAAACCAATTGATCAGATCAGAATTTTTTTCATAGGCAACATCTTTAGTAGCATTGAGAGCGATAAATTCGTCCATTCTGGCTATAGTGCTATAATACCTCTCGAGAGAAGCCTCAGCTTCTTTTAACTGAACTTCTGAAAACTCAAGCGGGCTTCTATAATGGCTTGAGAGCATAAAGAGCCTTAAAACCTCAGCATCATATCTATCCAGAACCTCCCTAATTGTAAAAAAATTACCGAGGGATTTGGACATCTTTTCTTTATCAATAGTTATAAAACCATTATGAATCCAGTATTTTGCAAAGGGTTTATTGGTGTATGCCTCTGATTGAGCAATCTCATTCTCGTGATGGGGGAAAATAAGGTCTGCTCCGCCTCCATGAATATCTATGGACTCACCCAGCAATTTTATTGCCATCGCCGAGCATTCAATATGCCATCCTGGTCTACCCTTACCCCAAGGGCTATCCCACCAAGGTTCGCCTTCCTTTGATGCCTTCCAGAGGGCAAAGTCGAGTGGATTGCGTTTTCTCTCATCTACATCTATTCTTGCACCTGCCAGAAGCTCATTAGTATCTTTTTTTGAGAGCTTTCCATATGTGAAGAACTTATCAACAGAGAAATAGATACTTTTATTTCCATTTTCCTCAACTTCATAAGCGAACCCTTTAGCTATTAATCCTGTAATTATTCTGATCATCTCATCAATATACTCTGTAGCTCGGGGTTCCACATCAGCCCTTTCTATGCCAAGTCTATCCATATCAATATAATATTCCTCTATGTATTTTTCAGCTATCCTATCCCATGAGGTGCCCTCTTCCTTAGCTTTTTTGATAATCTTATCATCAATATCTGTAAAGTTTCTTACAAACTTGATATCAAACCCCTTATACTTTAGATATCTATATATCACATCAAAGACTATGGCACTTCTGGCATGACCAATATGACAGTAATCATAAACTGTAACACCACAGGCATACATGCTAACCTTTCCATCATGAATAGGAATAAAATCCTCTTTTTTGTTTGTTAGGGTATTAAAAACCTTCATTACTCCTCCTCTACCTTCTATCTTTTCTATTCTCTTTTCTAATCTCTCTAAATAGCCTTTTAATTCGTTTAAGCCCTCCTCAAAAGGGTCTGGGAGGTGAACATGATCAAGAGTCTCTATAAGACCCTCTTCAGCAACCTTTAAAATCTTCTTCTTTATGACCTTACCAGGCACTCCGACTACAATAGAATAGTCAGGTATACTCTTTAATACAACAGAATTAGCACCTATCTTAACATAATTGCCTATCTTGATTGGCCCAAGAACTTTTGCACCTGCTCCAACAACTACATTGTTACCAAGAGTTGGATGCCTTTTACCTTTTTCTTTACCAGTACCACCCAGTGTAACCCCCTGGTATAATAAGCAATTCTCTCCAATCTCGGTAGTCTCTCCTATTACAACTCCCATGCCATGGTCTATAAAGAAACCTGCACCTATTTTTGCTGCTGGATGAATCTCGATTCCTGTTAGAATCCGAGCTATGTGGGACAAAAGTCGGGGGAGTATAGGAATCTTCAGATTCAATAATTTGTGGCTAATTCTGTGGATTAAAATAGCATGGAAACCAGGATAGGTGAGTATTACTTCAAGAGTACTTTTTGCTGCAGGGTCTTTTTCAAAGACTGCTTTAAGGTCCCTTTTGATTGTCTCTATAAATCCCATATTATTATTGTAACAGCTTTATCGCTTTTATCTGTAATTACAGGTTAATAATTAAATTATCTTAATAACTAAAGGAAGCATCCCTAATTTCGTGATGGAAAAAAATTAAGGCTCACCTTATACTGTACTAAGCAAACAAAGAGTATAGGAGGTGAGCCTTGAAGGAGATAAAAATATCCTTCACGATAGGCACTCGTAAAGAAAATTGTGTCTCCTTAGCAAACCTACTGTTAAAAATCTGTCTAAGTTCATAAACTATACTCCTTGATACTCTTAATTGCTTCTTCCATTTCCCCT
>CAYPJO010000089.1:0-6060 GCA_964411065.1 uncultured Thermodesulfovibrio sp.
ATGTGACATTTTAAATTAGTAATTAAGTGTGACATTTTAAAATAGTAACCACACTGCTTACATTTGGTTTTGACTTTTTATAGTTATTTAATTTATCTTATATATAATTCGTCGCTTGTAAAGAGCTGACGTCAATAAGTTTAAAACATATTTTTGAAATATTAAGCCATGAAGGCTTGTGCAATGAAAGCGCAGTTTTCATGGCTTTTTTTAGATAATTGATTGAATTATAAATCAATCTGAAAATATGAAAAAGTTTAAATTATCTTTTTTGATGAGAATTTTCATTCACTTCCTCACCTCCTTTAAACTCTACTGCCTGTCCCCATGTGCAGTTGATACACATAACAGGCAGGGAAGAAGAATTATTGATAGGTGGTCTTAATAATGTTTTATCTCATTCTTAGACAGGCTTAAGATGACAATTGGAAAAAAAGATAGTAATATTGTCTTTTTGAGTTATTCATAGGCCTTTTTTATGAAAAAACTGAATAAGCCAGCATCACAAAATGGAGAAAGTTTTGCAAACAATAAAGCTTGCAAGTTGCATGTGTAATTAACAAAAAAGGTTCTTTGTAAGCAGAAATGAATTGACTATTACTGTATGGTTTTAACTAAAAACATATGGTTTGGTGTAAAGATTTTGGGATAATCTAATATTTAAGGCTTTAGTATATATTCAACAAAAAAGTTACTTAAAGGTAAAGGGATGTTGGAGAGAGATTAGGAATAAGAGGTTTTAGGAACAATTATAAAGTTTTCTTGGATGGAGTACTTTTAAATATGCTTCATTAGATATATTTGCACGGACTTGTTGATGAAGTATAATTTCCAGAAATGATAGAAAAATTAAATGATAAAAGGACAAGGGTCATTATAAATGAAAGCTTAGCTTAATATTTTAAGACTTTCAAAAAACTGATGGCAAGACATAATATTCTTATGGTGTTTTAGGTTTTATTTTTGAACTATTTGGTTTTGGATACTACTAAAATGCAAGAGAAAAACCTGTCCTAATATAAGAAAGGAGGTCTCAACTATGGCAAGATTTATTTCAGCTCTATTAGTGATAGCCCTTCTATCAGGCTGTGCACCTGTAATATCACAACACATAAGAGATCAGGTTTCGCCAACACTTACCTTTGATGAGGTATGGAGAGACCCAGATAGATATAGAAATCAAATGGTGATATGGAGTGGGATAATAATAAAATCAGAAAACACAAAAGAAGGGACTTTGCTTGAGGTGCTTCAAAAACCAGCAGATTTCATAGGAAGACCCATTGATATAGATAAATCTTATGGAAGATTTCTTGCGTTATACCCTGAATATCTTGATACCGCCATTTATAGTAAAGGTAGAGAGGTTACAATAGCTGGAAGAGTCTTAGAAAAGAGGTTATTGCCCTTGGGCGAGATTGAGTATGCATATCCTTTAATCTTAATCAAAGAGATCCATCTATGGCGACAGATAAGAGATGAAAGATGGGGACATCCATGCTGGTGGTATTATCCCCACTGGTGGAGATATCCCTACTGGCATCCCTTTTATTAGAAGGCTCTTTAACTATGCATACAAATATGATAAATAGTAATAAATTAAGTTTAATTATCTCTCTGCTAATTCATCTTTTGATATTACTTATACCCATCTCTATAATGGTCAGCCCCATGATATCAAAGGAGATAGAGCTTTTTGTTATAAACGAAGAGAAAACCCAAGTTCAAAAAAGGCAGAAGATAGAGAGAAAAAAAGTTGAAAAACAAGAAAAGTTTGTAGAAGAAAAGATAGTAGAAGAAAAGATAATTGAGCCCGCTATCCCTGCCGAATCACCACAAGTTGTTGTCTCAGCACCATCTCCAGCATTATCACCTCCTCAGGTGCATGTAGAATCAAAGGCAGAGGTTAAGGATGTAGAATTTGGTTCTGCTGAAGGTCCTAAATTCCTCCATAGAGAGATGCCAGTATATCCCCTATTGGCAAGGAGGCTTGGTAAAGAAGGTAGAGTATTATTAAGGCTTACTATAGACGAAAGGGGGCGATTATTAAATATAGAGGTAATAGAAGGAGCAAGATATGGTTTTACTGAATCAGCAGTTGATGCGGTAAGGAAGTCATCATTTTTACCTGCTAAAAAAGAGGGCATTCCGATTGCTTCAAGGGCTTTATTGCCCATTAAATTTACATTAAGGGGAAGTGAATGATTGATTATTTTTTAAAGGGTGGCTTTTTAATGTATCCCATAGCGGTTTGTTCAATAATTGGCCTAGCCATAATCATAAACAGATTCATCCAGTATCATCAGATATTAAAGGAATTAGAAGCTTCTGAAGAAGAGATAAACAAAAAAACGCCACTTATAATGAAGCCTATAATTGAAGGTATAAAAAACGGCTGTAATGAGAAGGAATTATCATTAATAGGCACAAGACAGGTAAAGCATTTAGAAAAAGGGCTGAGCTGGCTAAGTCTGATAGCGACCATAGCACCACTTTTAGGATTGACAGGGACTGTAACAGGGATGATAAAAGCATTTATGGTGATAGAGCATAGCACAACAGTAAATCCCTCTATGCTTGCAGGAGGAATCTGGGAGGCATTGCTTACCACTGCGGCAGGACTGCTCGTTGCGATACCTATCCACATAGGGCATCACTATCTTGAAAAAAGGCTTGATGAGATAGTCTCAATGATGAGAGAGATAGCTATGAACTTATATATGAGGCAAAGGGATGGAATTTGAGAGAAAAAATCATAACCATGTTCACTTAAACATAGCCCCTCTTGTGGATGTAGTATTTTTGCTTCTTTTATTCTTTATGCTCACATCACATCTTATGCTGGAGCCATCGATAAAGATAAAACTGCCTGAGTCCAAGACTGCCAAGACAGAGCATGAAAGGGTAAAGAGCATTTTTATTACCAAAACAGGAGAAATCTATTATTTGGATAAAAAGATAGCCTTACACCAGCTTCAATCAGCAATTAGAGAAAGCATATGGGATATTGAAACTGATTTCATAAGAATCAAAGCTGATAAAGAGAGTAATGTAGGGTTGCTTGTTAGCGTGATAGATGAAGTAAGGCTTGCAGGAATTAAGAATTACAGTATTGTAACGGAGAAACAGTAGAGGTAAAGATAGGGCAAAAACGAATGTGAAGTAATTAGCATCTAGCTTGCACGAGTTTATCAATAAAAAAATCGTTATTTTATCCTGTTTAATTTTATACCACCTCTGAAGGGTGGTTGCCGAGTTAGGCTAAAAGGATAGAAATTTTATAAAAAGCCATGAAGGCTTTTCCAGTGCAGAAAGCGTTGGAAGTAGACTTCATGGCTTTTTATTTCTGGAGAGATCATGGGGAAAATAGTTTGTAAAAAGGTTAGGACAGTGCATTTTTGGGATAATTATGCAAAATGGTATAAGCTCTGGATTGAACATACCGATTATCATCAAAGAGCAATTAAAATGTTAATGACAATGGTAAAGCCAGGCTGGAAAGTTTTAGACATAGGCGCAGGTAACGGCGTACTTTCACTACCACTATGCTCAATTGGATGTGATGTAATTGCTCTTGAGCCATCCATCGGAATGAGAAATTTGCTATATGAAGAGGCTGGTATGAGAGGCATTGACTGGATAAAGGTTGACGAAAGAAGATGGGAAGATGTAGTTTGTCAAAGCATCGGAGAATTGGATCTTATTATTGCTTCTAATAGTCTGCATCTAATGCAAATCGAATTTACTGATGCTCTTGAGAAAATCTTTAAATTAGAACCTAAACATGTTTTTGTTGTAACAGAAATAGGTTTCTCTGAAATCAAACTCAAATGGCGATTTGGTAACTATCAAATGCTTTTTGCTAAAAGTTATCAGATAGAAAACTCTTTTGCCTATCATTCTTTTTCTGAGGTTGTTGAATATTGGGAATTTAAAAAAGGTAGAAGCTTATTTCCCGCGGAGATAGCAAAGATAAAATCGATGCTTTCTTTTAGAAATGGACACCTATGGATTGATGAAAAGGCATATATGGGAATGTATTGGTGGAGTAAAGGAGGTGTGGAGCTATAATTTTAATAGTAACTTGTTAAGATTAGCTAACTAATTGTAGAAATCTCTTCTAAATTTTCCATTAGTCTATTTAGTATAAGAGGAAAAAGATCTCCTTCTTGATTTACTAAGGTTTTTTCACTCTAATTCTATGGTGAATTGTTGAAGTTAGATTTTTGTAGAATTTTTGACCATTCATCTTTTAGACCAACAGTCCTGTTAAATACTAAAGAACCCTCTTTAGAGTCTTTAGAATCTACACAAAAATATCCTAATCTCTCAAACTGATAAATAGAACCAGGCTTTGCCTTTGCTAAAGAAGGTTCTAACTTGCAGCCTTTTAGAATCTCCAACGATTTTGGATTAATGTAATCAGTAAAGTCTTTACCCTCTTCAGCTTCATCAGGTTTTTCTTTGGTAAATAGATAATCATATAGTCGCACCTCTGCTTCAATGCAATGAGAAGCTGAAACCCAGTGCAATGTAGATTTGACCTTTCTACCATCAGGAGACCAACCACCGCGAGTTTCTGGGTCATAGGTGCAATGGAGTTCAATAATATTACCTGCTTCGTCTTTGATGACATCTATGCATTTTACATAATAAGCATATTTAAGCCTAACTTCACGGTTAAGGGTTAGACGATAAAACTCTTTTGGCGGATTTTCCATGAAATCATCCCTTTCAATGTATATAACTTTTGAAAAGGGAATCTCTCTTGTACCCATGTCTGGATTTTCTGGATTATTAATGGCTTCAAGATATTCCACCTTATTATCAGGATAATTGACTATTGTGATTTTTAGAGGTTGTAGAACAGCCATTACACGAGGAGCTTTAGCGTTTAAGTCTTTACGCACACAATATTCTAAAAGGGCAATATCAACGAGACTCTCTTTTTTGCCAACTCCTATTCGCTCTATAAAATCCTTTATTGCTTCAGGAGTGTAGCCTCGCCTTCTCATTCCAGCTAATGTAGGCATTCTTGGGTCATCCCAACCATCCACATATTTTTCTTCAACGAGTTTCAAAAGTTTTCTTTTGCTCAATACAGTATAACTTAGATTGAGCCTTGCGAACTCAATCTGTTGTGGGTGGTAAAGGTTTAGCTGATCAAGAAACCAATCGTAAAGAGGTCGATGATCTTCATATTCCATTGTGCAAATAGAATGAGTTACACCTTCGATTGAATCTGATAAGCCATGAGCCCAATCATACATAGGGTATATACACCATTTATCTCCAGTTCTATGATGGGTCTCATGTTTAATACGGTACATTACAGGGTCTCTCATATTGAGATTCCCTGAGCTCATATCAATTTTTGCTCTTAAGACTTTGCTACCATCTTTAAATTCACCTTTCCTCATCCTTTCAAAGAGGTCAAGATTTTCTTCTACAGTTCTATTACGATAGGGGCTTTCTCTACCTGGTTCTGTAAGAGTCCCCCGATAATTTTTAATCTCTTCAGGGCTTAAATCACAAACATAAGCTTTGCCAGCTTTTATTAGTTCTATAGCCCAGTTGTATAGCTGTTCAAAATAATCTGAGGCATAATAAATTTTGTCTCCCCAATCAAAACCAAGCCATTTAACATCTTCGATGATTGAATCAACATATTTTTGGTCTTCTTTGCTTGGGTTTGTGTCGTCAAAGCGGAGGTTACACTTACCGTTAAATTCTTTGGCGAGACCAAAATTGAGGCAAATAGATTTTGCATGCCCTATGTGTAAGTAACCATTGGGTTCTGGTGGGAATCTGGTAACAACTCTACCATTGTATTTATTGGTCTTTATATCGTTAATAATTATATCTCTTATGAAGTTTGATGTCTGCGAAAGCTTTGCCATGCTGTCTTTTCCCTTTTAACATAGATTTAAAAGTTAATTCAAAGGTAATAATATAATGATATAAAATATAACATACTCAATTATGTAAATGCTAAATCTAAATAAATGTTGGTAATGTCAATACTTCTGTGTAAATTCCTTTAATGGTTTTCTTCCCCAT
>CAYPJO010000090.1:0-5940 GCA_964411065.1 uncultured Thermodesulfovibrio sp.
AGCAATGGGGAAGAAAACCATTAAAGGAATTTACACAGAAGTATTGACATTACCCGGGTCAGTTAAGAACTGGACAACTGTAAGAAAAGATGTAAAGATACCCGACACTATTACCCCTGAGAGAATCATAGAGATAATCGATATCTCTCCCCTTCTGAATGCAAGAAAGTAGGTGAGTCCGACAGCAACGAGAGCAAAGATAAAAGCTGATAACTGAATAGGAAGGTTCAGACTGGTCATGGCTAATGCAGCCCCAAAAGCAGCGCCTGAGGATAATCCAAGCAGATAGGGATCAACAAGGGGGTTTCTTATCATTGCTTGCAGAGATGCCCCTGAGGTTGTTAATGCGGCACCTACCAGAAATGCAATTATTATCCTTGGAAGCCTGATATCAAGAACAACTGTCTCTATTATTTGAAAATCTGTCGAACCTGAAGCATCTTTTTCAAAAAGAATGCTTATTAGCCATTTATAGACTTCACCGGAAGTTACTATTTCAGAAGGACCAATAAAGATTGATAAAAAGATTAGAGGGATGGGTATAAGGTAAAAAAAGCCTCTTTTATCACAAGGCGGATTCCCTTAACCTGTTGCTATAGAGAACTTTGAGCATTCTCACCCGTTCTTTATCCATATTCATATCCTTGAATGAGTCAGGGTATGCCCATTTAGCAACCATTTTAACAGCATACTGGAATTTTAATGTCCAGAGGTCAAAGAGGAATATTTCAGGCAGTTCATAAACCTTTTTATTTTTTGCAGCGTTTATATTGCGCCATCTCGGATCATTAATTATATCAGAAGGGTCTTTCTTAGTATTAACCCACATAATTATAATATCAGGATTCCATTTTATAATTTGTTCCATGCTAACAACAGTATGTTCATCAGCTATTGAAGCACAGACATTTCTACAGCCTGCCATTTTAATCAAGTCATTGACGGTGCTTTCCCTGCAAGAGGTATGAAGATTTCCCTGAGCCCACATGAAATAGATGTTTTTAATTTCAGATTCAGGTATCTTCTGGGTAATTTTATGCAGGTGGAGTAGTTCGTTTTTTGTATAATAAACAATCTCATTTGCCCTGCTTTCGCTACCTGTGAGTTTGCCAAGTGCTATCACCTCCCGATAAACATCTTCAAATCGGTTTATAAATACACCAAAAACAGGAATGCCTCTGTCTTCAAGGGATTTAATTGTCTCTGCCTGCTTAGACCATATAATCACCACATCCGGTCTCATGGCAACAACGCTTTCTATGCTCACAAACTCCCAGTTGCCAGGTGCAGGCAAAGCTTTATTTTTTATTCTCTCATCCATCGCTGCATAGTATTTGAAAACATCCCCGGAGTATACATTTGAAGATACCGCTATCACCTTTTTTTCCTCTCCAAGCATATAAATAGCAGAAAGGGCGCTCTCAATAAGACAGACGATTTTTGTCACAGGCTTGTTGAATGTTAATTCCTTACCCCTGAAATCTACAACCCTTATCTCCTTTGGAGATGCATGAGAAATCTCAGGGTTAAAGATAATCAAGACAAAAATAATTAGTATTAATTTTTTGATAAAGTTCTCTTTTAGCATTTATACAATTTCTACATAAATCAAAAAATATAGGGATTCTGTTAATCGACAGAACCCCTATATTATGACAGAAAATTTGTTAAAAAATTAACTCGACTGCTGCAAAGGCGTTTAAACCTGTGTCTCTGAATTGCCAGGGCATTTCGTATTTTTTGTCCGTAATATTGTTGAGCTCGATGTTAAGATTTGCCCTGTAATTTTGAGTCTTATAAAGCATCTTCTGTGCCTTTACATTAATAGTCTCATAGGGACCGAATTTCTTCCTGTCTGCCTTGGCAGTAGAATCATAATATTTGCCGACAGCGTTTAAATATGGTGAAATTGTAATGTCATAAGGCAGGTTGGCAGTTAATCCGATATTGAGGGTATATCTTGGCACAAATGGAATATCGCTGTTATCATTGGCAGGGTCAACCTTATTGGTAACCTTTGTGTCTATAAAGGTATAATTAGCAAACCAGCTAAGGGTTTTACTTAACGCATGATTTAGCTGAATCTCAAACCCTTTTGATTTTGCCTTCCCAGCATTGACAGACTGGCTCTGGGATGGGTCGAGGCTCACCCTATTTTCCACTATTGCATCATCTACTTCGTTTATGAAGGCACGAATCCCTAATTCCATGTTGGGCATTATGAAATAACCCATGCCGATGTCGTAGCCAATGCCTTTTTCAGGTTTTAAGTCTGGATTAGGAAGCTGTCCGTGTCTGCCTGGGACTCCCCTGTCAGAAATATTCAGGGTTCCACCCACTGATTTTGCAGAAGGTGCAAGAAAGCTCGTCCCTATGTTTGTATAGAAGGATAGTGCATCTGTGGCATTGTATTTGACTCCCGCCCCCCATAAGAATCTATCCCATGACTTATCGCTTATTGCAGGTTTGACTCCGCTTAGCAGATCATATTCATTTTTGATATTGTTATATCTACCGCCTAATCTCAGAACAAATTTATCTAGGACTAATTTTTCCTGAATAAATATCCCAAAGTTTGTGGCATTAGCATCGTTGCCAGTAGTCTTAATCCCCGTAGTTGCTGACTCTGAAGTGGTTTTATAAGTCGCATACTGGTAGTCCATTCCGACAGTTAGAAGGCTCTTGCCCATATGTTTGTAATTGAATGTCAAATCAGCGGGGATGATGTGTTGTTTAACTCCATCTTCTGATCTGAGGCTCAAATTCGGGAAATTATCTTCCTCCCATTTCCTGTCATACTGCCTGTAGCCAATCTTAAGCTGAGCATTAAGCTCGGGGGTAATCTGATTGCTGTATGTCAGATTGATGGTATCATAATTATGCTTGTAATCCCTGTTGGGTCTTCCTACATCGCCTGTGTGACTGGTGTGATGGGCAAAGAGAGATATCTTCTGTTTATCGGGCTCTATGTAATAAGTTGTTTTAAAATAAAGCTTGAGCTTTTTATAATCAGGGTCATCAAGCATATTAAGCCATGATGGATTGGTTCCGTAATTAGTATAGTCTGATTGCTCATAGCTTGCGCCCATGAAATAGTGGAAATTCCCGCTGCTACCTTGATGATAGAGTTTCCCGCTTAGGGTATTATATTTCCCGTAGCCGAGCTGAATCCGAGTCATAGGGGCGTCTATCTTTTCCTTTAATATCAGATTTGTAATGCCTGCAAGGGGAGACTCTCCACCAGCAAAGTCCATCGTAAGGTAATTGGAATACATAACTGAAGCAGGACCTCTATGAACCTCTGCCCTGCTCAATGCGAGTATATCCAGACTCATGGTATCCACAAATGAATCAATAGGCAGTCCATCGAGCAGATAGACATTATATTTTGGACCTAATCCGCCGTATGAACCCCAGTTTGCATCATTACGAGACAGGACATTGATGAATGTTCCAGGAGTATATTTGAAAATCTCGGCAATGTTTTTGTTTGAGAGAATAATTTTGTCCATCTCTTCTTCGGTTATTACATCAACCTTCTGAGTGACATTTTCCTCTGACTGTGGAATCTTCGATTCAGTTACCACGAATTCCTCAAGCTTATAGGGCTTGTCTGCCCCTTGACTCCCAAAAGCAATGGCAGGAATCAATAGAAAAACAAATAAAAATACGATACGATACTGCATAATCACCCTCCTGAGTTATTAAAAAATAAAAAAAGCCACAAAAAGCCTATTGAATGAATAATAGAGCCTTCGTGGCTAAAGATATCTTTTTATTCTCGAATTCGTTTCGAGATTATTCGATGAATAATATTCTACATAAATAACATTTAAAGTGTCAATTTTTTATGTTACCCAAAATTGCTGGTATAACAATAAAACAGCACATTTCGGAGGGCTTTGACAGGCTTTCTCCATCGCAGAAGACTCACCTGCAAGCAACTCACATCCTGATTATTGAGGCGTAATGGACAAATTGGGAAAGACAAGGATGTCTTTACATTTATAAAAATCCACTTCTTTCTGATCCCCCTTTAAAATTAAAGTTTTGTATTAAAAATCCGATATTAATAATATGATTACCTAACCCAAAATATTTAAAGGAGGCATTTATGAGATGGTTCAGTAATTTGAAAGTCAGGAATAAGTTATTAGTGGTCTTTGGTTTTATCTTATTGTTAAATCTTGCCATATCTGCTATTAATTTTTTTGAATTTAAAGATTTAAAAGATGACATCCAGCTAATTGTCGATGACCGTTATGTAAAGGTTAATAAACTTGATGATATAAAGGCAGATGTTTTAACGATAGCTGAAATTTTGAGGAATATGCTCCTTGTGGATGACCAAAAACAGATCGATGCATATATGAATAGAGTAAGAGAGGTTCAAGTATCAGTAGGTGATAAACTTAAATACCTCGAAGGTATGATTAGGAGTGAAGAAGGCAAGAAATTATTTGCTGAACTCAAAGCCAGCAGAGATGAATATATCAAGGAGAGGGAGAAGCAATTTAATTTTTTAAAAGAAGGTAAAAAGAAAGAGGCAAAAGACTTATTGCTTGGCCCTGTGGCAAGTATACAGCAAAAGTATCTTGATGCTATAGAGAAGAATGTTCAATTCCAGGAAAAATTGATGCAAGATACAGTCAAGCAGACAGATGCCGATTATAGGAAAACAATAATTATATTAATAATCTCAGGTATAATTAATTTCCTTATTATTGCCTTCTCGACCATAGTCCTTACAAAGGGGATCTCATCTCCTATAGCGAAATGTACCTCAATTGCTGAAGGCATAGCTGAAGGTGACTTGAGTAAGAAACTCGACATCGAGCAAGGTAGCGTATCGAAAGACGAGATCGGCAAACTGCTTATTGCTACAAATATTATGTCTGATAGGCTTAAGGCAATGTTACTTGAGCTCAAATCGACTTCTGATACCCTTGCATCTGCGTCTCAGCAGTTAAGTGCATCATCTGAGCAGATGTCAAAGGGCGTGGCAGAGCAGTCAGGCAGGGCATCTCAGATAGCCACATCCTCAACTGAGATGTCTCAAACAGTCATTGATATAGCTAAGAATGCGTCAAATATTGCCTCCTCAGCAGTTGAGACGGCTAAGACAGCAAAAACAGGTGAGGAAATAGTAGATAAAGCTGTTCATGAAGTTAAGGCTATTGCTCAGACAGTGAGCGAATCTGCTGAGCTTATGACATCCCTTGGTGATAAATCAAAGCAGATAGGAGATATCGTTAATGTTATTAAGGATATTGCTGACCAAACTAATCTACTCGCTCTAAACGCTGCGATTGAGGCAGCAAGGGCTGGGGAACAGGGCAGAGGCTTTGCAGTGGTTGCTGATGAAGTGAGAAAACTTGCAGAAAAAACTTCAAGGGCAACATCTGATATAGCGAGTATGATAAATGCTATACAGGGTGAGGTTCAAAAAGCGGTTAACTCGATGAATGAAGGTGCAAAAAGGGTTGAGATAGGCGTTGAATATTCAAGCAATGCAGGTAAAGCCCTTAAAGATATCGTTAGGAGCGTAGATAACCTACAGTCAATGGTTCAGCAAATTGCATCAGCTACTGAGGAGATGTCTTCTGTGGCTGAACAGATAAGTAGTGATATCGAGACTATCGCAATTGTCTCCAAGGAGACCTCAACAGGATCAGACCAAATTGCAGAATCTTCATCGGACCTTGCAAGGCTTGCGACTAAACTTTCTGATTTGGTGAGACAATTTAAAATATAATAAAAGAACTCCTTGAGCAAGATAATAGTTTACCCAACTGGAAGGTGAGGTGTGACAGAGACCTCGGAGGAAGGCATAGTTGCCTTCCTCCGTTTAGCGAAAAGAGCTGTTCCGATTACATACTAAAACTTCCCTTTAATATCATACCTGTTGTAAAACTTGCCCCTGAGTGCTGATAACTACCT
>CAYPJO010000091.1:0-5785 GCA_964411065.1 uncultured Thermodesulfovibrio sp.
TCTTTATAAAAAATACGAGTATCAAAAGGGGGATGAACTGTTGTAATGTGACAAATCTTAGTCATAATTTATTATCTCTTTATATATTTCAATTGTCTTTTCAGCAACCTTTTCCCAAGTATAATTTTCTAAAACAAGTTTTTGCGCTCTTTTCCCCATTAGTTCCGCATCTTCTGGATTACTGATAAGATAGTCGATAGCCTCAACAATACTATCAACATCGTGAGGTTTTACTAACATGCCATTATAGCCGTTAATAATAATTCCATCTATTCCCTCTCCTTGGCATCCTATAACTGGCTTACCATGGGCCATCGCCTCGACATAAACAACACCAAATGCTTCTTTCCAACTCGGAAGTAAAAATACATTACAGATTGACATATATTCCATAACTGATCGATGAGAAAGTTTGCCAAGAAATTTTACGCACCCCCCTAAATCCAAATCATAAACAAGCTTTTCTAAATTGTTTCTTTCAGGTCCATCTCCGCCTATTAAGTAAATTAAATTTGGCAACCTCTTCTTGAGCGTTGAAATGGCTCTAATGCTAAGGTCAATCCCTTTTTGCTTAATCAAATTAGCTATACTTAGAATAATTATTTTACCATCATATTCTTGCTTAAGTTCCAATTCAGATACAGAATCCGAAATACAAATCTCTGTAGGGTTCACTCCATTAGGAATAACAGACAGCTTTCTATTCAAAAGATTCAATTCCTTATCGGCAATTTCTTTTAATTTTTTACTTACAAGGATAGTTTTTACTGAGTTATTAATAACTTCCTCAACAAACTTCCTGGCCTTCTTGTTTCTAAAAATGGTCCAATGCAAGTCCTGTCCATGGATCGTCACCAAAAAAGGAACTTTAAACTGCTTTGATAATTTCATTGCTACATATCCATCAGGTAAAGCAACATTTGCATGAATTAAGTCAAACTTAAATTCGTTATAGATTTCGTTGACCAATTTTCTTACATCATTGTACATTCTAATTCCAGAAGTTTCAAAAAAAAGTGAACGAGGAAATGCTAAGTATCTAGGATAATAAACGTCAATCCCTTCGAATTTATCTTTATGTTTGACTTTATAATAAAATTTCCATTTTGGTTTGAGATGATTTAAAGGAAAAAAGACCTTTGGCAGAGGTGAGATCACCCGTACTTCAATTTCTTTGTTTACTAATGCCTTTACAAGCTCATGCACGAAAATACCAGAAACTTCGTTAAATTGAGAAGGGTACATGTGCGAAATGATTAATACTTTCATAAGTTCACCTCTTTAGGTTTATTGCGGTAATAATTTAGAAATGCTAGGGCAAATGCAAAAAATAACCAATTAAATCCTAGAGCAAAAATTGAGCTTGAGCTAATAGAAGCAAATAAAAATCCAAATAAACCCAGAATAAGGGCTTCGCAAATCATTTTTTCCAGACGATCTTTCAACCGAAAATAGATCTTATATAGGTTACGAAATAAACTAAAATAATATAGGATATACCCTATGAACACAACTACTCCATAATTTACCAAGATCTCAACCCACCAATTATGCGGGTTCGTTAGTCCCCAAGTATTATAAATTGCGTAATTTGCCATATAGTATTCGGCATTTCCTGCACCTACTCCAAAACCCAAGGAATTTTGAAGAAAAACCAAAGAGTTTTTTATTAAATTGATTCTGATCCTTGTAGAATCATACTCTAACGACCAAAGACTTAATATTGATTGAATTTGCTGAAATATTATGTTATTTCTAAGAAGATTTTGTACTAGGATAGTATTTAAATTAACAATAAAGAGGACTAAAAGAACTAAACAAATGGTAAGAATAACTTTAAACCTTACTCTAGTACTTAATAAAAAGACAAGGAAAAAGATAAATTCTAAAATAATTACAATATAATTAGCTCTGGAAAGAGTCTTGATTAATAAATAAAAACTTATCGAAAAGACCAATATTCCAAATAATCGAACAAATATCCTCTTGGTGTAGTGAATCAAAGAAACAATAAATGGAATGCTCAAAGCAATATAAGTGGCAAAATCATTGGGATTGCCAAATACTGTTGAAGGCATATACTTATTTACAAGTGGTGCTCCGATAAGACCCGAAACAGATAAATGATTTCCTGTCAGATTTTCCCACATTCCTATTGGAATTAATGCCACGAGGATAAGTACCCAAAGATAATAGCTTCTTTTGAGATCTTTGATATTACTAAAATAATACACGATAAAAAAGATAACAGAAAAACCCATTAGGAGAAACATTATTTGTCTAACAGCAAACGGCTTAGAAAGAGCCCAAATTAGGGAGAAAAATGCATATATGCACCAAAAAGCTAAAAATTGCAAGTACTCCCTCACCTTAATATTTGAAATGATAAGTTTTCCTTTATTCATAAAAATATATGAAAGAAAAAACATCCACGCAAAAAGCAACAAAAATCTATATGGAAATAAATGAATAGAACCTACTTCAATACTGAAAAACAATGGTCCAGTAAAAGCAAAAATTATTACAAGATAAAGAATAAATTTCTGAACTGAGGCTGTCAAGTCTTTTGTGTAAACCTCCCTTAAGATAGATTTCTCTTATTTCACCTCTCATCCTTGCGATGATAAACAGGTCTAAGTTCCAGAGTGGTCTTCAATGTTCTAAAAGCCCTCTCTACTTCCATAAGCTGTTTGTATCCCAATGCTACATCTTCTGGAGTCAAGCTATCATCGCTTGTAGAGGGCAGATACTTACCATCCAAGGCTTCCTCTGCCTTAACCTTTAGAAGATCTATCTTTATCGCACCGTTTCTAAGGTGTTTGAGATAGCGTCCCATAGTGCGATGGGAAAGAAGGGCACAAACCGCTTTCTTGTGGATTTTCCCCTTCTGCTGTCCCAATGCCTTGAGAGACTCTTCAATCTTCTTCAACGTCCTTTCACGACTGAGCTTGTCTTTTTTGGCTTGCTCAGGGTTATAGACCACAACAAAACGTCTACGACGCTCTCCTTTACCAATGATTACCTCTTTCACTTTCAGATTCTCCCTTATCTCATGATATCTTCCCCGACAAGACAGGGCTTCCTTATGATTCCCCCAGGCATCCCTGAGCCTTTCACCAAGAATATAATACCCACCAGCCTTCTGAAGGATGATTCTGTTTTCCTCGCTGTTCATACCCCTGTCCATAACCCATATGCACCTAGAAAGCTTCCACCCCTTAAGATCCCTCTTAACCATTTCAACAGTGTTCATATCCTGAGTATTTCCTGGAAGCACCCAGCAGCGCACTGGTATGCCCTCCTTCGTTACTGCCAGTCATATCACAACCTGTGGCAGGTCGGCTCTTCTGTCTCTGGAATGGCCATATCTCCTGAGTCCATCTTCATCTTCTTCATCCATCTCCATGTATGTGCTGGTAGTATCAAAGAAAAGAAGGTCTACTTCGAGGTTCAGAAGATCTGCGGTGGTAAAAAGACCCCCCTCTGGATGAGTTCTTCATTCTCCAGTAAAAAGTCCATTGCACGATATAAATGCTGAAGTGCTATGGGTTCAGGATTGCCAAGCCACACGTCCTCTTTCACCCATTCCTCCACTGCCTGTTTAGAATCAGGAGAGAGTGCCCTGTTGGCTACCATCGCAAATATGGCCCATTCTACAGGAGACCTAAACTCTCGGCTCTTAAGGGATTGAACTATACTGGTATGAAGTCCAAGCCTCTCCCAGATTTTACGAAGGATGTATGCACCACCCATAGGAAGGCTCGCCATGAACTGCAAACTATCAGATCCCTTTTCCAAATTGGCTTGAGCTTTAAGGGCATCCTCAGGAGAGAGGAATCGGCAGAGACTCTTGACCAGACGCCGAATGGCATCAAGGTCAAGTTCATCTGCCCTGCCAAAGCTGTATATTGCTTCAGCACGGGCATGGCCCTTTTCTTTATCCCAGACATTGTGGGCAAGCTGGACATAGGTAACAGTAAAGCCATCCTTATTTTTCCGGGATATAGTTCTTACATATAAGCCTATATTATAAGTATATATATTTTGATTGTCAAGAAAGAAATATTAAATCGTGTGCCTATGAATTTTAAGCATTTCAAAAATGAGAATATAGGAAAATCAAACACTTAACTAATTTTTTATGCTAAAATGTGCCCCTAACTGTCGAACACGGGTGTCCCGTGTGAAGCAAAATCCCCTCTACCCCGCTGCTCTTAATTTTTTAGAAATTATGGAAGCCTTTACAAACTGTGGCCTTGCCCGACGATAGAAAAGAGTTTCATTTTAATAACTCCTTATAAATGTCTTGCTTCTTTCAAATGAGACAAAATGCTATTCATAATTAATCAGTGGTCTGAATCTCCATTTTCAATTTAATATTATACTCTTTATTTTTCATTTTTCTATACTCCTTTGCCTTTAATATTTTTTCCTCTCTTTCTTTTAAGATTCTGTAAGGATTACTCTTATAGTAATCAACAGGTCTTAGGTAGTTAATACTGGAATGGAGCCTTTCATTGTTATAGTAATCAATATACTTTGCAATTATTCTTTCTGCCTCCTCATATGTAACTGGATAATCTTTTCTTAGAGCTTCTTGCCTTAATAGTCCATTCCACCTTTCAATCTTACCATTTGTTTCCGGATAGTTTCTTCTTGTCTTAATATCAATAAGGTTTGCCATTGATATTACTTCTCTGAATTCCTTTAAAACAAACTGAGAGCCATTGTCATGTATTATCTTTGGAGAAACTCCTTTATTCTTATCAAGGACCTCCTGGGTGAATAGGCTTATACTCCTTGAACTAATATCAAGTAATAGTTTCCAGTCAATCACATACCTTGAGAAACCATCAAGAATGGCAACAATAAATCCCCAGATTTCACTAATTTTTACATACATTATATCTGTGTGCCAGTGCTCATTAGGTTTAGTTGGCTTATTCTGGTATTCTTTCTCTACTCTTCCTTTAACATTACCCCATTTATTAAGAAGGTTATGCTTCGTAAGAATTCCGTAAACCTGAGAAGGAGTTAAGTAGACAATATCCTCATCAATCATCTGGTAAGTTAATTTCTTGTAGCCAACCCCCAGGCTTTTCTTTGCATACTCTACAACAATTTCTTTTTCCTCTTTAAGTACTTTTAAAGGATGAACAAAAGGTTTCTTCTCAGTTTCTTCCCCAGTACACTATCTGTAATAGGTAGCTCTACCTATTTTAAGCTTCTCTAAGATCCACTGAATTGGATAACCTGTAAGTTTCTTCACTCTTTCAACTTCTCCTTTTATCTTTTCCCTCATTTCCCTATCTTCAACATGCCCTACAATTCCCCAAGACTTTTTTTAAAGCAAGGTTCTCTTCTGCAAGAATTGCAATTACATTTCTCATTCTCCCAATTTCTGCTTCTTTTGATTGCTCTTTCCTTGCTTTTTTCCTGCTACTATTTTTAAAGGCTTCATAGGCACCTTCTAAGAACTTTTTCTGCCATGAATAATATTGCCTTGTATCGATGTTATACTTTCTACATACCTCTGATACAGGAACTTTACCAACCAATACTTCTTTTACAATTTCAAACTTCCTTTCCGGAGTAAAATGTCTCCTGTTAGATCCATTAACATTTAAGTCTACACTCATCTTAAGGTACCCTCCCTTCTTTAGTTATTAATAGGATACCACTGATTAGTTTATGATTAACTAATTGTCTCATTTCATTTATAACTTGACAATTTTGTCAGTACCGTAAATTAGTGCGGACGTATACAGAAGACTAAAAATTCCTA
>CAYPJO010000092.1:0-5629 GCA_964411065.1 uncultured Thermodesulfovibrio sp.
TCCTTCAAGATTTTACACAGAAGATTTTACGCTACCTAAAAGAACCAGCCAACATAACAGTCAAGGAAGACTTCAAGATATAAAGAAGCACCAGCCTCGACATCGTCAGTCAGATTAGTTGTTGTACAAAAATTTGCGTTTTTGAAAAGTGAAATCCAATATTATCAAGGAGTTATAAATTTTAATTGATAAATTCAGGAAAACTACAATAATGATAATACTCTAAATCAAAAATGTTCCAAGATCAGAGAAAAAGTAGCTTCCTGAATTTTAAAATTTCTGTACGGCAAGATTGCATAAATTGTATGTGAAACTGCCTTCAAGAAAATTTTGTCTTTCATAAATCGAAATTAAAAACCATGGATTTTAACAAGGAGTCTCGATGATTAAAAATCATGAAATAATTTTGTGTTTTTATTATATAATTAACTTGTTTCAGATTAGATTAACATCCCAAAACATTGTATGTTTGAAGTATGGGCAATAACCGCGGGATGGGTAGCCCTTGCATTAGCATCTGCACTAATTGCGAGCTGGCTACGTATTACTACTGCTCTTTCAGAGCTAATTGTGGGTATTTTAGCTTCATGGGTTGCAACTCAATTAATTGGTGTAACCCTCGGTTCTGACTTGGAATGGATTAAGTTCCTTGCTGGCGCTGGGGCAATTGCTCTTACATTTTTAGCTGGCGCTGAACTTGATCCTGATATCTTAAAGGCAAGATTCAAAGAAGCAACCTGTGTGGGGGTACTATCTTTTCTTGCCCCCTTTTTAGGTTGCGCTGCAACGGCCTATTACATCCTTGGCTGGGACGAAAGAGCAAGCTGGCTTGCGGGAGTTGCCCTTTCAACTACGTCGGTAGCTATCGTTTATGCTGTAATGCTTGAATTAGGACTAAACAAAACAGCTTTTGGTAAAACTATATTAGCTGCTACTTTTATAACTGATTTAGGAACGGTAATAGTATTAGGACTCATTTTTTCGCCTTTTACTTATAAAACACTTGTATTTGTTCTTATATGTATCGTAATTTTCATTATTCTTCCCTATATAACTCCTCGTTTTTTGAAAAAATATGAAAACCGACCTTCGGAGATAGAGACTAAATACCTCTTTCTTTTTCTTTTTATTCTTGGTGCTCTTGCTGTATGGTCTGACAGCGAGGCAGTATTGCCAGCTTATTTGATGGGAATGGTACTTGCTGGAACGGTAGGAAGAGACCATATATTTATAAGGAGACTAAGAACCTTAACCTTTGGATTACTAACCCCTTTTTATTTTATAAGGGCTGGCTCTTATGTATCTGTTTCGGCACTTTTTACAGCACCTATACCGTTGTTAGTTCTTTTTGTATCTAAACTTATTACAAAATCATTAGGAGTTTATCCTATAACTAAACTTTATCGTTATGAACAAAAAGAAGCAATATTTACCACTCTTTTGATGTCAACAGGCTTAACATTTGGTTCTATAGCCGCTATTTATGGTTTAACTAATAATATTGTTGATCAAACTCAATATTCCCTTCTTGTAGCTGCTATAATTGGGAGTGCTATAATACCAACAATAATAGCTAATGCATTCTTTGTTCCTTACCATCTCTTACAAAAAGGCAAAGAAAAAAGCAAAGATCATGAGTCACGTCCCACAGGAAATTGACTTAATAATACTTAAAATATTATATTTAAAACTTAAATTAAATATGAGGTGACTAATCTATGGGAACTTATACAACCTATCGACCTCACAAAATCAGAAGAAAAAGGACACACGGTTTTCTTTCCCGCATGAGTTCAAATGGAGGAAGAAGGGTTTTAAAAAGCAGAAGAAATAAGAAAAGAAAGCGATTAACAGTATAATATATAATAAAATATAATGAAAGCTCTCTTTATATTACTCATTAAATTTTATCGTTTCTTTATTTCACCTGTTCTTTTACCAAATTGTAGGTTTATACCGACTTGTTCTGAATATTCCTTAGAAGCAATCAAGGAATTTGGTATTTTTAAGGGAGGACTTATGTCCATAAGAAGAATTTTGAGATGTCATCCCCTTAATCCAGGTGGATATGACCCTGTTAAAAAATAAACTTGTAAGGGAAAACGTATGGATAAAAATGTCTTTTTAGCTATTTTACTCTCAATAGTTGTTTTAATCGGATATCAGTATTTAATTACACAGCAAACCCCTCCACCAAAAAAACAAGAAGAGACATCTAAGACCATTGAGAAACCTCAAGAATTAATCCCCAAAACCAAAGAACAACTACACAGGCCTTCTGTAATGATTCCTGAAGTTTATAAGAACATTAAAAGCGAAGAAAAAGAAATAAAAGTTGAAAATGATCTATACTATGCTATCTTTACTACAAAAGGCGCTACAATAAAAAATATAACTTTCAAAAATTATACTGACAAAGATGGCAAACATATTACGCTTATTGGTGATACTGGTATACCTCCCTTAGCGCTTGGTTTTGATGAAACATTTCAGCTTACAAATCTCAATTTTAATGTAAAGGGATCTGATTTAAAACTTAGTCAAGCGTTGCCAACATCGTCACTGGTCTTCGAATATACTTCTCCAGATTATTCGATAATAAGGACATATACCTTTTCCTATAACGATTATAGTATTAGTTTGAAAGATGAGATAAAAGGCTTGGGTAGCTATTGGATTACAATTGGGCGCGATTTTGGTATCTATGAAAAGGATGATTCTGTACACTATGGG
The DNA here is from genome assembly GCA_964411065.1 of uncultured Thermodesulfovibrio sp. Classification (GTDB taxonomy): domain Bacteria; phylum Nitrospirota; class Thermodesulfovibrionia; order Thermodesulfovibrionales; family Dissulfurispiraceae; genus DYHD01. The sequence goes on from CAYPJO010000092.1 coordinate 2,734, forward strand.
CCTGTTATTCTGTTGGAGTCAAAAAGAATAGAATTTACTGGTGAAGACCTCCACAAAGGGGGAGCTAAAAGCTATAAACAAGGGTTAAAATGGATCGCTCAAGAGGATAAATATTTCTTCTCCTCTATTGTGCCTAAATCACAAATAATAGACTCTAAAGTATGGAGTAACAATGGTAGTGCACTCATAGCTCTAAAAATGCAGGAAGGTGCAAATGAATATCTTGTATATGCAGGACCAAAAGAATACGATAGACTGAAAAAATATGGGGTAGGTCTTGAACATATTGTTGATTTTGGCTTTTTCTCCATCCTTGCAATACCCCTTTTCTGGTTAATGAAGGTCTTTTATAGCGTAGTTAATAATTATGGAGTAGCCATAATATTCTTAACTATCATTACGAGGATACCTTTTATCCCGATAATTCACAAAAGCATGAAATCCATGCAAAAGATTCAAGCCGTTCAACCTAAGATAGCGGAGATAAGAGAGAAATATAAAAAAGATCCCAAGAGAATGAACCAAGAAATAATGGCACTGTATAAAAAACATAAAGTCAATCCCTTCGGTGGCTGCTTACCAATTCTTTTACAAATACCTGTATTCTTTGCTCTTTACAAGATACTATCCATCTCTATTGAACTTAGGAATGCTCCTTTTATTCTATGGATAACTGATCTATCATCCAAAGATCCTTATTATATTCTCCCCATCATCATGGGTGCAACGATGGTTATACAGCAAAAGATAACCCCTTCAACTATGGATCCAAAACAGCAGAAACTTATGATGCTTCTGCCTATACTCTTTACTCTTCTATTTTTAACTTTTCCTTCAGGATTAGTTTTATATTGGCTTATAAATAATATCTTAGGTATAGCTCAGCAGTTTTATATGAACCTTAGAACTAAAGTAGAATCATAATAGAAAGACTAAAAAGAATAAATTATGTTACCCTCATCAAATTACATCAAATTATTAAATCAGTCTCTACTATCTAAAAGTTTTCATCAAATCTCCAAGAATAAATCTGATTTCAGCGGTCAATTCAAAAATCTGAATTCAAAAAGCCGTCTAAGGCTTAAAATATTAAATTGCAATCTTGGAGTGGTGGCTCAAGCGAAAATATCAAAATTATAAATTCTATTAGCTACTATTAAAAATTTTTAGCTATTGAAAACCTATTCTTCTAACTCTAAAAACGTGAGCCAAATTTCAATCTCAGCAGAGCAGAAAATATCATACCAATAATGATCCCTGCTATAGTGCAAAGGAAAATTATTATTGCCACCGAAGCTTCAATTTTCCAAAGGATAAAGGAAATGCTGACAGGTGCAGCGTTTTGGAGAGCAAAAATCGCTATCACTATAACAATTAAGACAGCAATAACTATAGTGACCATTAATATTGCTCCTTGTCTAATTTACTTAATGAGATAGACCTTCAGATAATATTCGAAAATCTTTAAAATAGTTTTGAGCTTCTTTTAAGGCATTTTTGACTGCTTTTTTTGCATAAAGTCCCATCCCCGCATAAAAGAAATCTAATTTTAGCAGATGTCTTATTATGTATTTCCATGAATAAAATTTGCTCATTGCCTTTAATGTTTCTAAGTGGAGGATTTCGGGTCTCATCATTTTAGGTATAAAAGTTATATGGTGGGCATCATATTTAGACCAATCGTGGTGGATTATCCTGCTATTATTCTCCATCTCTTGATAGAAGATTGTTCCGGGTAAAGGAGTTAGCATAAGGAACTGGACCGTTTCGATTCCAAGTTTATAGGTAAATTCGAAAGTCTTTTTTATAGTATCCACATCATCTGTATCTGCACCAAGAACAAACATACCATGTATTTTCAAAGAGTAATCTTTAAGTTTTTTAATACATCTTATATTATCATCAATAGTCTGTTTTTTATTCAATTCGTCAAGAGTGTGAGGGTTTATTGATTCAAAACCAATGTGAAGAGTGTCACAACCAGAATCAGCCATTAAGCGAAGCAATTCGTCATCTTCTGCTACATCTACGCGCGTTTGAGCATTCCAGCTTAAATTTAGCTTTTCTGATAAGATAGCTTTAAGTATATTTTTGGTTCGTTCTTTATTGGCTGCGAAATTGTCATCTACAAAAAATATTCTTGTCCTATGAGAAGGATTTAATACATTTTTAATTTCTTTGATCGTTGATTCAACAGATTTATATCTATATCTCCTCCCAAACATTTCTATTACTGAACAGAATTTACAATTAAAAGGGCAACCTCGAGATGTTGCAATAGGATACAGGTTAGATGATTTCCAATTGTGAACTAGTGAAAAATCAGGCTCTGGTAAGCTATCTAAGTTCTCGATGAAACTGGAGGGAGCATTATGGATTATCTTTCCATCTTTATTCTTATAGGTAAGACCAAATATTGAAGATAGAGGTGGAGAACCTGTGTGAATATGTTCTATTAATTGTATAAGTGAATGCTCTCCTTCTCCCCTTATGACGTAATCAGCATACTCGATTGCCTCTTCGGGCATAAAAGTAGGGTGAATACCACCTAAAATAACTATTCTCCCATTTTTCCTGAACTTTTGAGCTAAATGGTATGCTCTTAATGCAGTTGAAGTAATCGTTGATATGCAAACAATATCTGAGTTTTCAATAAAAAACCAATCAGGGTCTGCAATATCCTCTATAAAGGTTCTAACGTAATGTCCTTTTTGTTTAAGTAAAGTGGATAGTAGGATAGAACCTAACCGCGGTAAGGGAAATTTACTAAAGACATGATTGCCAGGCGATTTGGCTTCTATAAATGATATTTTACTACTCATATAAAAAATATATCAAAAGTTAGAGGTGAAAGCAACAATTAATTTATATCAGTAAGCATCTTTTTTTCTTGTGA
>CAYPJO010000093.1:0-5595 GCA_964411065.1 uncultured Thermodesulfovibrio sp.
TGATTTACCTAAGTATTGCAAGCATCCTTTGAATGAGACTGTCTGTGGCAGGCTTAATTTTTTACTTGGCTTTTCAGGGTAATATAGTTTAGCTTATTTTGGTTTTAATCACTGCCTCTGAAGAGCGGCTTGTTAAATAAAATTTAAGGCATAATTGAGAATCCAAAGCCATGAAGGCTTGTGCTATGTAAGCGCAGTTTTCATGGCTTTTTTTATTAGTTGATTGATCTGATTTTCAAATGTTCTTTAATAACCTCCTGATTAAAAGGATAGAAGGGCAGTGGAAAAATCTTAAGCCTGAACTCGTCAACCATTATGAAATTGGTATACCTAATCTTTTCAGGGACTGGCTTAAGGCAACTTTAACGGTGTTCTGTAATTATGGCAAAGATAGGTTTATCTTCAAATCTCCTCAAGCAAGGTTTGAGAACTTAGAGGATTACCATAGTAGAGGTGAAGAAATCACTCTTTCGGTTATGCCTTTGAAGGAGTTGGAATTGTTTTTGGGGTTCACCCATTTAAATCGCAGTAATGAAAATATCCCATATGCTCCTGAAATATCGTTCACATCAGGGTAGAGGAAACTTTTGATGACTTGCCCGTGCAGGGGTGAATCTATGGCAAAGGTTAGGATTCTTGGAGGAAAATTGTAAAAATTAATTATCATGGAGGAATAAGATGAGATTTAGCTTAAAGTTGATTGCATTTTTGCTTTCGATTATTCTTTTTAGTCTATTAAACGCTTTCGCAGAGGTTGAAAAGGGTAATGACGAAAAAGCAAAGAAAGAGCTGATTCTCGAGGAAATCAAGGTTGAGGCAACCCCAATCGTCTCGGGCATACCCCTTGAACAGCAAAGCTCAATAGGAAGCGGACTTAATCTCACTTTGCAGGAAACACCTGCCAGTGTTGAGATTATCACAAAAGACTTAATCCGTGAGCGCGCTAATACCAATGCCCTCCAGGCTTTAGAAAATGCCGCTGGTGTAACCGTGAGCCATTCTTTCGGCATCTTGAGAACTCAAATGCGTGGTTTTGATGTAATATTAGGCATCCCTATTTTATACAATGGTTTTCGATATCCTGGGCTTGCTATGAGCCCCCGTGGTGTATTTAATTACGAAAGGATTGAGGTAATAAAAGGGGCTTCTTCAGTCCTCCATGGTCTTGGCTCAATGGCTGGAGCGATAAATTATGTTACAAAAAAGGCAGATGGAAAAGAAGAAAGAGAAATACTTTTGTCTTATGATAAATGGGATACAAAAACGATCGGATTGGGAATAGGGGGCAAGGCAACTAACTCTATTTCATACCGTTTCGATGCAAGTTACATTGCGGCAAATAAAGGCTCCTTTGGTCATGTTGATAGGTCATCTTATGATTATCACCACCTCTCAGGTGAAATAGCTATATCTATAAGCGAACAATTAAAGGTAAGCATAGGAGCGGAGAGATTTTGTGACAACGCAGAGGGCTATTTTGGCACTCCTATTGTAAATGGCAAGATTGATGAAAGGTTGAGATACAGAAATTATAATGTCGACAACGATCATCTTGACAAAGAGGTCAACTGGTTAACCCTAAAAATCGAAGCTTTACCAGCTAAAGGCATTAATCTTACTAATGAGACTTATATCAACTCTGAAAACCGCTTTTGGTATAATGCAGAGGTATATACTTATGACCCAACTACTGGAAAGGTTACAAGGAGCGATTTCCTTCACATTAAACACTTCCAAAACATTATCGGCAATCGCTCTGAAATGGCAATTACACACAAGATAGGAGACATTCGAAACAGACTTCTTATCGGTTTTGACTTATCAAGAAATCGCCATCAGAGAAACAACAACTCTCCCTTTATTGGCAGTGACACAGTTGATCTTCTTAATCCTTTACCAGGTGTCTTCACCACTGAATCAGCCTATTTACCCTTAAGAAGAACCTATGTGAATAATTATGCTATATTTATTGAAGACTTTGTTGATGTAACAAAACAGCTCAAGTTTACATTCGCGGGCAGGCATGACAAGATAAATATGAATTCCAATAATCTGAGAGACAATACAAGCTTTTCAAAAAGATGGTCAGGCAATTCATATAGAGCAGGATTACTCTATGACATCATGCCCAATGTGAGTCTCTATGGCCAATATGGTAATGCCCTTGAGCCTCCTGCCCAGATTGTCACACTCACCCCTGCTCAGAGAGGATATGGATTGACTCGTGCAAAACAGGCTGAAATAGGAGTAAAGGGCAAACTGCCAGAAAATCTTGGTGAAGCAACCTTAGCCCTCTTTCATCTCGAAAGGAGTGACATCCTCACCCGTGATCCAAACAACCCTGGACTTGTAATTCAAATAGGCCAACAGTCTTCAAAGGGGATTGAGATAGCAATAGCAGTAAGACCCATTAAGCAATTGACAATTGAGGCAAATGGTGCATTTATGGATAGCAAATTTGATGTTTTCAATGAATCAGTAGCTGGCAAATCTGTCTCGAGGGCTGGAAATCTTCCGCCAAATACACCAGAAAAAGTAGGCAATTTGTGGGTAACCTACAAACCTATTAAGAATTGGCTGATTGGAACGCATGTCCGTCATGTGGGCAAAAGGAGTGCTAATAATGCAAATTCAGTATGGATGGATGGTTACACTACAGTGGGTGAATGGGTCTCATACAAGAGCAAGATAGGAGACTGGACTCTAAGAATAAACAACATTACAGATAAGGTATATGCAGCAAGCTCTTATGGCGATACCCAGTTTATGCTCGGTGAGCCCCGTTCAGTCTCTTTACTATGGTCAATGAAGTTTTAAAGATGTTTATTAAGAGCCTTAAGTCCAAAATGTATTTAACTATATTATCTTTATTGCTCTTTGCTACTTTCTGCTTGGTAATTCAGCCTTCCTTTGCTAATGAAAGAGAGATTATTGATAGTGACGGCAGAAGGGTAAGGATTCCTTACGAAATTAAAAGAGTTGTTGTAATGACCCCTGTTTGCTTAGAGTCAATAAACTATTTAGGCGCTATTGATAGAGTAGTAGGAAGGGTTAAAACAAGGGGGACTCATTCACTCCTTGAAGAATTAATCCCAAAATTGAAAGATATACCTATCATTTCTGAATCTGAAAGTGATGTAAATATTGAAAAACTAATCTCTCTTAATCCAGACATTATAATCGCCCTTGGGGGAGAGGTCGGTTTTAGGTTAAAGACTACTTACATCAAAAAGCTCGAGGATGCAGGAGTACCTGTGATACTAATAACTGTGAGGAGTCTCGAAAATAATTATTCAACTATAATTCTTATGGGAAAGATTTTCAATAAAGAAAAAGAGGCTCTCAGTTTGGTGAATTATCTCAGGGGTATTGAGAAAATGGTCAGAGAAAAAACCGGGCAGATTCCACCAGAACGAAAGCTCAAAGTTTTATCTGTAAGCGGAAAAGATATAACCACTGTCTTAGCTGGGGATTGGGGCAAAGAGGATGTAAGAGAACTCGCTGGAGGTATAAATGTAGCCAGATCTATAAATCAGTTTGTAGCAACCGTTTCTTTAGAGCAGATAATTGCTTGGGATCCTGATGTAATTACGATCTCTCATGTGGCTGGATATACACCAAAAGTCATCTTAAACAACCCAAGACTTAAAAACATAAAGGCTGTTAAAAACAAAAGGGTATATCAGAATCCACCTTATGTAGGTGGTCTTTATACTCCGAGAGCAGTTCTTATGCTCTGCTGGTATGCGGCAACTATTTACCCCGAGTTAGGCATTGATTGGGTAAGGATTACCGATGGCTATTATAAAAAAATTTATGGCATGTCTTTTGACACCGTAGATAAACTTTCAAGGAGATAGTATTATGTATCATAGATTCTTTATCGTTCCAGAAAAGTTTGCTTTGCTATCTGGCGAATCGACAAGAGTCCATTGCAGACTAACTGATGATTTTACACAAAGCGATGTTGCAATATCACCCGAACGAATTAATATTTGTAGGATAAAGGGCAATAATATTCATGCTGAGATTAAAAACTTTTATGTTGAAGGTAAGACACTTATCTTTGATATACCGAAATTAGAAGAAGGGGCATATCTCATTGAACTCATCCTAAAAACCCGCATTATTGACTTGACTGCTGAAAAATTTAACTCTTATCTAATGCATGAAAATCTGACACAAATATTAAATCTCATTGAAACACAAAGATTGCATAAAGAAATTTATAGAGAACAATATACTCACCATGCCAAAACTGTCATTCAAGTGGGGAGCAAAAGAGATGCAACATTTTTTGGTAAATCGCTCTCCCATATGCTTGAGATTATTCCAGAGTCTGACCCTTTACAATTAAAAGAATGTGACATATTGAAAGTGCAGGTTTTATACGAAGAGAACCCCTTGAGCTTTGCTCCTATCGCCTATGGATATTCAAAATATCCTTACAACACACAGAGTGATGAAAATGGTATGGTGAAGCTTAAACTATTTAGAAGTGGGGCATATTTTGTCCATACTATTCACATGTTACCCTCTCAGGGGGATATTAACTGGGAAAGCTTTTGGGCTACCCTTACATTTAGGGTTCTATAGGGAGGAGATAAGTGAAAAACATGGAAAACAAAAAGGGTTTAATTATCTTTATTACATTGATTTTACTTAATTTTTACGAACTTGCCTATTGCGATTTTTCAAAAAATATAAGAATTAGCTATGACCCAGAAGTAAGAATACAAAAATTAGCATTAATTGAAAAAGATGAAAACGATACATGGAGATTTTTAACCTTTTTAGATGAACCCATAAAAAGAGAAAACGAAAAGCATGAGTTGCTCATTGTAAACATCAACAAAGAGCTTGAGTCAATTTATATCCAGCCTTTTTTTGAAAAAGATGATAGTTGGACTTATACAGGAGATTTGTATTTTAGATGCAAAGTTGGATCCAAAGCTGAATCTAAGTTTACACCTTGCAACAGCAAATTCACAAGATTCGTTAGTACTGAATTCTTTTTTTTGGCTGGAACAACAAGATACATGATATCAAAGAGTGCAATCTCTAATGCACTTGAGGAGTCAAAGCTGATCCCTGAACTTTTAAAGACTATAGATCTCAGTGTTATTGATACAAACGATGAGAAAGAATACGCCAAAACTTTTTCTGAGGAAAGAAAATTACCCCTTCCTGTGCCAGATTTTGATGGAGTATATGTTCTGACAGTTGATAATCATTTAATAGAAATACCAACCTCAGATTATGATAGCTTGTTGTTCAGAGATGAAATTTCTTCCAAAATGGATAAATTGCTTACAGGCGGTGCAGTTAAGTTTTCGGTGACTTTTACGACTGACCAGTTTCATCATATATCGGTGAATAAAATAAAAGGGATAATTGTTAAAGGACTAAATGCTAATAACATAGAATTAAGAAATGCTATTAGAGAACAAAAATTATTTTCTTCTTCATTTAGCAATGATTTCCGTTTCTATCCTGACAAAATATTTTCTCTGTCAGATTTTAAGAGAAAAACTCTTAACAATGAAGCAGTATTTTATGAACCCATTAGCAAAAGATTATTAGGTAGCGTAAAAT
>CAYPJO010000094.1:0-5276 GCA_964411065.1 uncultured Thermodesulfovibrio sp.
TCTTATTTTAAACTAAAATAATCAAAAATTTATCTCCTCTAATATCCATAGAATTTTTAACTGTCTACTAAATTCACATTCTGTTGCAAAAAGTATACATATAATTATACGATTACCTGATAAAAAGCTTCTTCGATTGCTACTTTCCATAGAAAAAAGCTGGTATATTTATTGCTTAAAGCTATTTTTGATTAAAATATTTTCGATTAAAACTGATTAATTTTTTCTTGACAAAAAAATATTTTCATGGTATAAAATTTAAAACTCCTCTAAGAGTAGTTTAAACATAAAGGGGGTGAGAGAGGGTATAGAGAGTAGAGAAAGATTTTTTTCTTATATTTTGTAAATCCGCCCTTGGCGGATATATTACTGAACTAACCAAAGGGGGTTAGGAAGTGAAAAAATACTTATCAATTCTCTTAGCAGTTGTTTTGGTTCTTGGCTTCTCAGCAAGTGCTTTTGCTATTCATGCCTCCATACCTGCTGAGACAGCTTCAGTAGTATCAGCAAAGGATGTTCAAATCAGGCTGGGTGGAGAAATAAGAGTAAGGGGATGGTATCAGGATAATATTACCAATTACACAGTAACTGAAAATGCAACTACAGGCTTCCCATATGCAGGTAGCTCGCAGGCAAGATATGATCAAAGAGTTAGACTTGCAGTTGACGTGAAAGCAGGAGCCAATCTGTCTGGAAGAATCCTTTTAGAGACTGGCTCAACAGATACTGGTACCCCCAACAATTCCACAGATGTTACTGTATGGGGTAACTTAGCAGCTACTGAAGGTGGTAGAAAGCAAGCTACTCTTGATACCGTTGTAGAAGCATGGATTGCCTATACAGGGAGTGGTCTTTTTGGTGTTCCAGCAGGCATTAAAATTGGTCATATGCCCTTTATGATCGGAGCAGGGCAGTTTTATGATCATAGAAGATTTGGAGATGACGCTATCCTTCTCGTTATCGAGCCCACAAAGGAATTGGAACTCAATTTTGCTACTGTAAAGGTAAAAGAAGGCAGTAGTATAGACAACACTGATGATACAGACCTTTACACTCTCATGGCAACTTACAAAGTCGATAAAGATAACACCGTGGGCGCAAACTATACTTATGTCAATAATTCTGATAGCGAAATGAGCCTTCAGAACATTGGCCTTTTTGCAAGAGGCAAATTGATGGGCTTAGGTTACAGAGCAGCAGTCGACTTCCAGTTTGGTGATTTAACTCCAACAGTCAAGGCAAGAGGTTGGGCTGCATCAGTTGGCTTAAACTATAAGCTCGATCCTGTCACAGTGAGAGCTTCCTTTGGATATGGTTCGGGGGATAAACGTAGCACTGCTAACAAAGATGAGATGTTCTATACCTCTTTAGCTAATGTGATCAATTACACAGTAGTCTATGATTACAGAGTAAGCACAGCAGCTGCACTTGCTACAGCATCTCCATATGGTGAACTTGGCACAAAATACAGACTCGGAACAGGTTTATCAAATACCACTTACTATAATCTCGGCGCAGACTTTAGCCCAATGAAAGACCTTACCCTTGCACTCGATCTCTTCTATTTGAGAGCCTCAAGGATTCTTGCTCCTACAGGTTATGGGAGTGACAAAGAGATCGGAACAGAAATTGACCTTAAGGCAACTTACAAGATTGCAAAGAATCTCACATACTTCATCAATAGCGGTATCCTCTTTGCAGGCGACTTCTACAAAGCTGCAGCAACTGGACCGACAAGTGATCCAAAGAATGCCATTGTGTTCCACCATGGACTTACCTTTAGCTTCTAAAATGGCTTAACTCATAAAAGAGGCTATACCAAAGGTATAGCCTCTTTTTAATGCCCCTTTTTAAATAGAAATCATTTTCATTTTCTAAAATGGACAACAAATTTAGACTCATACTTAAAGAACTGAATATAAAGGCTACTCCTAAGAGAGTTGCCATATTGGAAACCCTTGCAGGAAAACCCCTTTATATGTCTCCTGACGAAGTATGGAGGCACATTAAAGAGAGATTCAAAAGAGTTGGGTTACCAACTATATACAGGAATTTAGAAGAGCTTTCAGAATATGGGATAATATCCAAGGTAATCCATCCTAACCGTCGGCTCTACTATTATTTTTGTCAAAAAAATGAGCACCATCATCATTTTATCTGTATCTCTTGCAGAAAGGTTAGGGAGATAGAATTATGTAATATCTCAGAGATCGAGAAAGATATAGAGAAAACTTTAAATGGCAAAGTTTTAGACCACATTTTACAATTAAATGGTCTGTGCGTTGAGTGTCTGAATTCTAAAAATGATAGCCTATTAGATAAAAGGTTAAAATGGTGGTCTCAGGAACTAGTTTGATGTATATATTAAAAGAAATTGAAGTTTACGATGATCATCTGAATTTTAGCACAGGTATAGAGGTAAAATTTTCAAAGTGCTATATGGAATTTTCCAAAATGACGATTTGAGGATGAGACTATAAGTTAGAGTCTATATCGATTACAACAATGAATTATCAAAGATTTAAATTAATGATAATCTATTTTATTCTTTCTTTACTTTTATTCTTCATCGCTTCCTGTGAGAGAAAGGATATTAAGATAACTGAGACATCTCATAAAATTACTGTTATTACAACTCTTTTCCCTCTATATGATTTCACAAAGGAGATCGCAAAAGAGAGAGCCAATGTTATACTTCTTCTCCCGCCAGGCATTGAACCTCATAGTTTTAATCCAAGACCTTCAGATATTGCAACCATCAAAAAAGCCGATATATTCATCTTTACAAATATTTATATGGAACCTTGGGCTAAGGATATTTTAAAAGATAGCTTTGATAAACAACTCCTGATAATTGACTCAAGTAAAGGTATAGAATTAATAAAAGGCGGCAATCATCATCACAAAGATCACAGGGAACCCATCTTTGATCCCCATATCTGGCTTGACCTCTCAAAAGCTCTTAGAATGATTGATAATATATTAGAAGGCTTGATTACAAAAGATCCTTTGAATACTGAACACTATATAAACAACGCAAACCAGTACAAAGCAAAATTAATGGAATTAGATGAGAGATTTAAAAAGACATTATCGACATGCAAAAAAAATACTTTTATAAGCGGTGGTCATTTAAGCTTTTCCTATCTGGCAAAACGATATAATCTTAATTATCTTGCCGCCTATGAGAGCCTATCTCCTGATGCAGAACCTACTCCATCACAGATGTTAAAAATAATAGGGGCAATGAAAAAACATGGTTTAAATCATATTTTTACAGAAGAATTAATAGAACCTCGGATGGCTCAAATGATCGCTGAAGAGACAAAAGCCCAAATACTGACGCTCAACGCGGGTCATAACATTTCTAAAGATCTTTTCGAGAAAGGTGTGACCTTTATCTCTCTCATGGAGAAAAATCTTCAGAACTTAAAGATTGCACTACAATGCCAGTAGATATCATAACTGTAGAAAATTTAACTGTTCGTTATAATTCCATAGATGTCATAGAGGATATTAGTTTTTCTGTAAAGCAAGGTGATTATATTGGACTTGTTGGACCAAATGGTTCTGGGAAAACTACTCTTATAAAAACAATCTTAGGAATAATTAAACCTGCTAAGGGTAAAATCAAGCTTTTTGGATACGATCCTGAAGTTTTTACTATGTGGGATAAGATTGGTTATCTTCCTCAGAAGATGAGTGCCCACAATCCCAGTTTCCCTACCACCGTTGAAGAGGTAGTTGCACTGGGACTTTTATCTAAGAAAAAATTCCCAAAGAGGATAAACAGTAATGATAAAATAGCCATATATAGAGTAATGGAACTCCTTGGGATAGCGGATATCAGACAAAGGCTATTTTCTACTCTATCTCGGGGGCAACAACAAAGAGTTTTAGTGGCACGAACCTTTGTAAATGAACCTGAACTACTCCTATTAGATGAACCTACCACAGCTTTTGATCCAGAGATTAGAGAAAACTTCTTCTCCCTTATGGAAAAAATCAATTTGGAGAAAGGGGCAACTATCATTTTAGTGACACATGATATAGGTAGCATAGGAAAATACGCCTTTAAACTTCTTTATCTGGATAAAGAAATAATCTTTTATGGGAGTTTTGATGAATTTTGTCGCTCCGAGAGTATGTCAAGCTATTTTGGCAAGGCTTCACAACATATAATCTGCCATCAGCATGATTAAAGAAAAATTCTTAGAGTTAAAGTTTTTATAACAAATGAAACTTCGAGGCCGATAAAAAAATCAGGATTAAATTTATGTTACCTAAAGATTATGGGAAACTCAAAGTTTTACCTTCAAAAATATCGCCCCAATAGAAATTCACACAATCTAAAAGCAGTCATTATTTGTCTTAGGCATAATTAAAAGATATATAAGTTGAGCATTTTTTAGATTTATTCACTAAATTGCAATGGACATAATCGAACTTCTCAGTTATAGCTTTATTCAGAGGGCTATTATAGCAGGTCTTTTGATTGCAGTCACCTGTTCCCTCTTAGGAACTCAACTGGTCTTACGAAGACTATCCCTCATAGGGGATGGCTTAGCTCATGTTACCTTTAGTGGCGTAGCATTAGGAATAGTCTTTGGAGTCTATCCCCTTTATACCGCAATACCAGTAGTTATTCTCTGTTCCTTAGGCATAGTGAAACTCATAGAAAAGGCAAGGATTTACGGTGATGCAGCGATAGGAATTGTCTCTTCCTTAGGAATAGCTACTGGTGTTATACTTGCAACTTTTGCAGGTGGGTTTAATGTAGATCTTTTTAGCTTCCTCTTTGGCAATATACTGACCATCAGTACAGAAGATGTGATAACCTCAATAGCCCTTTTTATCGTTACTTTATTCATCTTTTACTTTTTTTATCAAGAGATATTCTCAATAACCTTTGATGAAGAATTCGCACGCACTTTAGGTATAAAGACCAAAAGATTAAACGCTTTGCTTGTCATTATGACCTCAGTAACCGTTGTTCTTGCAATGAAAATTGTTGGAATAATGCTTACTTCTGCATTATTAATAATGCCTGCAGTCTGCTCTTTTCAGATAGCAAAGGGATTTAAAAATTCATTAATAATTGCAACTTTTATCTCTACAATATCAGTAATCTCTGGCATTTTTATATCTCTATTGTTCAACTTACCAACTGGTGCTTGCATAATAATAACGAATTTCCTTTTTCTTTTAATCATACTTGTTTATAAGTCGAGAGTATAACTCATAACTTTGATAAAAGATAATTTGTTGACTATTGC
>CAYPJO010000095.1:0-4961 GCA_964411065.1 uncultured Thermodesulfovibrio sp.
CAAGCATCGCAAACTCTCTCTATTTATGCTATCTTTACAATTATATCATGCAAAATTAAATCTTCCACTTTCCTGACAGTCAAGCGATTGTTTTGCTACAGATTAATTGATTCAAAGACGCAGAGACATGGTTTGTTGCGAGTAATTTTTATTTTCTTAGTATTAAGATCAAGGATTCCTTTTTTCATATCTTCTACACGCTCTTTCCATAATTTTGGACCATGCGCCTGCAGTGTCTTTACAGCTAAAGGCAGTAATCCCAAAAGCATGCCTTTGAATCTGCCACATCATTCATTGGCTTGCCATGCTTCATAGGTAAATCCTTGCCCTCAGTGTAAACAATACCATATATAATGAAAAACTATAGATATCTCTGAACAGCAAGCTCAAAAAAGTGCTCAAACAGTTCTCTATGATAACCGGTCAAGATTGCTGAAGTTTTTTGCACAAATAAACCTCTAAATGTCAATAATTCCTGAATCTTCCTCTTTACTTTTATCATCATGTCTATATAATGTTACTCCAATATCCTGACTGTATTCGCCATCAAAAATATAAACTCCACTTAGCCATTTTTTAATTTTGTTAATCTTTTTATCGTCGTTGTTACTAATTTCATTTACAAGATAAGAAACTTCTCTTAAATTTAGCGAGTTGTTATAGAGATATCTTCTAATGTCCATATCCACAATAAATTCGGAGAGAACATCAATCTTAAATTTTGTGAAAGATATGTTTTCATCATTTAGAAAATTCTCAATTGACTTTTTGAAGGCATCATCTCTATCTTTTGGAATCGCTGGGACTGTATAAATCTCCCTAAATATCTTCAATGCCTCCTGTTTCTTCTCAGACATGTATCCTGCATCAAGTATATCAAGTGTCTCGTAGAACTTTCGGAGATAACTAGATTCCGAGGGTAGTAATTCATAAAGTTCATCTACTAATTTTTTCTTATCTGTCTCGGGAAAGTAAAAAATAAAACGGTTTTGAGATTCATTGGATTGCTTATTTCTAATAGTTTTAAATAAATCATCAAGAAAGCCCTTTAATGCATCTTTTGCTTTAGCTTTCGATTTTCCCTTTTTCTCTTTTTCTTTAGGCCAATGTTTTTTCTTTATTTCATCAATCTTGCTATAAGATACTGCTTCAGACATTATCCTGCTAAACAACAAGGCAAGCGAAAAGGCTAATAAATCATTTTGATAAACGCTGCCAGCACCTGAAGATAATTTTATGTCATCTTTAGGTTGTCGATAAAAGACAATAACGTTTGGTTCAGATGGCTTAGATTCTGCACTAGTCTGGTCATCGCATCTATTTCTTCTCATTACTCTACCCATTCTTTGTATGAGGGCATCTATTGGAGCAAGTTCTGTATAAAGAATATCTGCATCTATATCAAGAGAGGCTTCTACAACCTGTGTAGCAACAAGTATCTTCCCCTCCCTTTCGTTATCTGGTTTTGGATTGCTAAATGTACCCTTCACATTAGCACAACCCACTAACTCATCCTCAAGACGCTTTCTGTCACTATAGGTAAATTTCGAATGAAGTAATTTCAGATAAATATTATTTTTATTCTCTTTGGCGATATTTTCATACATTTCTTGAGCTGTCCCAACGGTATTGAGGATTACAAGAACTCTATTACCTTCAGCTGCTTTAGCCAATATCTCATCGGCCTTTGTTGTAATGTCACCTTCTCTGACCTCTACATGATGTTTATGAAGATTAACACAACATTCATATTTGTCGATCAATTTAAAATTATCTTTACCAATTCTATTTTCAATTTGTCGTTCTACAAATTTTGGTAGTGTTGCTGTCATTAGTAGGAATTTACCACCAAGTTTTACAACTTCCTCTATGAGCTTTATTATTATTGCTACAGCCTGAGGATCGTATGCCTGCACCTCGTCTATGACGATATTTGAGTAACCTAGGGTAGCATAAATCTTTTCATATCCAGGATATTTCAAGGCAGTTGGAAAAATCTGATCTCCCGTAGAGACCAAAACTGGTAATGACAGATGTCTAGCAAGCTCAAGCACTCTAAAGTTTTCACCTTCAAGGTCCAATGATTTATTGTAAAGATAAATGTCTGCATCTGAGTGAAGTAATCCCACGTTTTCTGGACCAAATACATTTGCTGATCTTTCATAAATTGAGTTGACCGCGCTTCTAAGAGGCAAGGTAAAAAATAACTTGCTTCCAGCGCCCCATAAATAGGCAAATTCAGTTTTTCCAAAGCCAGTGGGAGCCACTAATAAAACGTTATTATCTTTTAATTCTCCTTCTTCTATCAAATTGATCTGCCAAAAAATTTTTTCATGGGTTGGATTCTTTTTATCCTTTACTTTTTCGGATAATACCTGTTCTACTTTATTTTTGACATCTTGATAGTTAGAAAAGGGTTTCTCTATCTCCTCAGAAATATTTTCCTCCTGAATATAAGAAGTAAAATGATCGATTCGCATCAAAAGTCCAGCAGTAAAAACCCATTTCCTTTTATACTTTTCGTCAAAAGAAATTCTCTGAGGCAAAAAATAGGCATAATAAGGTGGCACTATAAAAGAAAACATATCATTTCGATTGCTGATTGTCATTGCTATTTCTTCATTAAAACCTAAAATTTCTGAGAATTCGCTAAACTCCTTATCGCTAAAGTGGTTCTTTAAATTCGTAAGAAGTGCCATCCTTAGATTCATATCTAATAAAACCTCATCTACTGCCCTTTTAAAGGCATTGTCAGTAGCTAATATAATTGTATGGAAATTATCGCGCCAGTGGTGGAAAGCAACGGCAGAAAGTAGAATCTTTAAGTCATAATTATTAGATAACTTGCTAGCAA
Source organism: uncultured Thermodesulfovibrio sp. (assembly GCA_964411065.1). GTDB lineage: Bacteria > Nitrospirota > Thermodesulfovibrionia > Thermodesulfovibrionales > Dissulfurispiraceae > DYHD01. Next base: position 2,855 of record CAYPJO010000095.1, read on the forward strand.
GCTTTTCCTTATTAACCCACAGTAACGAAAAAAGGCTATGAGGAACATCAGGGAAAGGCACTTTCGGTGAATAATTCCAGTTTCCTACAGAAATTTGAAAAGCTGGCGATACCTTTCCAAGATCATGTATGAATATTGCGAATTTCAACACCTCATAATCAATGAAATCACTCGATATAAGACTCTTTAACTTCTCAAATTGCTCAAATAGCCCCTTTGTATGTTTTGCAAGGGTAATTACTTCGTTACTTTTAGCTAAAATTTTTTGCATTCCCCATTGCCTCTTAGCTTTGAAAAAATTAGAGGGATATTTTCATCAATATCTATATAAAAATTATCCCCTTTAAAACTTCTTGACTCAAATAGTTTTACCGTTATGTATTCACTAAATACACGCTGGTTATCATCTGTGATTTTATAAAATACTGGTAGTCTAAAAAGGTTTCCATTCAGGTTATCAAAGAAATCATCGTATTTTTCTCCTATAAAGTCTTCATTAGCAAACTCTTTAGCTGGTATCCAGGTAAAATAATTGAGATCGATAGTACTCATGGATGACTGCCTCAATTTTACAGGATACATTATCTCTTCGATGACTAACCAGTCCTCAGATCTACCAAGATGAATTGTAGATAGCCTCCTTTTAGGATTTTCAAAGGCCCTCTTTATCTCCTCTAAAAAGACTGATTCTGGATGGTAAATGTATATCAGTAGGTTAACGTTATGTAAAACATCTATAGTCACAGGCATCTGTCCACCTGGATGTTGCGGTATGGTATCTATTATACGGTTCCATACAGAATTGAACTTCCTCACATGGCTATCTTTCTCTATATTTCTAAACCAGACGTATTCTTTAACAATACTCTCATACCTTCCATAAATGGCTAATGACAGACCTTTTTTTATTTTATTGAACAGCTCATCTGAATCATCTCTTATCCCCATAAGATTACAAATCATACCTTTTACAGTAGAAAATGGTGGAATGGGATAGGTAAACCTTCGTTGGTAACTAAATGGAACTCTGTAATGGGCAGTAGGTTGATGAATTTTTATTTTCAGCACATTTCTCATTTTTTCATCTCTTCACTCTTTTCGCTCTCATTACATTTTGAAGAGAGACATGTGAGAAAACTGCTCCAGTCTTCATATAGCATAGCTCTTTTTTCTGTTACCCTGCCGACTAATTGCTTCGGATCATAGAGGTAGATAAGTTTCTTCTCGTTGTCATTTGAAAGTATATAAGAATTATCAAAAACAGATTCTTCAAAACTTCCGAGTTCAACGAAAGAGTGAAATAGAGGAATTGGTAACTTAAGTCCCGCAGAAATTAGAAATTGTGGGACAATACCCCAATTTTCTCCGCTACTATGATATATAAGTCCATTTTTCAGAACCTTAAGAATCTGACAAACTCTTTTCCATTTTTCTCTCTCATTTAATCTAAAGATAGCCTTTTTCTTTGAACCTTCCTGTTCAATTGTTATACAACCTATTGTATAACCTTCTTTGTTTTTCACAGCATATTTTTCATTTTGATTTTCTTCGACATTATTTTCTTTTTCTGCTGCAATGGTGTGAGTCAAGGCTAACGACAAAGTTAAGGTTTTATTACTTGAATCATATGAATATCTGCCAACAGTAAATTGATAAAATTCTTTTTTATTATCTTCTCCCTCGTCTTCTATAAATACTTCATATTCTCCCTCATAAATTTTAAAAGTTTTTATCTTCCTCTTATCTTTCTCTTTTTTGCTTGCTTGCTCTTTTTGCTCATTCTCATTTTCTGACTTTGCATTTGCAAGAAAACGATTTTTGAATGTTATATATTTTTTTTCCTGATCTTGATTTTTGATTTTTTCTGTTTTCTCCTCCATGAGTTCCTTGCTTACTCTACATAACAATCCATCAATTATTATCTCAAGTTCATCAATTTTATAAAGCAATTCTTTTTGTTCCTCTGTAACATCTTTTAACACAACATCCATCCCTTTTTCAGATAAAGACAATGCAAGCTCTTTCGTTTTTGAACTATAAATGTGATCTACTATCCACCACTCATCATATCCAAGCTTTTCAACATCTATTGTGAAGGTAACCTTGA
>CAYPJO010000096.1:0-4864 GCA_964411065.1 uncultured Thermodesulfovibrio sp.
AAGTCTGGTTACATTGAGATAGATCTTGTGCATCACAGTGGAGCATCAGGCAAGGGAGAGTTTATATATACTCTTACAGCAATAGATAGTCTCTATCTATTGTCTATGAAAAGAAACTAAGGAGGCTAAATCATGAAAAGATTTAATTATATTTCAGGGAGATTTTATTTTGAGTAAATACGCCCAACCTTTAACAGATTATCTCCGGACTTTTTTCACCAGAAAACAACCTCTATTGAATCGAAAAATTAAAAAAATTCCACAAAATTCAAAATTTAAGAATATAAGAATATTAGAAAAAAATACTTCTTAAAAGTCTTTGAAAAGCTACTTTAAAACATTTATAATCATATGTAACGATTTTCTGAAAGAAGGAATTATATGACCCTACTTGTAAAAACTAAAATTCAAGGAGTATTCAAAGATGAATGATATAGTTAAGCTTAAAAGACTCTTACACTCTTGGATGGTACATAATGATGAGCATGCCGAAACATACAAGGAGTGGGCTGAGAGAATTTCAAAGCAGGGCAATAAAGAAGTATCAGATAGTCTTTTTAAACTTCATGTTGAATCAAAGAAACTTAATGAGTTATTCACAGAAGCCCTTAAAGCCATTGATAAATCTTGATTCAATTTTTGAGATTTCGAAGTTACTGTTGGATTTAACCCAGAAAGAATTAGTGCCTTTAAAATGTAGTAGTCGACTGGCATAAAAATTAATCTCTAAGCCATGACTTCATCTACAATCTTTTTTACCATTTTTGCTATCGCTAAGGATGCAGTTAGACCGGGTGATTCTATACCTATAAGGTTTATAAAACCTTCCAAGCCTCTGTTACTCTCCTCTTTAATGATGAAATCTTTGGCTCTTCCATTTAAACCCTGGAGTTTTGGGCGAATACCTGCCATGTCTGGAAGAAAAGCACTTTTATCAAGTCCTTTGATCATCTTTGAAGCGCCAATGTAGAAATCTTCTAACTTTTTATTATCAACCCTATAATCAATCGATTTCACATATTCTACATCAGGTCCAAAGCGCAAACGACCAGCTAAGTCAAGGGTGGCATGAATCCCTAAACCTGCTAAGTTCTCATGTGGTAGTGGATAGACAAGTTTTTTAATTGGTGAAGGTTTTGCATAATAAAAATATGAGCCCTTACAATATTTCAATCTATACCCTGCACTATCAATATCTATCCCAGCCATTTGGGCAATCTGATCAGCATATAGACCTGCTGAATTAATTACAACCTCTGAGAGGAACTTATAATCATCACCCCTAATACCAATCAAATATCCAGCTTTTATTTTCTCGATGTAATTTACCTCGCTATTAAAAGAGAATAAAACATTTGAAGAGATAGCACTTCTATAGAGCTTTTCCATCAAAGAATGTGAATCAATAATCCCTGTATTAGCTGAATATAAAGCGGAAAGAGCATGCAAATTCGGTTCTATTTTAGTTACATCCTTGCCATCTATTATTGATAGACCCTCTACTCCGTTACTAACACCATTATCATAGAGTTCTTTGATTTTACAGAGTTCTTCGTTTTTAGTAGCTACTATAAACTTCCCTAATCTTGAATGAGGTATAGAATGTCTATTACAGTATTCATATAGAAGCCTTGCTCCTTCAACACAAAGACTTGCCTTTAAAGAGCCGGGAGGATAATAAATACCTGAATGGATAACCTCACTATTACGACTACTCGTTTCTTGACCAAACTTAGGGTGTTTTTCTAAAACGATAATATCTGTATATCTTTTAGATAACTCCTTTGCAATGGCTAAGCCAATAAGACCAGCGCCGACTATTGTTATATTAACTCTATCCAAGTCCTATAAAAAATTGTGCAAAAAGCTAATTTACTCAGTTCTTATATTCAAACCTTTTAAAGAGAAGAGCCGGAATACTCAGAAATTACCTCAAGGAGGCTTTTCAAAATATCTTCTTCTTTGACTTTTTTTATAACACTACCTTTTCTAAAGATTAGACCCATCTTCTTACCACCGGCAATACCAAAATCGGCTTCTCTTGCTTCACCTGGACCATTCACTACACATCCCATCACCGCAACAGTAATTGGTTCATCGATTTCCTTTAAAGATTCCTCAACCTTTGTAACAAGCGCTTGGAGATCTATTTTACACCTCCCGCAGGTAGGGCAAGAGATTATTTCAGGACCCCTTTTTCTAATACCAAGTGATTTGAGTATTTCATAGGCAACTCTTATCTCTTCTTCTGGTGGAGCGGTTAAAGATACTCTAATTGTATCGCCAATACCTTCAAATAAAAGAATCCCAATCCCTACAGAACTCTTAATTATCCCGGTGGAAGGTGGTCCAGCTTCAGAGATACCTATATGCAAAGGGTAATCATATTTGCTTGAGAATAGCCTATATGCATCGAGTGTCATCAAAACATCTGATGCTTTTAAAGATACTTCTATATTGTGGAAATCCATTTCTGCAAAAATTTTTATATGCCCTTCGGCACTCTCAAATAAAGCCTCAGGAGTAGGATGACCATACTTTAATAAGAGTTCTTTCTCAAGAGAACCAGCATTTACACCAATTCTAATTGGAATATTATAATCTTTTGCAGAAGCAATTATTTCGTATACCTTCCATTTGGCTCCAATATTACCTGGGTTTATTCTTATCTGATCAGCACCTTGTTTGATAGCCTCAAGAGCGAGTTTCCAATTAAAATGAATGTCAGCTATTATAGGAATTTTAACAGCCCTTTTAATAGTTCCAAGATTTTTTACTGCTTCAAAATCAGGTACAGCAATCCTTATAGCTTCACAGCCTTTGGATTCAAGATTCAAAATTTGCTTAATAGTAGCAAAAACATCTCTTGTATCTGTTTTTGTCATTGTTTGGACAGTAATAGGAGCATCACCACCTATATAGATATTGCCGACTTTTATTCTTTTTGTTACCCTTCTTTTTATCATCTATTCCTTTATTGAAGCCTCTTTAGGATTACCTTGAGAGTTTCTAACTTTACTGATTGCAAGATTATGTTCTTGCAAAGTCTTTGAAAATATATGAGTTCCATCTCTTTTTGAGACAAAATATAGATAGGGTACCTTTGCTGGATAAAGGGCAGCAATTATTGATCTTTTGCTTGGTGATGCGATAGGTCCTGGTGGTAATCCCTTTATAATATAAGTATTATATATACTGTCTATCTGCAAATCCTTCTTAGTTATTTTACGATTGAAAGGTTTTACCCCATAAACTGAGGTAGGGTCAGCTTGTAAGGGCATTCCTAACCTTAACCTATTATGATAGACACCAGAAATTATAGCCCTTTCTTCATCTACAACTGCCTCCCTTTCAATTATTGAAGCCAAAGTTAAGACATCATTTTCTGTCCAACCTAACTCTTTCTGTCGTTCTCTAAGTTCATTAGAATACTCTTTTCGTAATTTATTAACCATTATACTGATAATATATTCAGGCGGAGCCCCCTTTGGTAGTCTATAAGTATCAGGATATAGATAACCCTCAAGAGAGGGAGCTTTTATATCTAAGGACTCAAGAAGGTTTTTATCGAATGCTAAGGAAATGAATGTCTCATAGTCTACCACCCCTATAGATTCCAATTTTTCACCTATCTCAAAGATTGTATCGCCCTCTTTTATACTAAGCCAATATTCAATAACTTCCCCTTTTAGCAACTTCTCAAAAATCTGCAAGGGAGTTAGTCTACCTTTAAACAAATAGAAACCAGCCCTTAACTTCTTATCAAGTCCATAAATCTTCCCCATTAAGAGAAAAAAGAAAGTATCTCTCATCAGACCTTTGTCAACTAAAATTAAGAGAGCTTTTTTATAAGTTGTACCTCTGGAAATTTCAATTTCTACCAAAGAGTTCTCATTTGTTACTGGAACTAAAAACTGGAAACTGAGGTAGATACTCACAAATAAAATCAATAATGTAGTTAATAGAAAAATTTTAGTAGTCATAGCTGATGTCTAAGTTTTAGAATCGAGCAAGCTAACTATTTTAAAAGATTGGTATATGATAACAAGAAAACTTTTTATAGACTCTTCTTAAGCTAAAATTTATGGACTTTTAATATAAATATAAATGTTTTATCCCGAAACAATAGTATACATGAAGTCATAGATGCAAAAAAATCGCATCTATCAATAATATATAAATTTATGAAGAATGGTAAGCACACGCAACTAATAAGCTAATTGAATAATAAAGTTTTTATCGCTCATAGCACTAAAAATTTAACAAAAAGGTAACTAAAAAAGAAATAGCTGGAATTTAGAACATAAATGACTGGATTTTAATAAATTGCGGTAAAGTCATAGTTCATTATTTTCTTGAGTTCATAAATTTGGCTTTAATATATTTACAATTATCAGATATCAGATGAGGGGATTATTAGTACTATCGAGTTTTAATATTTTTGGTTCAAAGCCTTCTATTTCCTTTTCGTCGAGTAAACAATAGGAAAAAATTATTATTTTATCACCCACCAATCCCTTGCGTGCAGTGGGACCATTCAAACAAATCATTCTCGATCCATATTCACCTGGGATAACATAGGTCTCAAATCTCTCACCATTATTCATGTTGCTAACCATAACTTGTTCAAAGGGAAGTATACCTGCTAAATCCATCAATTCTCTATCTATTGTTATACTGCCTTCATAGGTTAAATTAGAATCTGTGACTTTTGCCATATGAATTTTTGATTTTAAGAAACTTCTAAGCATATCTGAGGCCCTGTTTTAAATTAAGTAAGGATATTTATTTTAGCAATTTTGGATAAAAAATGAAAGATCCAGCCTTTCCTCAAAAATAATCTCGCTGAAAAGGTATTGTTTCC
>CAYPJO010000097.1:0-4800 GCA_964411065.1 uncultured Thermodesulfovibrio sp.
TCTTTGACTTTTGTTGGGCTAATGTGATACAAAAAAAGCCATTAATAATTACAACTAAACTGAAAATTCGATGTTCTTTATCTAATATTATATTTATAAAGAGCCTTTGGCTTTGATAAAAACATTTAAGGAGGTGGAGTTATGGAGGAAATACCTCAGGCCACTGCGATGGTTATACTAAGTGGTCTCCTCGTAGGCGTAATCTTTGGGTTCGCACTCCAACGCGGCAGATACTGAATGAATACAGCCTTTAGAGACGTGATCTTTATAAACGATTTGACAATGTTCAGGTCATGGCTTATAGCGCTTGGTATAGCCATTATTGGCTCTAATTTTATCGAGGACATAGGATTACTCGGTGAAGATGGTTTAAGAAGACAAGTTTTCGCTCCCATAGCAGCAATGGTAGGAGGTTATCTCTTCGGCATTGGAATTGTAGTAGCAGGAGGTTGTGGAAGTGGTGTTCTCTATAAACAGGGCGAAGGTCAGTTTGCTGCATTAGTGGCAACATTTGGATTTGCTACTTCCTTAATAGTTTCACTTCATGGACCCCTTAACCCAATAGTTAAAGCATTAAAAAGCTACAAAGTTTCACTCGGTAGCGGTGAAGATGCTATTACAACCCCTGCTTTATGGGACTTTTTTGGTCAATCACCGCTTTCTAAATGGATAGTGATAGCTGTAGTAATCGCTATTATAATTGCAGTTGTGCTAAAAGGTAAGCCCTTTACTGCTACTGCTAAAAAAGGATGGGCATGGCCTATAGGTGGAGCTATAATCGGTTTAATAGTAATAATAGCATGGTGGGCTTCTTACTATTTTGGAGGACAAGCAAGAGGATTATCGTTCTCAGGACCTACTGTTGATTTCCTCATGTTTCTGCTCACAGGCAATAGCAAGGCTCCATTTGATCCCATGTTTAATCTATTTGGTATAGGTGTTTTAACCTGGAGTGCCCTTTATGTAGTGGGCGTACCTCTTGGCGCTTTTATGAGTGCAAAGGGGCTTAAAGAGTACAAATTGACCGCTCCAAGACAGGCTGATGAACTTGTTAAAGTCTTCTTTGGCGGACTAATAATGGGTTTTGGGGCTATAGTTGCTGGTGGTTGAACAGTAGGCCATTCGCTGACTGGTATGTCAGCTTTGTCTCTACAAAGCATCCTTGCAACAATCTTTATTATCCTTGGTAATTGGACTATGGCTTATTTCATGTTTATTAAGCCCATGAAAGATTAACAAAAATTAATTTAAATTGACATTAACTTTAAAGAATCCTTAAATGGGGATTCTAATCTTAAAATTGAGAATGAACAACTTAAGTGAAAAATCTAATTAATTAAAGCGTCTTTATTTTTGAATGCCTGATCTACTAAAATAAAAGGCATAAAAGTTGCTTTCTTCCTTTAGAGATTAATAAATAAATTTAGAAAGGAGGTGTATAGAAGTGAGACAGAAGTCAATTATCGCTCTCATTATAGCACTTATCTTTACCTTCGGTATCGTATCAATGGCAATGGCATCTGGAGAGGTCAAAGGGATTATTACAAAAATAGACGGCAATAAAGTCACGGTAAAAGATGACAAAGGTAAAGAGACTACGGTAGAAGTAAAAGATCCAAAAGGGCTAAAGGTTGGTGACAAAGTCAGCATCAAAGACGGAGTTGTAACAAAAGAAGCACCAAAGAAAAAGAAACCAGAAGGCTGCTAATTAAATTTCATAAGGACATAAGGGGTGAGTTAATTAACTCACCCTTTTTTAATTTAAAAATCATTAAAATTTATCAAAAACTCATACCTCTGCTTGTTCTTTTCCATAACCACTAACTGGCGCCTTCAAGAGTTTATATTCTATGCTATCAACAAGAGCTTGCCACGAGGCTTCTATTATGTTTTCAGAGACTCCCACTGTTCCCCATCGTGAAGTCTCATCACCAGACTCTATTAATACTCGAACCTTAGCGGATGTCCCCTTGCCGGCTGTCAAAACTCTTACCTTATAATCATGTAATTTAACACTTCTAAGCTGAGGATAAAATTTATATAGAGCTTTCCTGAGCGCATTATCAAGTGCATTCACAGGACCATTCCCAGTGGCTGCGGTGTGTTCAATATTTTTCCCTACCTTGAGCATAATGGTGGCTTCACTTAATGGGTCTTCATCCTCCTTCCTCTTAGAGACTATTACTCTAAATCCTATTAGATCGAAAAATCTTCTGTGAAGGCCTAATAATTTCTTTAGGAGCAATTCAAAGGACGCTTCTGCTCCTTCAAATTGAAAACCCTGATGTTCCAAAGACTTCAGTTCATCTAAAATAGACTGTAGTTGTGGTGAATCTGGATTCAAAGGGATATTAAGTTCTGCAGCCTTTCTCAATATGTTGCTCTTACCTGCGAGATCCGAAATTAATACCCTATGAGAGTTCCCCACCAATTCAGGTCTTATATGTTCGTATGTTTCTGGGTTTTTAGTGACCGCACTAACATGTACACCCCCCTTATGAGCGAAAGCGCTATCTCCAACGTAGGGTTGTCTCTTGAAGTGTCTGAGATTGGCTATTTCATTAACAAATCTTGATAAATCTCTGAGTCTTTTGAGTTGTTCATCTTTTAGACATTTATAACCCAGCTTAATCTGTAAATTGGGAATAATGGAGCAAAGATTTGCATTACCACATCTTTCGCCAAAACCATTAATAGTCCCTTGAACTTGATTGGCGCCCATCTCTACTGCTATCACAGAATTAGCCACAGCACAGTCAGCATCATTATGTGTATGAATTCCGATTGATGAATCAACCTCCTCTAAAACCTTAGCTACAATTAGTTTAAGCATAGATGGGAGTGTGCCACCATTGGTATCACATAGGACAATACAATCAGCACCAGCATCTTTTGCTGCTTTAAGACACTTCATTGCATATTCTGAGTAGTTTTTATAACCATCAAAAAAGTGTTCTGCATCAAAGAATACCTTTTCTACATGTTTTTTTAGGAAAGAAACCGAGTTATATATAATATCTAAGTTTTCCTCAAGGGATATCTTTAATGCCTCTTTAACATGGAAATCCCATGTTTTACCAAATATCGTGACAACTTGAGTCTTTGCTTCTATAAGAGCCTTTAAATTAGCATCGTTTTCGACTTTGTTAGTTGGTTTATGGGTACTCCCGAAGGCAACTACTTTAGAAAATGCAAGAGGAAGCTTTCTTACTTTTCTGAAATATTCTGCATCCTTAGGGTTTGAACCAGGCCATCCACCCTCAATATAGTGAATGCCTATCTCATCTAATTTTTTAGTTATTCTTAATTTATCCTCAACAGAAAAAGAAATATCCTCTGCCTGAGCACCGTCTCGTAGTGTTGTATCATAAATCTCTATTTGCCTCATAAAGTTCCCTAAAGGATTAATCTCGAGGCTCCCTGGTTAAGTTAAAGGTATCATGTAGAACTCTTACAGCCAATTCAGTGTATTTTGACTCGATAATGCAAGAGATCTTTATCTCAGAGGTGCTTATGGTCATTATATTTATTCCGTGTCTTGCTAAAGCATCAAACATTTGTGCTGCAACACCTGAATGAGTTCTCATTCCCACTCCAACGATAGATATCTTAGCAATATCATCCTTAAATATAACATCCCTTGCACCTAATGAGTTTGCTATTCCCTTAGAAAGGGCAAGGGCATTATTAAGATCTGTTTTGGGGACTGTAAAGGATATGTCAGCAAAATTACCGTCACTACTAACATTCTGGACAATCATGTCCACAACTATATTAGCTTTTGCAATTTCATTGAAAAGCTTGGCAGCAATACCAGGTCTATCTGGCAGACCAATAATGGTAATTTTTGCCTGATTTTTATCATAAGCAACTCCAGAAACTATAACTTTTTCCATATCTCTATCCTCCCTTGTAACTAATGTACCTGGTTCATCGGTAAAGCTCGATCTAACTATAACTGGTACCCCATATTTCATTGCAAACTCAACTGATCGGGTCTGTAAAACCTTAGCCCCTAAACTCGCCATTTCAAGCATCTCTTCATAGGATATTTTTTTAAGCTTTCTTGCATTACTAACAATATTAGGATCAGTTGTATAAACTCCATCTACATCCGTATAGATCTCACACAAATCACTATTAAGAGCAGCTGCTATTGCTACAGCTGAGAGATCAGAGCCACCTCTTCCCAGTGTTGTAACATCAGACTCATCCTCTGTTATGCCCTGGAATCCTGCTATTACGACGATATATCCATCGTTCAAAGCATTTATGACTCTCTCTGCTGAGATCTTTTCAATCTTAGCCTTTGTATGGACTGAATTAGTAATTATGCCAGCTTGACGACCTGTTAATGCTATAGCTTTCTGACCTAAAGCTTCTATTGCTATAGCAGTTAGAGCTGCCGTAACTCTTTCGCCAGAGGATAAGAGAAGGTCCATCTCCCTTTCGGAAGGGTTGGGTGATATCTGATGTGCTAAATTTATTAGTTTATCCGTCTCACCAGCCATAGCTGATACAATAACAACTACCTTATTGCCCTCCTTTGCAGTCTTAACGACCCTTTCTGCCACGGCTTTTATCCTATCTATATTCGCTACGGATGTGCCACCATATTTTTGAACAATAAGCATAAAAAGGAACCCCCTCATAAAAGAAGTTAATCGATCAATAATATAACATAATAACTTTACTGAATACAAACTTTTTTTTAGACTAAGTAAGCATCTTTTTTTCCGTGGTGTAAATCATGCTGCGAACTGGATAAGCTCTTTTCTCCTTTCCTGCTAGTAGGCATCC
>CAYPJO010000098.1:0-4607 GCA_964411065.1 uncultured Thermodesulfovibrio sp.
TCTAACATAAAGCTTAAAGAACTTGACAGACTTAAATCAATGTTTATCGCCTCTATGTCTCATGAATTGAGAACACCTTTAAACTCTATCATTGGTTTTATAGGCATGACCTTACAGGGTTTATCAGGAGAACTTAACGATGAGCAAAAGGATAATCTCTCAAGGGCATATCAATCAGCCAGGCACCTTCTTGCCCTAATTACTGATATTATTGATATCTCAAAGATTGAGGCTGGTCGCTTTGACTTATTTCCTGAGATTGTCTCACTCAAAGGGATCATCGATAGAGCAGTAAATACAATACAGCCATTTCTAAAGGGAAAGAAATTAACTCTCACAATTAATATGGGATCTGATATAAGATTAAATACAGATAAAAAGAGATTACTCCAATGCTTGATAAACCTTTTAAGTAATGCGATAAAATACACCGAAAAAGGGGGTATAACTATCTCTATCCAAAGAAGAGATACTTCTGTCATGATTGTTATTGAAGATACTGGGATTGGGATTAAAAAAGAAGACATCGAGAGGGTTTTTGAGCCCTTTGAACGGCTCGATTCTCATTTACGGGTAAAAGCTGGAGGCACTGGATTAGGTCTATACCTTACTAAAAAAATTACCGAAGAGATCCTAAAAGGCGATATTTCTGTTGAAAGCCAAGAAGGAAAGGGGAGCAAATTTACTTTAAGAATCCCTCTGAATATATAAGCAGTTTAAGAGAATAAAAAAGGGAAATAACCTATGAAAAGAGTTCTGATTATTGAAGACAACCCAGATAACATGGTTCTAATTACAAGATTGCTTGAGAAATTTGGCTATCAAACCCTGAAGGCTACAACAGGCTTTGAGGGGATAGAAATAGCCCTCAAGGAAAAACCTGATTTTATATTACTTGATATACAACTGCCCGACATCGAAGGGACAGAGGTGCTTAGGAGAATCAGAGATGTGGAGGCATGTAAGAACATACCAATTATTGCTGTAACATCCTATGCTATGTCTGGTGACAGGCAAAGGCTTTTGTCTGCAGGATGCAATGGTTATATCGAAAAACCCATAGACCCTGAACATATAATATCTCAGATCAGAGAATTGACAGGATAAGCAGCATGAAGATATTGATAGTAGAAGATGATGTTAACTCAAGGGTTTTGCTTGAAAGGGCTCTTAAGAGTAAAGGCTATGATGTCTATGCTGCTTCCAACGGAATCGAGGCTCTTAAGGAAATTAGTATATCTGAGCCTGACCTGATAATATCGGATATATTAATGCCCCCAAATGGATGGTTTTGAGCTTTGCAGAAGGGTAAAGAGCGATGAAAATCTTCGTCACATCCCCTTTGTTTTTTATACAGCTACCTATGTTGACCAAGAAGATGAGAGACTCGCCCTATCTTTGGGTGCCTCTCGTTTTCTTATAAAACCTATAGAGCCAGATATTTTTCTTAAGATAATTGAAGATGTGCTTGAAGAATACAGGACTCATAAACTTCCCGTGCCAGAGAAACCTTTATTAGATTTGGCTGATTTAGATAGATTACAGATAGAAGCCCTAACAAGAAAGTTAGACAAAAAGGTTCGTGAACTTGAGCAAGAAAGAGAATTGCTAAGACAAGCCAAGCTTGACTGGGAAGATATCTTTCAGGCAATAGGCAATCCAACGATAATACTCGATAAGGAGTTCAATATTATCTCAGCTAATAGGGCTACAGTAAAAACAGTAGGGGTAAGTTCCGAAAAAGAGTTAATAGGCAGAAAGTGCTATGAGATATTTCATAACAAAAATACACCAGCAGAGAACTGTCCACTCCAGAAATTACTTGTATCTCAAGAATCTGAACAGAGTGAAATGGAAGTTGAAGCCTTTGGGAGAATATTTTATGTCTCATGCACTCCTGTGTTTGAAATTATTAATGATAAAAGAGAGATTAGGAAAATAATTCACATCGCTACAGATATAACAGAAAATAAGCATAAAGAGGAAAAAATAAGAGAAAAGGAAGCTTTACTGTCCCATGCAATGAAACTAGCCTCTATTGGTTATTGGGAATATGAGGTGGCAAAAGATTTATTTACCTTTAATGATAACTTCTATGCCATTTTTCGCACTACAGCAAAGCAAGTTGGTGGATATACTATGTCATCCTCTGACTATGCAAAGATGTTCATTCACCCTGAGGATAGAGATATAGTTGCTGTTGAGATTCAAAAAGCTTTAGAAACTGATGATCCCAATTTCAGCCGACAATTAGAGCATCGTATTCTTTACGCAAACGGTGAGGTTGGGCATATAGCTGTGAGATACTTTGTCATTAAGGATAATGAAGGAAGAACAGTCAAAATTTTTGGCGTTAATCAGGATATCACAGAACGCAAAAGGGTTGAAGAAGCTTTGCGGGAAAGCGAAGAAATTTATCGAAAAATGTTCCAAGACCACGCAGCCATAAAACTACTTATTGACCCTGATACAGGCGATATTGTTGATGCAAATAAAGCTGCATCAGATTTTTATGGATGGAGCCTTGAAGAACTTAAAAAGATGAAAATCCAGCAGATAAATACCCTTACGCCTGAAGAAGTAAAAAGTGAAATGGAGAAAGCAAGGACATTGAAAAAAACCTATTTTGAGTTTTCTCATCGTCTTAGAGATGGTTCTGTTAAAAATGTCAGAGTTTTCAGCAGCAAAATTAACTTAAAAGGAAAGGATTATCTTCACTCAATCATTCATGATATCACAAAAGAAAAAGAACTGGAAGCCCAACTTTTTCAAGCACAAAAACTTGAATCTATTGGTAGGCTCGCAGGGGGTATAGCACACGACTTTAACAACATGCTTAATGTCATCTTAGGCTATGGCGAGCTTGCACTCAATAAACTCAATGAGAATGATCCATTGTATAAAGACATTACTGAAATTATCAATGCTGGCAAACGCTCTATGGCTCTAACAAATCAATTATTAGCCTTCAGCAGAAAACAGATACTCAAGCCTAAAGTCTTTAATATAAATGAAACCCTTAATTCGATGCATAAAATGCTTGAGCGTCTGATAGGCGAAGATATTGAACTCATTATGACATTGAAAGAAGACATACCTAATGTGAAAGCCGACCCGAGTCAGATAGAGCAGGTTATCATGAATCTCGTTGTGAATGCCCGTGACGCCATGCCCTATGGTGGGAAACTAATCATAGAAACATCTACCACCTTTTTAGACGATAATTATACCAAAACTCATGCAGGTGTTACTCCGGGTGATTATGTCATGATTGCCGTTACAGATACAGGGTATGGGATGGACAAAGAGACATTATCCCACATCTTTGAACCATTTTTTACAACCAAAGGAAAAGAAAAGGGAACAGGATTGGGGCTTGCAACTGTATATGGGATTGTAAAGCAGTCAGGTGGGCATATATGGGTTTACTCAGAGGTAGGAAAGGGAACGACATTTAAGATTTATCTTCCCACAGTATTTACAGAGCCTGAGCCTCAGTTCGAAGAAAAACAAACCGAAACTATTGCATTAAAAAGCGGTAGTGAACATATTTTAGTAGTCGAAGATGAACCTGCTTTGCGTAACCTTTTTGAAGCCTTTCTTATCAGTCTTGGCTACAAAGTAACAATTGCAGCAAATGGAGGGGAGGCTTTGCTTCATGTAGAAGAGAGAGGCTTGCGACCTGACCTTGTTATCACAGATGTGATTATGCCTGGCATGAGTGGTTCTGTTTTGGTGGAGCGTTTGAAAAAGTCTCAGCCCGATCTAAAGGTTCTTTATATGTCAGGTTATACAGATAATGTTATAGTTCATCATGGAGTGCTCGATCCAGGTATTTCATTTATTCAAAAGCCCTTTGATATATTAAAGCTTGCTGCAAAGATTAACGAGATATTAAAAAAATAACAGATCAAAAAAATCCTTAAAAATTCGGCATTTTTTAAAAAACTGAGTTCTCAAGGGTTTGAATGGGCATTAGATGATAAATTATATTTTTAGGTTTGAGGCTGCCAATGTAGATATTTTTCTCTCAGGGTATACGAACAATATTTCATGTTTATATTTGGGTTAATAGGCTAAATTTAAAAGGAGGGCAAAATTTCTAAAAGATTGACAGGATTATGATTCCCTTACATCAAATCCATTTTTTATCCTCCAATGATAAAGTCTTGTAGTTTTCATCATTACTCTCATTTAGCTTTTAATAAATTAGTCCTTGAATCACCTCTCCTATTACATCTTTAAAATTTAAAAAATGGAATTTTTATTTTTTTGCATCAAAAAACTTCTTCATTTTTCCTGAGTTTATCAATTAAAATTCATAACTCATTGAAAATATTGAATTTCTTTTTTCAAAAAGGCAAATTTTTGTACAACAACTCAGCTGACTGTTTGTTTGATAGGCTGGTGCTTCTTTATATCTTGAAGTCTTCCTTGACTGTTATATTGTCTGGTTCTTTTACTTTCAATACTCTAAAAAGCTCTTTTCCAACCTTGTCTTTATTGTTTTTAAGATAGTATTCCTTGTCATCTAAGCTAAACTCTGTTAATGTTATGCTTCTTAATGCCTCCCTTATTTTTTCTGCTGATACTGGCCTTCCTAATTC
>CAYPJO010000099.1:0-4393 GCA_964411065.1 uncultured Thermodesulfovibrio sp.
ATACCTTTATGATAAAGAGGCACCAAAACTAGCAAAAACTTTTAAGCCATCATACCGAGGAGAATTAGAGATAACCGATTTAAACAGGCTTTACTTGGAAAGGGGGAGATTAAAAGTGAAGAAGTTTGGTAGAGGCTATACGTGGATTGACGCAGGGACTTTTGATTCTCACCATCAAGCTTCAGAATTCGTTGGAATCATTGAAAAAAGACAAAGTTTCAAGATAGCCTGCATTGAAGAATTTGTCTATAGACTTAGATATATCTCTAAGGAACAGCTATTGGGAATAGTAAAACCATATAAAAATAGCGGATATGTGGTAAATATCTTTTAAAAGTGGCGGAAGATTTAGATTAAGAGATTTAATAAAAAGCTCATTTTGAAGTCTAATACTTTAGAGAATCAATGCCAGTATCTAAGGATAATGAAATTGACTCAATCACAAAAAATCCTTTAAAATGAACATAGCGAGAGTGGCGGAACTGGCAGACGCGCTGGACTTAGGATCCAGTAGGGGAACCTGTAGGGGTTCAACTCCCCTCTCTCGCATTTATTTTTACAGGATTTAGTAGATTTATGAAGCTAAGTTAATTGAAATATATCAATTTATTTTTCTTTTTTTGTAGGACCTATAACTCTGCTTTTGCGGTCTTTATTTTATTTATATAATACCTTATTTATAATACCTTTAGCTTTGTTCTTCTCTTATAATCTCAAATTTACTTTATGAATTCAGTAAGAGAAAGATAGAGTATTAAATTGTTTTTGCAGAATAGAAAATCTTATATGAGTTCACTCTCTTTTTCAGTAGCTGATGACAATTTAAACCTCTCTATTGAAGAAATCAGAGATCCCGATGTTTTAGTTAATGACCTTGAGATTTCTGTAAAATCTTTTATTAAATTCAATACTTGCTCAGATACCTTTTGTACTTCTTCCATAAATACCACTACATCGGAGGTGAGCTCTTTTTGACTTTCTGCGGAAGAATTAATCGTAGAGATTATAACTCCCATATCTTGAATAGTCTTCTCTATATCCTTAAAAGCAGTTTCAGTCTCAAAAACGGTTTTTGAGCCCATCTCTACATACTTTGTCTCCTCTTCAAGATGTCTTGTGACTATAGAGGCTTCTATCTGGATTGCACTGATAATATCGCTTATCTGTTTTGATGATTTATGAGCTTTTTCTGCAAGATCTCTAATCTCATCTGATATTACTATAAAGCCTTTACCTTGTTCGCCAGCTCTCATAGCTTCAATAGAGGCATTGATAGCAAGAAGATTCGTTCTGTTAGCGATCTCGCTTATCAGGTGTGATATGGTGACTATGTCCAAAAGTCTCTCAGAGAGATTCTTCATCCTTTTGTTTATCGATTGTATTGTATTTCTGATTAACTGGATACCCTCAAGAGAACTCTCTAAAGCTTTATTACCATTCATGACTGCATTTTTAGCATTTATAGATATCTCTTCAGCAGTCTTGGTTATTTCTGTAATTTTATTAGCAGAGAGAGCTGAAGTAGTGACAGCTTGATTAGCCCGCTCCAATTGAACCATTTGAGATGATGCTCCAGTCTCAAGTTGTTTTGAGACTGATAAGATCTTGGTAGTCTCTTCGCTAATCTCTTCAGCTGACACTTTTACCTTTTCGATTAGCTCTGAAAGGCCATCTACCATAAAATTGAAAGCATCAGCTAAAGAACCGACGATATCGCTGGTAACCTCTAATCTACGGGTAAGATCACCCTCTGAGGCAGAGCTAAGGGTTTCCAAAAATTTGAGTAGATTTTGATGCAACTGCTTTCTCTCTTCTTCGGTCTGTATCAAGGTGATAAGTTTATCCATAGTTGTATTGAAGGTATTGGCTATCTCCCCTATTTCATCTTTGCGTTTGAAAGGAATTCTGACATTATAGTCTCCCCTTTCTACCTCTTGTAGGGTTGAGCTGATCTCACCTAAGGGGCGAATTATGCGTAATTCAAACCATGCAAAAGAGTATATTACAAGTAAAATAGCTACTACAATAGGAAGATGGGTAAGCAATCCGCCTTTAAGCTCAAATTCTGGCAGAACTCCTGCATTTTTAATCTCAACTGATATAATCCCTGCAAGTTGAGATTCTCTGTAATTCGAATGACATCTTAAACAGCTTTTATCAGTCTTTAAGGGCTTAGCATATTTATATATTACCCCTTCTCTACTATCAAAATGCTTAAGATCTTCATTCTCCTCAAAGGCTTTTATTGCGTGAGATTCAAAATCGTTAATATCCTTACTATTAAGACTTAATACTTTGAAAGAGTGATTAGAATTGATGCTTGCAATATTTCCTAATTCCTTTGTAGCTATGGTATGATCTCTGTGAGATTTTGATTGGTTTACCCAGTTCTTGAAATTAATTATTTTATCGGCTACTATCTCTGCCTCTTTTTCTAAAAAGGATCTCTGTATATTAATGGCTATTATTAATAAAGCAATTGTTGAGATAAACAGGACAGCAGCATTGATTATAAAAAATTTGAATATTAAACTTCTTTTACCGCCTTTTTTTAACATATGATTCCCCCTTCTACCTCAAAATTAACTAATACAACCCTGAACTGCCATTTATTATATCTAAAGATGACTCGATTTCTAAGCCGGTGCTTAATCCTCAAAAGTTGCATGAAGAACCTCGCTTACTGAAACGATACCCTCTTTAATCTTGTTAAGTCCACTTCTACGGAGAGTTATCATACCTGATTTCACAGCTTCTTTTTTCAATTCTAATGCATTTGCTCCCTGAAGTATTAATTCTTTTAAATTCTCTCTTAGAGGCATAACCTCATAGATGCCTATTCTGCCCCTGCAACCGGTATTGTTGCATTTTTTACAACCCTTGCCTACGTAAGTCTTAACATCTTTTGCCTCCTCAGGAGTAAAGCCAATTTCTATCAATGTTTTATAGGAAAAACTCTCCTCAGTTTTGCAATAGGGGCAGATAGTTCTGACAAGGCGTTGAGCAACAATCATTATCACTGATGAAGCAACTAAAAATGGCTCGATGCCCATATTGACCAGCCTTGTAATAGTAGTTGGTGCATCATTAGTATGGAGGGTGCTCAAAACAAGATGCCCAGTAAGAGCAGCTTTTATAGCTATTTCTGCAGTCTCAAAGTCCCTGATCTCACCGACCATTATTATATCAGGGTCTTGCCTTAAAAAGGCTCTAAGAGCATTTGCAAAGGTAAGACCAATTTCTTCTTTTATTTGCACCTGATTGATGCCAAAAATGCTATATTCGACTGGATCCTCAGCAGTCATTATATTTACATCAGGTTTATTCAAAGTAGATAGCATAGAGTAAAGAGTAGTTGTCTTTCCACTGCCTGTTGGTCCAGTAACTAAAATCATGCCGTGAGGTCTATTGATAGCCGTTAGAAAGTCTTGCATTGATTCATTATCGATACCAAGCTTTTTTAAGTCAAGCTGGAGAGCTTCTTTATCGAGTAATCGGATGACAACCTTCTCTCCAGAAATGGTTGGTAATGTTGAGATCCTGCAGTCAATATTTCTTTTTTCACCTAATTTAAGTTTTACTCTACCATCTTGAGGGAGCCTTTTCTCTGAGATATCCATATTTGCCATAATCTTAATCCGCGAGATAACAGCATTCTTAATCCTGAGTGGTAGGTTTATAATAGAAGTTAATGCACCATCTATTCTATATCTTACTAAAACATCTGTTTCGGTTGGCTCAATATGAATATCACTTGCCCGCGAATTTATAGCATTTAGTATGATGTTATTTACGAGCCTTATTAGAGGGGCATCTATTAGCTTTATTTCTTCATCCTCTTCTTTTTTGTCATCAACCACCGCGCTCAGGGCGCTATCAATGGCTTTATTTAAGCCTTCATCCAACGGTAAATCACCATTATGTACTATTGACTTCTCTGATGTTTTTACAGCCTCAGTCTTTTCAAAATTTGCTTCTATAAATTTTATTATTTGAGACTCTGGAGCTGTGCAAACGCTTATATTCATTCCTGTTAGAAACTTTACATCGTTTATGGCTATGCGATTAGAAGGATCAGCCATGACTACTACAAGTGTATCAGAATTTTTTGATATAGGAAGGAGAAGGTTTTTGATTATAAATTCATAGGGTAACAAGTTTTTTAAAGAGGGGTTGAAAGCATAATCATTGAGGTTTATAATAGGGGCTTGATATAGGATACTTAGTGCGCTTGTAAGCTTTTCTTCAGATATATAACCAAGTTTGAGAAGAATTCTTGCAAGTCTTTTTCCTTCTTTTTTTTGAACATGCATAGCTTCGATAAGCTGTTCTTCTGTAATTAGTTTATTTTTCAATAAAAAAATGCCTAATTCTGATGCTCCTACTACACCCA
>CAYPJO010000100.1:0-4385 GCA_964411065.1 uncultured Thermodesulfovibrio sp.
CACCCTTATGTTTTTTTCCTTCAAGATTTTACACAGAAGATTTTACGCTACCAGTTATATAGACTATGACAAATGCTTAGAGATTAATGTTGAAACAGAGAGGTCTACTTAACCATTTCATTTAACATAACAGACGAAAAGGGCTTAATGATTAATTGGTAATTATAAAACAAAATATTTTTGAAGAGTAAGCAAGTGTTCAGAGACTGCAATTTTAGAATTATATATGTTAATTCAATTTTTGTTGATGACACATATAAAACTCAGTAAAAACTTACTATTGATCACTAACTTGAAATATTTAGATTGACAACGAAAAAAGGTTGAAGATATAATTTAAAGTTATTCTCTATTAGATGGAGGCTTATTAGATGGCTGAAGGCGTGATTATTTTAACAAGTGATACATGGGAGCAAGAAGTTCTCAAGTCTAATGGTTTAGTTGTTGTTGACTTTTGGGCTGCCTGGTGTGGTCCTTGTAGAATGGTAGCCCCTACAATAGAAGAATTAGCTAAGGAATACGCTGGTAGGGTAAAAATTGGAAAGCTTAATACTGATGAAAATGCAGATATAGCTAGTAAGTATAAGATTATGGGTATTCCCACAATAATGTTTTTTAAGGATGGTGAAAAAGTAGATCAAATTGTGGGTGCTGTTCCTAAACAGCAGATTAAGGCAAAGATAGATTCGCTTTTGTAAGATCTCTTTCAAATCCGATCTCTGAGTAATGGATAGTGATTTTCATCTATAGAAGAGTATTTCTTAGGCGAGATTTCTCAAAAGTTATGAAGAATCTACTTTTTCATAACATTTAAATTAAAAAAGTTTTCTTTATACTCTTGTATGGGAAAAGTAGATTCTAAAAGAGGGAAATAAAGAAGTGTTTGAGAGTTTATCGGAAAAACTTGAGGGTATCTTTAAGAAATTAAAGGGCAAGGGGATACTCAAAGAAGAGGATGTTGATGTAGCACTAAAAGAAATAAGAATGGCTCTCCTTGAGGCTGATGTTAATTTTAAAGTTGTCAAGGATTTTATTCAGAACATAAGAGAGAAGGCTATAGGTAAAGAGGTATTAGAGAGTCTATCTCCTGGTCAACAGGTGGTTAAGATAGTTTATGATCAGCTATGTTCCCTCTTAGGTCAGACAAATGAGCGAATACAGCTTTCGCCTAATCCTCCTACCATTATTATGATGGTTGGACTCCATGGTTCAGGAAAGACAACTACCTGTGCAAAGCTTGCGAGAATCTTTAAAAAAGAGGGCAGAAGACCGTTATTAGTAGCAGCTGATCTTCAAAGACCTGCTGCAATTGATCAATTAATAACTCTTGGTAAACAGATTGACATACCAGTTCATTTCTCAAAAGAGATCAAAAACCCTGCTCTTTTATGCGAAGAAGCTCTTAAAAGGGCTAAGTTGGAAGGTAGAGACATTGTGATAATTGATACTGCTGGCAGATTACACATTGATTCTGAACTTATGGAACAACTAAAAACGATTATTTCGAGGGTAAATCCAAAAGAAATATTGTTGGTAGCTGATGCCATGACTGGTCAAGATGCTGTAAACATGGCAAAGACTTTCAATGAACAGATTGATATTAGCGGGGTCATACTTACCAAAATGGATGGAGACGCTCGAGGTGGAGCAGCCTTATCAATAAGAAGTGTTACAGGTAAGCCTATCAAGTTCATTGGAGTTGGTGAGAAGATTGATATGCTTGAGCCATTTTACCCTGACAGAATAGCAAAAAGAATTCTGGGTATGGGGGATGTTATAACTCTTATCGAGAAAGCTCAGCAAGCTTTCGATGAAAAAGAAGCTGAAAGGCTAAGAAAAACCATTTTAGAAGATACCTTTACTTTCGAAGATCTGAGGGAACAACTGAAAAAGATAAGAAACATGGGACCTCTTGAGAATATTCTTGGTATGATACCAGGAATGAATAAAGCAATTAAAAATGTTAAGATTGATGAAAAAGAATTTGTTAAGATTGAAGCAATAATTAATTCGATGACACCTGAAGAGAGGGTTAACCATTCCATAATTAACGGAAGCAGGAGACGCCGTATTGCAATGGGAAGTGGTACCACTGTTACCGATGTTAATAGGCTTATTAAACAATATTTAGAAATGAAAAAAATGATGAAGATGGTTAAGAAAAGTGGTGGTAAAAAAGGATTAAGATTGCCCAACCTTTTCCCTTTCTAAGGTTATACAATACACTTCTACCGGAAAAATTCATTTACTAAATTTTTAGAAAATCTGCCCTTGTAATTTTTAGGCTTCTTAATTTAGATATTTTTAAAGTTAATAGTCTTGATTTGCTGTTAAACCTATAGTTCAAAACTATTTAAAATTACAGCGTGAACATAAGAGTAAAGGATTTAGGTTGATACTAAACAAAAAGCTTTTGATATAATCAAGATTAAGTTAGAAGAAAAATTAGAGAAGAAAGCAACTTTGAATTAACTTAGTAGTTTAAGAGCCTTTTCATGGAGAGACCAATTACCTGATGCTAAAAGGGGAGTACTTTTCTGGATACCTAAAGGTATATCATCGATAAAATCACCTTTTAAATCGGTAAATATCCCTCCTGCTTCTTTGATAAGCAACCAGCCTCCTCCAAAATCAAAACTTCTGGATGGAGCAGGGCTTACAAAAACACTTATAGAGCCATAGGCTAAATAAGCAAGATCGAGAGCAGTGGCCCCAAGACATCTTGTCCTTCTTGCCTGAGAGAGAAGCTTAATTATTGTCGGGATATCCCTCTTTGGTGCTTGAGCTTCATATGCCACAAGATAAAATATGTCATCCCTTTGACAGAAGATCCTTTCCTCATTAAAAAATGCACCTTTATCAGCTTCTGCCCAAAACTCATCCCCTGTCAATAGATTTATAATATAAGCAAGGTATATACTTCCGATAGTATCACCATCAGCAACAGCTAATGAAGTACAATAAAAAGGTATGCCATTTATAGCATTTTTACTACCGTCAACAGGATCTACAAGAACAACCTTTCCTCCACCTGATAAATATTTATAGCCACATTCTTCAGAAATTACCGATAAAGGTTCTTTAATAGATTCAAGATGTTTAATGATTATTTCTTCGGCTTTTTTATCTATAGGGAAAGTTTTATCCCCTGAAGCACCTTTACCTATTGGTTCTGTTGTGAAGGGATTGAGTCTAATACCTTTAAAGTGGTTAAAAAGCTCTCTTCCAATTAGTTTTAGCTCTTTGATGTTCAATTTTTAATAAGCTACCTATTCTGTAAAATATTTCCTATAATTTAAGCAATACAAGACCTGATTTAGGATCAAGTTCTCTTATAGCATTAACATCTTTAATCTCCATGATAATACCTTCAAGAACGAGGAAGGTTTCTGCCATTTCCCTTAAACAGCCAACTTTGACATTATCGTTTTTCCCAAAGGCTCCATGGAAATGGATCCTTGGGTTTTCAGTGTCCCAAAAGATCGTGCCCAATCCTACTACTTCTTGACTATCTATTAATTCACGCCAAACCGGAACAGGAGGCATTTGGTCTTTTTCAGGACCTACTACAATTTTGCAATTCTTCATACCACCTATTAGATAGAAGATTGCTGATTTAATATCTTCTTTCCTCGCTAAGTCTATCATGCTATTAAGAATTGCGTCGCCATCTTCGAATCTAATTACTATAACCCTGCCTATGGTGCCAATTTGGTATTTCATCTCTTTTCTCCTTTGATTTAGAATAAAATAGAATAAAAAGCAATTGACATATTATGTGAATTTATCTATAAAAAACTTCTATCTTTTACGAAAATCAAAGTTTTTTTAGTATATCCTATCTTAATTTTGATAAAAGAGTTCTGATAAAAGAGAGTTAACTCTATTTTACAGCATTTAAAGAGAAAATGTCAGAAAGAAGATTTTGATTTCCATGGAGCTTGATAGGAGACCTCAATGTTAGCAGGTCCAACCTAAGTCACTTAGTAAGGCTTTAGGCTTATCGGTTAATGCAATATATTCTTAGAGAACTTATTGTAAAATGTTTTGGTAGACATATTTTTCTTTCACCTTAGGCGTAACTAATAAAGAGAAGCTAACAGCACGTTATGGCATAAGCATTGGTGGCTGAATACAATCACAGGATAGCTTTAAGAGAGCTATACTACAGAAATCTATTATCTAAAAGCAATAGAGGATTTGACCCATCTGTATTTATTGGAGCATTGGTAGCCAGAAAAAAAACTCAGTTCATATAAAGTTATCATTGCTCTTAGGTGAATTTAAGGGGCAAGTGGATAGGATATAAGAAAGCTGTCAGAAAAAAACATTTAAATCGCCTCAAAATTAGTTTGTAATATTTTATATCGGCATTTGGGAAATGT
>CAYPJO010000101.1:0-4368 GCA_964411065.1 uncultured Thermodesulfovibrio sp.
AAAAATACGGCATACGTCATGAGTTTATAGAAAAAGGCAGTCCTTGGAAAAAAGGTTAACCTTGGAAGCTTTAGCTGTAAGCTTAAAGACGAATGCCTAAACAGAAATCTCTTTGAAAATCCATTGGAGGCAAAGGAGGTGATAGAAAAACATAGGATTTTTAATAATAACAAGAGACCTCACAGCAGTCTTGGAGATAAAATGCCACCTGAGGTCTTTAGGTATGGTGCGTAAAATAGGTTGTTCCAGTATTTGGGTGCATAGTTTTTATTAACTATTTTTTCGTATTTATACCATTCCAAAAAACGGGGGCATATCAATATTTTTATTATCTATCTTCATCGCCTTCATAAATCCATCAAACATTATCATTCTTACCCTCTAAGTTACCTCTTCTTCTGCCCTCTCTATAAAGTTGCATTTTATTAGCTTTTGTTTTATCACTCTCTTCCCCCTTCTTTGTTTTTTAACCATTTAACAAAAAGGGGGTTACTACTTTTGAAAGGTTCTATGTCTATTTTGCGGTAGCGGGTAACTGATTAAATTTACTCTTCTTATGTGTTATACTATTATCTATACTAAATTAAACTCAGAGCGCCCATAGCTCAGCTGGATAGAGCGTCGGACTACGAATCCGCAGGTCGGGGGTTCGAATCCTCCTGGGCGCGGATAATTTTCAAATAATTTTAATAGTTTCTTATCAAAGCAGCCGGTGTGGTGGAACAGGTAGACGCGGCGGACTCAAAATCCGCTGAGCTTCGGCTCGTGGGAGTTCGATTCTCCCCACCGGCATTATTTCTATTATGCATCCTGTGCTATTTAAGATAGGTCCCTTTGAAATCAGATTTTATGGTTTAATGTACGTTTGTGCCATCTTATTAAGTATCTATATTCTTCACAATGAAGCCAAAAGAAAAGGCATCCCTCTGTCTAAAGATGAAATAGTGAATGCAGTCTTCGTATCTGTTCTATTTGGTTTACTGGGGGCTCGAATCTATTATGTTGTTTTCAATTGGGATTATTACAGCTTAAATTGGAAAGAAATTCCCTCTATATGGCGTGGAGGGCTTGCCAGCCACGGTGGCTTCATTGGTGGTTTTATTGGAGCTATCGTTTATCTTAGACGGCATAGAGTACCTTTGCTCCGTTTTAGCGATTCTGTTGTCCCACTAATCCTTTTAGGTGAAGCTTTTGTGAGATTTGGTAATTTTATGAACGGAGAAGCTCATGGCATTCCTACAACCTTGCCATGGGGAATAGTTTTTCCAAGGGGAAGCCCTGCTGGTGAAGAATTTCCTAACACTGCTGTTCATCCAACAATGCTCTATCAGCTCTTTTATAACCTTTTGATCTTCTTTACTGTATGGTTTTGGTTAAGGAAAAAACAATTTCAAGATGGGTTTGTTGCTGCTACAACTGTAATTCTTTACTCAATAGGGAGATTCTTTATTGAAGGATTAAGAGCTGATAGTCTCTTTATTGGTCCAGTAAGGACCGCTCAGGCAATGAGTATAATTCTTATCATTATAATGGCATATCTTATTGCTTCTAAAAGATTATGGTGCAAGAACAGATGAACCTTATACCTCAAGGATTTCTTTTCGCAGTGGCAGAAGCCTCCATTAAAAAGCCTGGTCGTTTAGATTTAGCTCTCATCTATTCCGAGACCGAGTGTGTTGTATCTGGAATGTTTACCACTAATAAGATTAAAGCAGCACCTGTGAAACACAATATTAAAAAGATAAGGAAGGGTATCGGTCAGGCAATTTTAGTAAATAGTGGTAATGCAAATGCTTGTACTGGTAAGCATGGGCTAAAGGATGTAGCTGAAACAGTAAGAATGGTGGGTAACCTTCTAAAAATCGATCCAGATCTTGTCTACGCCTGTTCTACTGGTGTTATTGGTGTCCCTTTACCAATGGAGAGAATTAGATCGAAGATTCCCGAGTTAGTGAATTCGATTGGAAAAGCTACCATAGAGGAAGTTGCAAAAGCAATCATGACTACTGATACTTTTCCTAAGGTTATTACAAAAGAGATAAAAATTTCAAACATTGATGTAAAACTCGCTGGGATATGTAAAGGTGCAGGCATGATATGCCCCAAAATGGCAACTATGCTCTGTTTCATTATGACTGACGCAAATATCGAAAGAGAAGCTTTAGATATTTCTTTAAAAGAGGCCGTTGCACGATCTTTTAACAGAATTACAATAGATGGAGATATGTCCACAAATGATACGGTTTTAATTATGGCAAATTCTCTCTCGAAGTCTCCAAAAATCAAAATTCACTCCGATGAATTTCGTCTTTTCAAATCTGCTCTTAATGAGCTTACTTATGAATTGAGTAAACTCGTTGTCAAAGATGGCGAGGGTGCTACAAAGATAATATATATAGAAGTAGCCAATGCCAAAAGTGAAAAGGATGCAGAAAAAGCTGCATTCTCAATCGCTAATTCCATGCTTGTGAAGACTGCTATTTATGGTAATGACGCCAATTGGGGGAGATTTATGTCTGCAATTGGATATTCTGGAGCTAAAATAAGAGAAGAAAAAATTGACATTTATCTTAATGGTCTTAAAATAGTTGAAGGAGGATTAGGTATCGGAAGGGATAACGAAGCAAATGAGGTGCTAAAAAATAAGGAAATATTCATAAAGATCGACTTGAATTCAGGCAGAGCCTCTGCTAAAGTATTAACCTGTGACCTAACAGAAGACTATGTGAGGATCAATGCAGATTATAGAACATAGGGGTTTAAGTCATGAAAATATTTGACGTAAGAACTAAAGCTACCGATTCCGAAATTGGTGAGTATATTTTAGGCTTTAAAGATACAGGAAGCCATGCTTGTTATCTTATTTATGGAATTTTGAAACCTGGTGAGAAAGACAGATTAATAAAGCCAGGCAAAGGCCATGAAGAGATACTATTAGCAATGATTGGTGATATAGATATTAGCGGTCATTATAATTTTAAGCTCGAGGAAGGGCAAGCTATTTATATAGTGGGAGATGAAGAATGTTTTTTAGAAAATAAAGGACTTTCTGACGCAATATACATTATTTGTGGTGGGCATGCAGAAGGAGGGCATCATTAATCAGTTGGAGTCACCTTCACAAATCTCCTTTTGCCTGCTTTGATGATGTATTCTCCTTTCTTTAATCTTATTTCAGGATTTTCTATTTTTTGATCATTGACCTTGACCGCTCCTTGTTTTATAAGTCTTATAGCTTCTGTAGTGCTCGAGCAAATTCCTGATTCCTTCATTATCTTTGGTAACCACATCTCGCTATCTCCCCACATAACCAGAGAAGTTTCTATCTGATCAGGTAAGCCCTTTTCTTTGAAAATTTGCTCAAATTCCTTTCTTGCATCTTCTGCAGCCTTTATGCCCCAGTATCGTGCCGTAATCTCATAAGCAAGGGATTCCTTAGCCTTCTTTGGATGTAATTTTCCTGATTGAAGATCATTTTTAAGGGAGTTAAACTCATCTACGGTAATATGACTCAGAAGCTCATAGTATCTAATCATGAGTTCATCGCTGATTGACATTAATTTACCATATATTTCTGACGGCGGCTCAGAAATCCCAACATAGTTACCAAGGCTTTTTGACATCTTTTTTTCTCCGTCTAAACCTTCTAAAAGTGGCATCATCAAAATAACCTGCTGTTCCTGTCCATATATCTTTTGTAGTTCCCTCCCCATTAATAGATTGAATTTTTGGTCTGTCCCACCCAATTCAATATCAGCTCTAAGAACCACTGAATCATAGCCTTGTAGTAGTGGATAAATAAATTCATGAATTCCTATTGGATTGTGATTTAAAAATCTCTGTTTGAAATCGTCTCTTTCAAGCATTCTTGCGACAGTTTGAGTAGCCTGGAGCCTAATTAGTTCTGCTGCAGAGAGACTTTCAAGCCATTCACTGTTAAATCTTATAATGGTTTTTTGTGGGTCAAGTATCTTAAAGACTTGTTCTTTATAAGTTTCTGCGTTCTTTAAAACATCTTGTCTCGTGAGAGGCTTTCTTGTCTCAGATTTACCAGAAGGATCACCTATCATCCCGGTAAAATCACCGATCAGAAATACTACTTGGTGACCGAGTTCTTGAAACTGCCTCATCTTTTCGAGTAAGACAGTATGCCCAAGGTGAATATCAGGAGCAGTTGGATCGAAACCTGCTTTAATCACTAAAGGAGTATTATTCTTATATGAACTGCTAAGTTTATTAAAAAGCTCTTCTTCAGAGATAATCTCGACGCAGCCTCTCTTAATGGTTGGGATCTGCTTTTCAGGTGTTAACATGACTATTATTTTATAAATAAAGTTAATAAAAGGTCAATATAATCCCTACCCTTCA
>CAYPJO010000102.1:0-4287 GCA_964411065.1 uncultured Thermodesulfovibrio sp.
CATAGAGATGATTGCAATTGAATTTGCCTCGGCAGATATATTCATTTCTAAGGATAAAGCTTTCTTCATCTTTAAGTGTATATTTTATTTATTTAAAAAACCCCATCATCTCCTTGAGTATTAGTTTTTTTAAAAGATAGCCTTTTCATTCTCAATATTTGTGATTGAATAAAGATAACCTATCTTTATCGAAGAAATTTTTTGAAAGAATATTTTGGCTTCTTAGAATGTTTTAGCGGTTGAGAAAGTAGCTTTGCACTCCAAAAAACAGGGGGATACTTAATATTTTACTCAAATATGCTCGAATACAAGCTTAAAAACAACTACCTATCAGGATGAGCTGAGTAAGTTTTGATCGACAAACCTATATCTTTAGCGCCTGCTTAATTCATGTACAGCTTTTACCATAAAGATAGCCTTTTCAACAGAAGTCTGAGGGAGGATACCGTGGCCAAGATTGAAAATATGACCCCTTGCTTTTTCTGCACCCTTCAAAATATCTGCAACCCTTTGCCTTATCAATTCGTCTGTCCCAAAAAGTATGCAAGGATCAAGATTACCTTGTATAGAGACATCTTTGCCTAAATTTTCTATCGCATTAGATATCTCAATCCTCCAGTCAAGGCCTATTACTTCAGCAGATGAGCTTTTAATCAGCTCGAGCATTGAATTAGCATTGAAAGCAAAGTATATTACAGGGACAGAGTTGCCAATAGCAGAGATAATTTTCTTAACAAAGGGTAAAGAATATTTTGAAAAATCATAGGGGGTTAAGATACCTGCCCAAGTATCAAATATCTGAATGGCGTGAACGCCTGCTCTAATCTGAGAGAGTAGATAGGAGATAGTGTTATCAGTAATCAGTTCCATTAACTGTAGAAATTCTTTAAGAGATTGATAGAGCATCTTCTTAGTGTGGAGGAAATTTTTTGAAGTACCTCCTTCAATAAGATAGGTAGCAACAGTAAAAGGTGCACCTGCAAATCCAATTAAGGGAACTTTAATTTTCCCCACAAGAATCTTTATAGTCTCTATTACGAAGGAGAGATCTTTTTCAGGATTTATGTTCTTAAGCCTCTTTATCTCATCAGATGTTTTAACAGGATTGTGAATGACGGGCCCCTTTGTTTCTGAGAACTCAAGCTTTATGCCCATGGGTTCTACAGGTATTAGAATATCGGAAAATAAAATCGCTGCATCCACCCCTAAGATATCTACAGGTTGCATAGTAACTTCAGCAGCCAAGAGAGGAGTCTTACAGAGGGTTAAGAAGTCTACTTTTTCCCTGATTTTAAGATATTCTGGCAGATATCTTCCTGCTTGTCTCATAATCCAAACAGGTGTATAATCTGTCTTTTCTCCTCTGCAAGCTCTTAGAAAGGTTTCGTTCATTTATCCACCTTGATACCTGCTTTTTCCTTTTGAAGTCTCATAGGTACATAACTGCAATATGGCTCTTCTTGTAAATAGTCCCCAGTAATAGCGTAAGCTCTCGCTCTGCATCCACCACAGACATTTAAAAATTCACAAGAACCACACTTACCTTTATAAGATCTAAAGTCTCTGAGGTTTTTAAATAATTCCGAGTTTTCCCAAATCTCTTTAAAGGGCTGCCTCAATATGTTTCCTGCAGAGATTGGGAAATAGCTACAAGGGAGAACATCTCCGTCAACATTTATCAAGCAGATAAGTTGTCCTGCTATACAACCCTTCGAACCCCCTGTAGAGAATTTAAGGGAGCGTCTCTCGAATTTACTCTCGTCTTTCTTTGAGTTTTGTAAAACTATTCTGTAATAATGGGGAGCACAAGTTGGTCTGACGAGCAAATCCTTCTCCTCCTTTTCCATATGATAATGCCAATCGAGTATTTCTTCGTAATCATCTCGAGATATTAATTCGTCCATTATCTCTCCAGCCCTTCCTGTGGGAACTATCATGAACATGTACCATGCAGTAGCTCCCAATTCCTTAACAAGGCGATAGACCTTTGGTATTTCTTCTTGATTTCTCTTTGTGAAAGAAGAATTTATCAAAAACTCTATTCCGTGACGCTTAAACATTTCTATGGCATTCATAGTCCCCTTGAAAGCACCCTTTTGATTTCTAAAATCATCATGTATCCTTTCAGTTGAGCCATCAAGGCTGAGAGAAACTATTCTTATTTCTGACTTCTTTATCATTTTGCAGACATAGTTGTCTACAAGAGAACCGTTTG
This sequence comes from uncultured Thermodesulfovibrio sp., assembly GCA_964411065.1. GTDB lineage: Bacteria > Nitrospirota > Thermodesulfovibrionia > Thermodesulfovibrionales > Dissulfurispiraceae > DYHD01. The sequence continues at coordinate 2,216 of CAYPJO010000102.1, forward strand.
TAGCAAGGCACATTCTTAAGCCTTTCTGGGTACCATAAGATGCAATATCGAAAACATCCTCTCGTAAAAGTGGCTCGCCTCCTGAGATGACTGTTACGGGCTTAGCATAACTTGATATGTCATCGATGATCCTAAAAGCCTCTTTTAAAGGAAGGTCAGGATGGCCCTCTATGTTCAATTCTGATGAAGAACGACAATGGATACACTTAAGATTGCATCTTCGAGTTACTTCCCAGGCTATCCATTTCGGTATGAATTCCATAACTATATTATAACTATAAAGATAGAGGTTAGATTAGTTCAAAAACTGTTTCTTTCATACTCCTGTAAGATTTAAGGGGCTTAACTGACCGTTTGGGCTTTCTCTCCAAACCATTGATTCAATAGCTTGAAGAAGAGGTGAAAAGGTCTCTTTATATAGAGCTGATATAGCAATACCGTTATACCTTGAGAGTATAGCCTCTATATCATCAGAGGGCAATTTGTCTATTTTATTAAAGACAATAAGCCGAGGTTTATCTATGAGTTTAAGCTCTTCTAAGAGTTTTTCCACAGAGACAATTTGCTGTTCAAACCTTGGATTAGATATATCAACAAGGTGTATCAATAAATCTGCGTCTTCTAATTCTTCCAGAGTGGCTCTAAAAGCAGACAAAAGATCTTCAGGTAAGTCCTGGATGAAACCTACTGTATCTGTGATTATTAAATTTCTGTCACGAGGGAATCTTAATCGCCTGCTTGCAGTATCAAGGGTAGCAAACATTTTATCCTCAACAAAGGTATTGCTCCGAGTGAGAGCATTAAGAAGTGTTGACTTGCCTGCATTGGTATACCCTATAATCGAGACAATTGGGAGACCTTTCTCAACCCGCCTCCTCTTTCGCTGCTTTCTCGCTTCTGCTAAGGCTTCTAATTCTTTTTCAAGGTGTGAGATTCTCTCTTTTATCCTTCTTCGATCAATCTCGAGCTTCATCTCACCAGGACCTCTGCCACCAATACCTCCCATGAGTTTAGACATAGCAACGCCTTTACCAACAAGCCTTGAAAAAGCATATTTTAGTTGTGCTAACTCTACCTGTACCTTACCATCCCTGCTGTGAGCTCTCCTTGCGAAAATATCCAAGATTAACTGAGTCCTATCAATAACCCTCAATTCTGTTGCTTCTGCAATAGCATTAGCTTGAGAAGGGGTAAGATTCTGAGCAAAAATTAAGAGGGTTGCTCCTTTGCCCATGGCATTAATTATTATTTCCTTTAATTTGCCCTCACCAACGAGATATTTCGGATTAATAGTTTTGAGTCTCTGGACTACTGTATCGAGTACAATTATGTCATTAGATTCTGCAAGTTCTTGTAACTCTTCGACCAATTCTTCCAATTCAAAATAGGGTCTTTTGTCTGCACTGATGGTTATTGCCCTTTCTCTTTTATCTTTTTGATCAAAGGTTCTTGCTCGTTCTAATTCTCTCTCCAAAGGATCTATGAAGGTAGCAAAATCAAGGTCAAACTTGTAAAAATTGGATGTAAGAAGTTCAAACTTTTTATGAGAGTTTAAAGGCATTAGATGAGCAGCATAGATATTGTGAGGTAAGCCATCTTTGATAGTGATAGCTACAATCATATCAAATCTTAGCATCTCGAGGTCTGAAAGGTCCTCACTATTTAAGGCTGAATCATCTAAATGGGTATGAACATATCTGAGACCTCTTAGTGCTTTTCTACCTATGGGAAAATTATCAAGAGGTGGTATTAGGATACCCTTTGCATCGCCAATTATGACGTGTGTAATAAAACCATCACGAGTGATTAAAATACCAATCTGTTTGTTTATAAGATAAGATAACTGCGTCAATGATTTCGCCAGTTCTTGAGTAATCAGCTTGTTTGGTGGGATTCTCTTTCGATAAATCCTTTCAAGATAGGAAAGTATACTCTTTTTAAGACCTTGTGTATTTCCGTAAACGACTGCTATTTTATAACCTCCTATTTTTATTTTAGCAGAATGGGTAACCCTTTACAACTCAATACTTAGTTATGTAAGCATCTTTTTTTCTTGTGATGGAAATCATGCT
>CAYPJO010000103.1:0-4023 GCA_964411065.1 uncultured Thermodesulfovibrio sp.
GCCGATACTTGCCAAAGCGGGTCTTAAGCTCTCTAACCAAAATAGCAAAAACAACTCTTCTTATCTGCGATATTTCTTTAAACATAAAATTATTTAATTTTTTAATAATATAATAGTGAAGTATAACAATACAACACTTCCGTTAAACTTAACTGTAAAGGAAGTAAGGGTTGTTGTATCATTTATTTATCCTCCTGTTTTTGTCTCACCTTTTTGGTGTTATTTTATATCACCTGAAACCCTTAAACGAAGAGGGTTTTCTTATATTTTTGCTTTTCTAAATCTGTTTTAGGACTGTCCCTTATTGAAAATATATTTTGAATCCTGCCAGCCTATTTTAAATATGGTATCCACATTTGGGTCGATAAAGATTATATCAGTTGCCTGTGCAGAAATCTCTTTTTGCACAATATCAGCACCAACATAATCTGCAATCATGTCTTTCAGGGTCAATGGTGCCAATTTCTATAATCTCCACTCTCTCTCCGAGTTTTAATATAAATCTCCTCAAGACCCTGTTTTACAGCCTCGATAGGTTTTACTAAGGTCATTAAATAGCGCTTGTCTAAAAGATTGCTTTCTCCATCAATCACGGCAAGGTTGGTACCGATAGAACCTTTGTCAAAGCCAAAATAAGCACTGTACCTGCCCACAATCTCGAAAAGACACTTTGATCTTGCGGCATTTCGCTAAATTCCTCTATGCTAAACCCTCAATCTCTCTGCATGCTACTCAAGGAAAGAGCCTGTGCCTGCAGCGCAGACATAATTGATAGAAAAGTCCTTTATCGCTCCGTTTTCAAGTTTCAAGAATAATAAGCTTTGAATCTTCTCCTCTAAGCTCGATGACGGTATTGATATGGGGGAATAGTTTCTTAATGGAAACTGGGTACCATTTCATTGATGAGCTTCATCTTATAGTGCAGAGACAATTGCTTTTACTGTAGGGTCTGCGACAAAAAGAGAGTTTTCAGAAAATCTCCCCTCAATTCCAATATTGAAGTTTAAGCTTTACCCTGATAGGATGACTGTGATGTCTTATATAACATCTTTCTTCAACATTGCCCTTTTCCATCATAGAGAATAATCTTTACAGCCACCTAACCGGCATTAAGTCCGATGAAATGCATCGATCCCTTGAAAAATATATCTCTATAAAGTTATTCAGCTCCAAAAATCTAACTATTAAATTCTTCCATAAATATCATCAACTCTCACAATATCATTCTCCTCAACATATTCGCCATTTTGAACCTCTATTATCTCAAGGGGCACTTTACCAGGGTTTTCGAGCCGATGTAGCGTTGATTTTGGCACGTATGCTGATTCGTTTTCATGTATAAATATCTCTCTATCACCTATTGTAACCTTTGCCGTACCCTTTATGACTATCCAATGTTCGGATCTGTGGTAGTGCATCTGAAGGCTCAGTTTTTTTCCTGGGTTTACAACAACACGTTTTAATTTGTACCGCTCACCTTTTTCAAGGACGGTGTAATAACCCCATGGTCTATACACAGTGACATGATCTTCCGCTTCTTTTCTACCTTGCTCCCTCAATGTTTTAAAGATATCTCTTACTTTTTGAGCCTCCCCTCTCTTTGCTACTAATATTGCATCAGCAGTTTCGACCACCAGATAATCTTCCAGTCCTATTGTTGATATCAACCTTTTGCTGCCCATAATAAGAGTATCCTTTGTATCAATCGAAATAATGTCTCCTATTTTTACATTTCCCTCTGCATCTTTATCTAAAATGTCGCATAAGGAGTCCCATGAACCTACATCGTTCCAATATAGGTCGAGGGGCAGCATAGCAACCCTATCCGATCTCTCTATAATAGCATAATCTATTGATATATCGGGCATCTGATCGAAGTTTAATAACATTTTGTCGAAGTGTTTATTGAAGAGTTCTATTATTTTTGGTTCATAAATCTGGAACTCCCTAATTATTGTATCTATCCGAAAGGCAAAGATCCCAGAGTTCCAGTAATAGCCGCCTTCTTTTATGTATTCTTCTGCACTCTGTGCATCAGGCTTTTCAACAAACCTTTCTACTTTATAACAATCTATGTTGACGCCTGTTGTTTTGAGCCTATCGCCTCTTTTTATATAACCGTATCCTGTTTCGGGTTTTTCCGGTTTTATACCAAAGGTTACTATATAGCCTTCATGGGCGATCTTCTCTGCATTGGAAAAACATTCAACAAACCTTTCAGCCGGCTTAATGACATGGTCAGAAGGAGATATAAATACAACCTCATTGCCCTGACATCCTAGCCTTTCCATACAGTATTTTATTCCAAGGGCTATAGCAGGTGCAGTGTTTCTACCCACAGGCTCTAAAATTATATTATTTAATCCTTCAAGCTCGGATTCCACATAGAACTTATATTCCTTATTTGTTATCACAATAACATCTTCCGGAGAAAGCTTCTTTAACAGTCTTTGGGCTGTCTGTTGAAGAAGAGATTCACTCCCGTTTATTCTCAGGAACTGTTTTGGATAATTCTTTCTTGACAGCGGCCAGAGTCTCGTACCGCTTCCCCCTGCAAGGATTATTGCCTTCATGATATCTCCATTTCCATTGCTTTTTTAAGTTCATGTTCCAGAAATGCTCTATACTTCTTTAAACTTTCCTCTGTTTCTGCCTCTATCCTCATAACTACAACAGGCTGTGTGTTGCTCGACCTTATAAGCCCCCATCCATGCTCGAATACAACCCTTATTCCATCTATTGTACTTAAATCTTTAATCCTATAATGGCCATTCCCTTTCTCTTTATATTCTATAAATCTCGATATCACCCTTCCAACCACTTTTTCCTTCCTGTCATCGGGGCAATTGATCCTTATCTCAGGCGTATGCGACATTATGGGAATATCGGAAAGAAGCTCTTCCAGATCCTTTCCAGTATTTTTCATTATCTCCACAAGCCTTAAGGTCGTATAAATGGCATCGTCATAGCCGAAATATCTATCGGCTATAAATATATGTCCGCTGAACTCGCCTGCGAGGAGCGCGCCTTCCTCTCTCATTTTCTGCTTTACCAGAGAATGCCCTGTCTTCCACATTATAGGCATGCCTCCGTGCAGCCTTATGTCATCAAACATCATTTGCGAACATTTTACATCGCCTATTATCTTTGCTCCTTTATTATTCTTTAATAAATGCCTGCTCAAAACTATCATCAACTGATCGCCCCAAATGATATTGCCATTCTTATTGACAACTCCGATCCTGTCAGCATCGCCATCATAGCCAACCCCCATATCCGCCTCAGCCTTTTTTGTCTCTGCAATTAGATCCTGTAAATTATCTACCACTGTCGGGTCGGGATGGTGATTGGGGAAATTACCGTCAGGCTCACAATAAAGGGGTATTGTATCACACCCTGCGCCTGCAAGAATATCAGGCACAAGAAATCCTGCCGTGCCATTGCCTGCGTCAACTACTACCTTTAGCCTTTTAAAGCCGGAGTCGTTAAGATATGAAAATTCATTCAGCATGTAATTTTTATAAGCATCTACTATATTATATTTATCAACACGTCCTTTTTTATCTGAATTTATTAATTCATGTTTAAGTATTATCTCTTTAAGGGTTTGTATGGCTTTACCGTAGATGGTCTCCCTGCCGATGCTTATTTTAAAGCCGTTATATTCAGGAGGGTTATGGCTGCCTGTAACCATGATGCCTCCGTCCAGATCGAGATGGAAAATCGAAAAGTATTGAAGCGGCGTAGGGCAGACACCGATGTCGTATACATCGATGCCCGAAGAAATTATCCCATCAATTACATCCTTTGCCAAATCCTCTGAGCTAAGCCTGACATCCCTTCCAACACTTACATGCCTTGCCTTTGGATTTGATTCTTTTAATAAAAAGGCAAATGCCTTCCCGATTAAAAAGGCAGTTTCACCTGTTATATCCTTCCCCGCTACACCCCTTATGTCGTATTCTCTGAATATGTTATCGTTAATCATACTTTACCTGCTTTCTGTGAAAGCGAATATTAAAA
>CAYPJO010000104.1:0-3992 GCA_964411065.1 uncultured Thermodesulfovibrio sp.
TTTTATTATGATCATATAAATCTCTTAATACCCTCAGAGAGTTCTTTTAATTCATTTAGATTAAGTATGGTTATCCTTTTCCCGTCCAATGCTATAATCTTTTGATTGACCATTTTTGTTAAAATGCGAGATAAAGTCTCTGGTATTGTCCCCAAAAGACTTGATAATTGAGTCTTTGTAATCTCTAAGGTTATCTTTTTCTTCTCACCATTGTTACTGAGTAAAAGCAGATAAGTTGCCAATCTCCCTGGAACTTCTTTTAAAGATAACCCTTCTATTAGATGGGTTAACTGCCGGAGTTTTCTTGACAACTCTGCAAGCATATTCATCGCTAAGGATGAGTCGTTTTTAATTAAATTTATAAAGGCATCTCGAGGAAAAAAAAATACCCTGGTCTTCTCCAGTGTAATAGCATTAGCTGGGAAATTCCCGCCTGCAAACATTGGAACCTCACCGAAGATATCATTCGATCCATAGATGTGAATTATCTGCTCTCTGCCTTCTGGTGAGACCTTAAAAATCTTAACTCTCCCACTTATAATCATATAAAACCCAAGAGCTCGATCTCCTTCGAGGAAAATTGTATGACCCCTATCAAGCTCTTTATCTACAATTATTTTGCTCAATTCAATTAATTGAGCCCCAGTTAAGCCATTAAAGAGTGGTACAAGTGAGAGAACATTTATATTTACAGCTTGCTTATCCACAAATTTTATACTTATTCTATAGTAAATTTTCAAAAATTACGTGCTTTTTGTATTATATCACTAAGAATCTTTGATCATATAGAATGAGTTCTAAAAATATTACTTATCTAGTCTTTATCCTTTTAATAGTCACTTTACTTCTTCTCATTAGCACTTACTTTACTTACAGAAACGCCCTAATTGCCTATGAGGATTCTATGAAACTTCATGCCTTAGGGATAGCTCTATCCCTTGAACCTACTCTTTCTGATTTACTCTCTACAGAGAAAAATATATTGGCAGATATAATAACAGAGGGCAGATGGCATGGTATTGCTTATATTGCTTTATACGACAGTTCGGGACTGACTCTTAAACATTCAAATGAAAATTTGATTAACAAAAAGGTTGATGACGAGCTAATTAGACAGGCTATTTCTTTGGGCGAACCTATAAGTGACTATATGACTTTGGGAACAGGAGAAAGTGTATTTGTTCTAAATCTACCTACTTCTGTCGGCCCCATCTCGGCTATTTTAAGGATCGCTTTACATAGATATCCCTTTGAAAATATTATAAGGCAAGCAAGGTTTCAAACTACAAGTTCAATAGTAGCAATTATTATCCTGTGGATTATAGGCTTTTTCTTTATAAGAGCATTAAAGCAATCAGAAGTCCTGAGTAAAACCATCGAAGAGCAACAACGATTAGCCCTCTTGGGAGAGATGTCTTCCCGACTTGCCCATGAGATAAGAAATCCACTCGGTAGTATAAAAGGCTTTGCACAATTAATCCTTGAAGAGAGCAAAAGAGCAAATTCTGATACTTTTGAGTTGAAAGATTATATTCAGATAATTATTAGAGAAGCAAAAAGACTCGAGACTTTAACTGATGATTTACTGCAATATTCAAGAGTAAAAGAGCTTAAACCCGAAACTTTCGATTTAAAAGCTCTTATTAATGAATGTGTAAACAACATCCAGGCTAACGCTAACATAAAAAAAGTTCAATTCAGACTATCTAATGTTAAACCATTTCTTATAAAGACCGATTATAATAAACTAAAACAGATTTTGATTAATATAATCTATAACTCTATCGAAGCTATTGAAGAAGAAGGTTTTATAGAGATAAGCTCTACTACTAAAGATCGCACTGTAGAGATAACTATCAAAGACAATGGTTGTGGCATGGATGAAGAGACTCTCGAAAATGCCTTTAAACCATTCTTTACCACTAAAACACAAGGCACAGGCTTAGGGCTTGCAATTGTAGATAATCTTATAAAATCCATAGGCGGAACTATCGAACTCAAGAGTAAACTAAAAAATGGAACAATAGCAATAATCTCGTTACCAAAAAACTTATGAACAGAGAGAACTTTAGAATTATTATCATCGACGATGACCAATCCTTTTTAACCCTTCTACTTAAGATATTAAAAACTGAAGGTTATACCGTTGAAGGTTTTTTAGACCCTCAAGAAGCTTTAAAGAGTTTAGAATCCTTCATGCCTAATCTCATCATATCAGATCTTAAGATGCCTAAAATGGATGGTGTAGCTCTTCTATCGGATGTTAAAAAGAGGAATAAAGATATTGATTTTATTTTGATTACTGCTTTTGCCACTATTGAAACAGCTGTAACGGCGATGAAAATGGGTGCCACCGATTACATAACAAAACCCCTTCAAGATCCCGATCAACTTAGATTCTTAGTAAAAAAAATCTTTGAAAAACAGAGACTTATTGAGGAAAATACCCTTTTAAAATCTGAACTTCTAAAAGATATCCCCCCTATCGAATTAATCTTCTTAGGCATGGAGAAGATTTTAGAGGATATAAAAAGCGTTGCCCATCTCGATACCACTGTTATCCTTTACGGAGAGACTGGTACAGGCAAAACCCTCATTGCTAAGATAATCCACCATTTAAGCGGCAGAAAGGGCCTCTTTGTAGAGGTAAATTGTGCTGCCATACCTGAAAACCTTCTTGAATCAGAACTCTTCGGATATGAAAAGGGTGCTTTTACTGGAGCCTTGTCTCAGAAGAAGGGGAAATTTGAAATAGCTAATGATGGGACTATTTTTTTAGATGAGATTTCCGAGATGTCCCTATCCCTTCAAGCAAAACTCTTAAAGGTTGTTCAAGAGAAAACATTTGAAAGACTTGGCGCATTAAATACTCTCAAAACAAATGCAAGAATAATCTCAGCCACAAACAAAGATCTAAAAGAATTGGTCCTTAAGAAAATGTTCAGGGAGGATTTATATTACAGGCTTAATGTATTCCCCATATATATCCCACCTTTAAGAGAGAGAAAGGATTATATCCCTGAAATTGCTAAATATCTTGTAAAGAGAATTTCCACACGCCTAAGTAAAACAATAGAAGGAATCTCAGACAACACAATGAGAAGATTAATTAACTATTCATGGCCAGGCAATATAAGAGAATTAGAGAATATTCTTGAAAGAACTATTATCACAAGCAAAACTTCTGAGATCGATATACCAGACTATATTTTTGGGGACAAGATTGCTGAGCCCCATCTATCAGAGTCTATTGAATTAAGTGGTAACATGAAAGCTATCGAAAAAAGAGCAATAGAGAATGCACTCAAAAAAACTTTTGGTAACAGAAAAAGAGCTGCTGAGATATTGGGTATATCTCTTAGATCTCTGCAGTATAAGCTGAAAGAATATAATATAAAGGATCTTTAATTTTCTAAAAATTAACCAATCCCTAAATCCAGTCTATACGCATTTTCTTTTATAACGCATCTTCCAGAGGCAAAATCCCATCGAATGCTTATTAGACAACGATTTTTTTGCTATTTTCTATTTCAAATATAGCTATAATATTGCTATTTAATGCTTAACATATATAAAAATCATGATTTATAATGGTAGCCATGAAGGCAAAAAAACAACTTCGCCTACACCTTGAAATACAAAAACGCGGTCAGAATTACTATGGACTCATCCGTACAACCTTCCGTCAAAAGGGCAAGATTAAACATACTACTCATGGCACTATCAAAAATAAAACTTATGAAGAACTAAAGTTATCACAAGCTGCCTTCAGGGGTGTTGTTGTAGAAAAGGGATCATCTGATGGAATAAGGATTACAGAATCAAATGAATATGGTGCATCATATGCTGTTTTGCAATTGGCAAAAGAACTTGAATTAGATAAAGCAATATATTCAAGGACATCAGAGCAGCGGGTTAAAAAGTTGCTCAAGGTTAAAGTGTAGCCATATTGTTGAAATCTTAAATTGCCTTTAAAGTATTACATGATAAGG
>CAYPJO010000105.1:0-3826 GCA_964411065.1 uncultured Thermodesulfovibrio sp.
ATATTTTTAACATTGGATTGACTGCAAACTTGCCCTATGATATAACTATATCACCCTATCTAAACGCTGTTGGTAAATATTATGATACTACAGATAAAGGAGCTAGGAAAAAGTTTGGTCCCTATGAGACTGTAAATATTAAAGCACAAAAGCTGTTACATAAAACTCAAAACTATAAGGCTAATCTTAATATTGAACTGAGCAATATAACTGATAGAAAGTATGAGATGCCCTGGCAATTCAAAGAGACAGGATTTAATGCTTTTGCTGGAATAGAGTTAATATTTTAGATAACCAAATTGAATTATGAAGAAAAAGATACTTCTAACATTTATATTCTATTGCCTTATTTCTATTCTAACAATCATGACTTCAGTTGAATTTATCTCTGCTACGTCTCTTACTGAGATTAGAGTAACTGATTTTCGTGGTAAGGAACTCTATTTTAAGAAACCTGTCTCAAGGATAGTATGCTTGATTGAGAGTGCTCTTACAGCACTTTACATGCTCGGACAAAAGGACAAAATTATAGCAATACCAACTAATGTTTATAGTGGTGATGTATTCTCTTATTATGCTCAATTAGATGAGAGAATAAAGAACAAAAAGCTTCCGGCTCCGGGAAACTGGGAATTTGTAAACATTGAGAGTGTAGTAGCTCTTAAGCCTGATATCGTTATTATCTGGACGAAACAGACAGAAACGATAAAATCCCTCGAAGAGAGGGGGATACCAGTCTTTGGTGTGTTTATAAATAACTTTGAGGACATTTATAGAGAGATCAAATTCTTAGGTAGGCTCACAGGGAGTGATAAGAGGGCAGAGGATCTAATAAAATATACAAAACAAGAAGTTTCTACCTTCCAGAAAAGGATAGAAAAAATACCACGTGGAGATAGAAAAAAAGCTTATTTTATGTGGGCCCAGGGTGATCTGCATACCTCCTGCAGAGATAGTTCTGTAAATGATCTGCTTATAATGGCTGGTTGCCTTAATGTCTGTCCCTATCCTGATGAACATGCTGTTGTTAGTCTTGAGAGGATAATAAAATGGAATCCCGATATAATAATCATGTGGATTAATCCAAAGAGAGACCCTGTTGATATTATCAATGATCCTAAATGGAGGAATGTGGATGCTGTAAAATACAAAAGGGTATATGAACTTCCAGAAGTTTTTTTATATGATCTTTGGACATTGAAATTCCAATATGCTATTAAAATGGTTGCCAAATGGGCATATCCTGAGATTTTTAAGGATCTCAACATGGAGGATGAGAGAAATAAGATGCTCAAAATGCTTTATTTTAATAAGCTAGTCAATGCAAATTAGAGAATTTTTCTTTTATATTCTTCCTTTCCCTCTCGTTCTTTTGTCTCTCTTTATAGGTCCCTCTGATGTTATAAGGAAAATTGATATATATCATTGGTTTACTTATCAGATATTTGGTACAACCCCACCAGTTTCTACCGATCTAATAATGGTTGAAACTATTCTATGGGAAATAAGATTACCAAGGGTTATTACTGCCTTTTTAGTAGGAGCAGCTCTTACAACATCAGGGGCTTCCCTTCAGGCAATGATAAGGAATCCACTTGTTGAACCTTATTTATTAGGACTTTCTTCTGGTGCTGCTTTTGGTGCTGCACTCTCTATGACTATAACTGCATTTAGTCTACCAGTTCAGCTGTCTGCATTCCTCTTTGGGCTTTTGGCAGTGAGTCTTACCTATCTTCTTGCTTTAAGGAAGGGAGAGATATCGATACTCTCATTGATTCTTTCAGGTGTAATAGTATCAGGTTTGTTTACTTCCTGTCTGACCATAGTTCAATTCTTGACTGACCCTTTTAGATTGCAAGGTATAATTTATTGGATTATGGGAAACCTTCATAATGCTTCATGGAGTGGTGTTAAGTCTATGATAATACCTATTTTAGCCGGTTCATTATCACTATTTATTATTAGATGGCGTATGAATGTCATTTCTCTTGGTGATATTGAGACTAAAACTGTGGGCTATAATCCTACTGTTCTAAAAATAATGATATTAATACCTTCAACATTGATAGCTTCTGCCTCTGTTGCCGTTGCTGGGGTAATTGGTATGGTTGGACTTGTTGTACCTCATATGATAAGGATGATAGTAGGTTACGACAATCGCAAAGTAATTCCATGCTCCTTCGCTTTTGGGGGAAGTTTCTTGCTGATAATAGATAATTTTTCAAGAACAGTATCTCATTTTGAGATCCCTGTTGGAATTTTTACTACTCTTATAGGAGGTCCCTTTTTTATTTATCTCCTTAAAAAATTAAAATATAGATATGGGGATTGATTTCCATGGTTCAGATCAGAGTCAAGGAAATCTTTTTTGGTTACAATGGCAGCGACGTTCTTAAAAATATAAGTTTTGAGATTAAAGAAGGTTCTCTTGTTTTGTTATTAGGTAGAAATGGTTGTGGTAAATCTACTTTGCTTAAATTAATAGCAGGGATTTTAAAGCCTCAAAAGGGGAAAATAGAGATATATGGAAAAGACATTAATAGGCTCTCTTATAGTCATAGAGCAAAAATAATCGGTTTCCTTCCTCAAACTCATAATACTTTTTTCCCCTATAAGGCAGAAGAGGTTGTAATAACTGGTAGAGCTTCTTATATTTTGTATTCTCCAAAGCAAGAGGACAGACGAAAAGCTTTAGAGGCTATGGAGAGAGTAGGTGTTTTAGAACTTAAAGATAAACCCTATAATCAACTCTCAGGCGGTGAAAGACAGCTTGTAATGATAGCAAGGGTTTTAGCTCAAGAGCCTAAAATTATACTCTTCGATGAGCCTTTGACTTTTCTTGATATATGTAATCAAATTAGATTTTTTTCCTTAGTGAAAGAAATGTTGTCTCATAAGTTGACTGTTGTTATGGTTATACATGATCTCATCACAGCAGCTAAATTCAATGCTGATTATATAATGCTTTCTGATGGTGAGATAGTTGCTGTTGGTGATAAAAGCATATTAACAAAAGATAATATTCAAAGGGTTTTTAATGTCGAGGCTTTTTTTGATGAAAAAAGAGGTGAGATCTCAATCGAAATCCCCTTGTAATAAAGCTTCATAAAGAGCCCTTTAAGATAAATGAAATGTTATCTTGTAAAATTTTAGATTTTTAGTTAAAAATCTCTTGGTTTTGCAAGAATCTCAAGTACTTTTAATTCAAGGAATCTTTTTGAGACAGCTGATTTTATCAATAAAACAGTGTCAGCACCCATAGCAGTACCCGCAACAGCAAGAACCTCTTCTCCTTCAGGTATTAGCCCCCCATCAGCAGCCATCATGGTAATTTCGCAACAAACCTTTGTGCCTTCGCCAAATCGTCTCAAAGTGTGAGCTATAATAAGAGTGGGATAAATCCCACTAAATTTCGAAGAAAAAGAGGTCTCAATGGTATGAGTAAGCATAGTTCCTCTATATATTTTAACCCCTAAATCTTCGAGCTTTTTAGATATCTCTGCACTCATCTCAACAGTATTAGGAGATTTATAACCTGCAGAGTGGGTCACCACAACAATTTGGACATCAGTATTTTTTAATTCCTCCGCAAAAAGTAGACCTGTCTCACCACTAACTGATGCTATTACAAGATATCTGTATTTATTAGTTCTTATTGCTTCCTTAACGATCTCCAAACATTTTGTAGTATTAACCTTACCAGGCTCATCAAAGTAGGTGACATTTCTTTCCATGAGAAACCCCACGTATTTTTAAATTCACTATTTCTTAAGGATTTTTTTAGTTAAAATATCTTTTTTGCTATATCTAACTGTAGATAATAAAA
>CAYPJO010000106.1:0-1345 GCA_964411065.1 uncultured Thermodesulfovibrio sp.
ATGTGACATTTCAAAGTAGTAATAAAGTGTGACTTGACTTTAGGAATAACACTTAAGTTCATAAACCATCTCTTTTATTTGATACATTTAAAGGCCCCCTAAAACACCAATCCAGTTTATAATTGAGAAAGGAGAAATGTAGCATATGTTCTTAACTCATGCAAAAATTTGTTAATTATATTAAAACTTGATATAATTTAAAAAAAGTTTAATAATTAAAAAGTAAAGTAAAATGGAGGAGATGGTAATGAATGTTTCTGATACCAGAAAAGAAATATTAGGTGAGATTAAAAAAGCTGGCGAGATTTCTGTACCTGAGCTTACAAAGAAGCTAAATATTGTTACCAATGCAGTTAGAGGGCATATGATGCTTTTAGAAAAAGAAGCACTTGTAACTTATAAGTGGCTCAGACAAAAAAGGGGACGACCGCTTAAAATTTACAGACTTAGCGAAAACGCAGAAGCATACTTTCCTAAAAAGTATGATCAACTTTTAAATGAGATAATAGATGAGATTATCATAACAGATGGATCCCAGAAATTTACTGAAATATTGACCTCCTTAACTAAAAAATGGTCTGACAGTATTAAGGAGAAGATAAATCTGGCATCGATGTCAAAGGAAGACGTGATCAGACATTATGTAGATTATTTGAATGGAGAAGGTTATTTATCGATTTTGAAAAAAAAGAACGGGAGCTATAATATTTACAATTACAACTGTATTTATCGTAATGTAGCTCGCAAACATAGAGAGGTATGCAATATCTGTCCAAACATTTTAAAAGAGCTGATAGGATCTAAAGTTGAAATGAAAACTACTATTTTTGATGAATCCCCCTGCTGTATAATGGATGTCACTCTTCAATAAAAAATATTTCAGGATTTTTTCTATAAAATTCTATACATATAATTGATTTTTTACTCAAAGTTCTAATCTTACCTTGAATTAATTAAAAATTCTGAGAGGGATAGTATTAAATTTATGATAGCTTTTAATTTTTCCAAGTCCCTACCTTGAGGGTATGCTTTTTTGCAGTTATGAAAATTAGGCCTTATATTGGACATATTCCTTTAACCTCTGTTACAAGTCAGCATCCCACCTGCCATTGAGTTTCAAAAGCTCGAGTCTTAATAGATGATTTATTCACTCTTACACCAGCTCATGTCTTGCTTCTTAAATCTCTTAGCAACTATAATATCGACTGTCTTCTCTATAGGACCACTACTAAATTATCAATGAATGAAACACCTTTTTTTATAAATCCAAAAATTACACAGAAAATTTTACATTACTGTTAATCTCAATCTGCTTTGATTATATACTTATTGTGAAGAAATATCT
>CAYPJO010000106.1:1445-3669 GCA_964411065.1 uncultured Thermodesulfovibrio sp.
CTCACCTCAAATTTTGAAATTTTATAATAAATTTATTAACCTAATCTATGAATGTTGAAGAAATCTTTCTAAAAAACCGCCATAATAAAAGTTTATACGATTTCCTCATCTTCTTTGAATTTTCAAAACCCCATCTTCATAGACTCATATTTGCAATAGTTTGTGGTGCTATACTGGCTGGTATTAATGGCTCTATAGCATGGCTTGTAAAACCTGCCTTAGACTATTTTTTCATACATAAAACTACTGTTTTACTTATAACTCTACCTTTAGGAATAATATTCCTTTTCTTTTTAAGGGGTTTTTTTACCTTCCTAACCAATTATCTCATGGCTTCTGTTGGGGCAAAGATTGTTAAAACTTTAAGAAAGGTGATTTACGAAAAGTTAATTCTTTTACCAATGTCTTACTATACAAGAACATCGAGTGGCTCTATAGTGTCAAAAGTGTTTAATGATTTGAGCATCCTGCATTCCACAGTAGCTCATACTATCAAAGACTTCTTTGTTGAGGGCGCAACCGTTTTTGCTCTGGCAATTGTAGCATTAACGAGATGTTGGGATCTCGCATTATTGTCTTTTTTAGTTATTCCCTTTATGGTCTACGCAATAGGTAAGCTTGGTGCGCTAATGAAAACTACAAGCTTGAAAACAAGAAAGTTGATTTCTAAGGTTACTAATATCTTAAATGAAAGTCTCATAGGAATGAAAGTAATAAAAGCCTTCAATATGGAAGCGATGATGTCAAGGAAGCATGATGAAGCCCTCACAGAACATTATAGAAATACAATGAGAGAGGTTAGGATTGATGAGTTTTCTAGGTTTATGACAGAAGTGCTCGGAGGCGTTGGCGTTGCTATCATTTTACTTTACGGCAGTTACTTGGTTACTTCTGAGAGAATGACGGCTAGTTCATTTTTTTCTTTCATTACGGCTATTTTAATGATGTATACGCCTATTAGACGGTTGAGCAAAGTCTACAACAATTTCCAGCAAGGTCGAGCAGTTCTGGAACGTATAAGGAGCATTATTTTTGAAAAGACAGAACGACCAGATGGTATTGAAAAAAAACTAAAAGGACATATTATCTTTGAAAATGTTTCTTTTAAATATCCTGCAACTAATGACTATGCATTGAGAAATCTTAATTTCGAGATAAAGGTAGGCGAAATTTTTGCTATTGTTGGTCTTAGTGGAGCCGGCAAAAGCACCATTTTAGATATCTTAGTGGGTTTTTGGCCTCCTACTGGAGGAAGGGTGTTGATTGACGGTATTGATATTAATAGTCTATCCTTAAAATCTCTCAGGTCAAGCATAGGGATGGTTACTCAGGATGCAATCCTCTTTAATGATACAATTAGAGCAAACATAATATGTGGAAAACCAGATGCCTCCGAAGAAGAAATGATTGCTGCAGCAAGAATGGCTTACGTTCATGAGTTTGTAGTTGAAATGCCCAATGGTTATGAT
This sequence comes from uncultured Thermodesulfovibrio sp., assembly GCA_964411065.1. Taxonomy (GTDB): domain Bacteria; phylum Nitrospirota; class Thermodesulfovibrionia; order Thermodesulfovibrionales; family Dissulfurispiraceae; genus DYHD01. The sequence continues at coordinate 2,915 of CAYPJO010000106.1, forward strand.
ACCATCATTGGAGAAAGGGGAGTAAAATTATCAGGGGGACAAAAACAAAGAATTACAATAGCAAGAGCAATACTAAAAGATCCAGCCATCTTAATATTTGACGAAGCAACTTCATCTTTGGACTCAGAACATGAACTCAAGGTTCAAGAATCAATAGATAAGCTCATGTCTGGAAGGACAACTATTATCGTCGCTCATAGACTCTCTACTATTAAAAAAGCGTCCCGAATAATGGTTTTAAATAAAGGAATGATTGAGCAGATAGGCACGCACGAAGAAATCTACCAAAAATCCCATACTTATAGAGAACTATACCAACTGCAATTCGGAAAAGACTCTTATTATAATTAAAAGTTTTCCTATCTTTTAACACTTCTTCAAGAAATAAAAACCTCTTCACAAAAATTTTTACTCCAAAAGGCTATCTTAGCTAAGCTATTTAACAACAGTTTTTCTCTTTTAATGCCTATAGATTACCATTAATGCCTGATGAATCTATCAGCCCTTTATACCGATTTTTAGAATAAAAACTATGTAAATTTTATCCCGGGTTTATCGATTAAAGTTTATAACTCATTCTAAAATCTTAGGTTTTACTTTTTAAGAAGCCAATTTTTTGTACAACAATTCAACTGATTGTTTGTTTGGCAGTCTGGTGCCTCTTATATCTTGAAGTCTTCCTTGTCTGTTATGTGGGGCTGGTTCTTTTACTTTCAAAACTCTAAATATCTCTTTGTAAGCATCTTTCTTTCCGT
>CAYPJO010000107.1:0-3484 GCA_964411065.1 uncultured Thermodesulfovibrio sp.
TAATTATAAACTATGCACCTGATTTAAGATATAATTATCTTATGAAAACACCGAGCCTACAGTTTAATTGTTTTTACCTAAACTTATAACTTCAAGTTGACACCAGCCTTTATATTAGATATTATTTAACAAAAGAATAGAGAAAAGGTGGATTTTTGCATTTTTAGCAAGATTCACCTGAAAAAACAAATCTAAATTAAGGAGGGAGTTATGGGAATGAGGCGTGGTTTAATTATGCTATCAGGTATTTTTCTGATGACTGCCTTTGTGCTTGTTGGGATACTTAATAATATCCCGATTCATGCAAAGGCAAAGATTGAGCCTTCAGGAGGCTGGGCAGGTGTCATATTTCATTTGCACGGCGCTGGCAAGGCTTATGCTGTATCAGAAGACAAAGGGGAAATCCTTGCAACATTTGATACAGGCAAAGGAGGCACACTCGGGGCAATCACACCTGATGGCAAAAAGCTTTATATTGGCAACGGTGGTGAAGGTGTAAGGACAGTCTCTGTTATTGATGTTGTGAATCTTACAAAGATTGCTGATATAGAAACAGGCAATGGCCCAAAACATCCACTTGCAAGCCCTAATGGAAAGCTCGTTGGCGTTGACCACTGGAGAGGCGCTGAGGCTGATGGAATGCAAAAGATTGCATTTATTGATACTGCAACAGATAAAATTATAAAAGAAATTTTCTATGAGATAAAAAATAAGGATTTCAAAGGTGTTACCTCTATGCATAATGCTTGGAGCGCTGATAGCAGATATTTCTTCACTATCACCCGCCCTGACAAAAAGGTGCTGATTATTGACACAAAGGACTTCAGCATGTCTGAAAAGACACTTGATACAACTCCTCATTACATTGTTCCAAGCAACGACGGCAAGGAACTCTGGGTAGTTACAGAAGGAACTCCAGATGGAAAAGCCCCAGCAGGCGTAACAATCTTTGATCTTACTAAAAAAGATATGCCTGTTATCACAACCTTAAATATGCCAGTTGATGGAGAAGATGCATTTGAAGGACACCACGGCAATTTCACTGTGGATGGAAAATTCTTCTACCTGTCCAATCGCGGACCCGGAGGAAATTTCAAAGGAAGGGCTGTTTCAGTATTTGATGCAAAGACAAAAAAGCTTGTAAAAGACATTAGAACAGCTTCCACCGGTGTAGGTCACACATATATGACGCCTGATGGTAAACTTTCAGTTGTCACAAATTATGGAAACAATGTAATCTCAATTATTGACACAAAAACCCACTCTGTTATTAAAAATCTCACCATTGGCACAGGTAGGATGGGTCATATAGCATTTACAAAGGATGGCAAAAAGGCATTTGTAAGCAATGACAAAGATGGCGCGCTTTATGAGATTGACATGGCAAAGCTTGAGGTAGTAAAGAAGATCGAGACCAATGGAAATCCAGGCGCTGGAATGGTTTTAAATTCTTACTACAACATCTTTGAGATAGTTCCGAAACCAAAAAGCTAAATGTTCATTTCAGGAGGTTGAAAGGTTGATGCCTTTTAACCTCCTGCACCCTTAACCTGCTATAATAAACTGTGATAGACAATTTCGTAATCATACTCCTCGCGATACTGCTTGAGGCATTTCCTTTCATCGTAGTCGGGGCGCTCATTTCAGGCATTGTTGAGGAATTTATTCCTTCTTCAGCAATCACAAAATATATGCCCAGAAATCTGCTGTTATCCGTTGCTATGGGGTCGCTTATGGGGGCAGCACTGCCCATGTGCGAATGCGGCTCAGTGCTTATTGTAAGAAGGCTTTTGAAAAAAGGCGTGCTATCGGCTTCAGCAATTACCTATATGCTTTCAGGTCCTATTGTAAATCCAATTTCACTGACTTCAACATATGTTGCATATTCATGGTACCCAGAGATGACATTATTAAGGGCAGGGCTTGGCATATTTGTAGCTGTTATTGCAGGACTGATTATTTACAGGGCAGCAAAGAATGACATCATCAAAAAGCAGGAAGGAATTGAACTGCAAATCGTTAAGCAGTCCCAACCCTCTATTTCAGATAGATTCAAACATGCGATGAGCCATTCAATGGATGATTTTATAATGATATTCTCACTGCTTCTGATTGGCGCAACAATAACTGCCATGTTTAAAGCCTTCGCTCCTTCAGAGGTCTTTTTATTCTTCAAGGAAAAAGGCTGGCTTGGGGTCCTGCTTTTTTCAGGTTTGGCAGTGATTCTTTCCCTTTGCTCTGAAGCCGATGCCTTCATATCATCTGCATTAAATGGTGTATTTGACATATCATCTCAGCTAGCATTTCTTACAATAGGTCCTATACTCGATATCAAATTGATTATGATATATAAATCTGTATTTACAAAGAGGGTATTCTCAATATTATGCATCGTTCCTCCTTCCATTGTTATTGTCAGTTGTCTAATATTGAGAGGTATTCTGTAATGTTCATCAGGCATATATTTGTTTTCTTTGGATATGGATTGTTCACGCTTTTTCTTGTATATACAGGTGAGATAACAAAATTTCTGTCGCCTCGGCTTATATGGCTTTCTTACTTCAGCGGCTTTTCGCTCGGCTTGTTTTTATTTGTTCTTTCAATGAGGGATGAAATTAAGAATAGATCAGATATTAAAAGCAAGTGGAAAGAAACAGCCAAGGGAATTCTGCTTATCTACCCCTTAATCCTATTTTTTAGTGTAAAACCGTCTGACATCTCCGCAGTCAATACACCTGCGGTTAAAATAATCCCTTCGCAGAAAAGCGCCTCGAAAAAAGCTGTGCTTTCTTCCCTGCCTGTAGATAGCGATGGCTATGTGAGGCTCAACCTATTTGAGCTATGGCTTCTTGCAAGAAACTATCCTGAACTGGCTCAAAGATACAAATTTAAGACAACAGGTATAGTTAAAGATATCTCTGAAAAATATATTACACTAATCAGAATATTTATGACCTGCTGCGCGGCAGATGCCACGCCTGTGGAGGTAGATGTTGTTATTAAATCAAAAGAAGGGATCAATAAGGGCGATTGGGTTATTGTGTCTGGAAGTGTTTTAATCAGAGATTATGTGATAATAATCCCAGATTATATTGAGGCATCTCGAAAACCTTCTGATGTTTATATAACAAGATGGAGCGAGGAACCTCCTTTTAATCCGGATTAAAACTGGGATCAGGTCTTGCAATATAACATAGGATCATGTAATCTTCAGGCATGGCAAGGCCATTGAGAATAGAATATTCTGGAGCAGTTTATTATATAACATCCAGGGGAAATCCAAGAGGGCGGATATATATTGATGAATAAGATTATTCACTATTTCTTGACTGTTTATGCTTATTTGTTCAGTTATCAAGAGATGTTACAGTGCTCACTTTCATAGACTATCAAGCAAGTAGAGGAATAAAAAAAAAATGATATTACAAGATCGGTAATTTCATTATATTTTCCATCGTCCGTATCTAATACTGTAAGGTCAGGG
>CAYPJO010000108.1:0-3408 GCA_964411065.1 uncultured Thermodesulfovibrio sp.
AGCAATGGGGAAGAAAACCATTAAAGGAATTTACACAGAAGTATTGACATTACCGGAATATCAAAGTAGCTTTTGTCAAGAAAATACTTTCTGCTGTGCAAATCTACTATTAAAACTCCATTTAAGCTCGTTACACAATCTGCATTGATAAAATTAGAGTTTTTTATTTTCCCCGCTCAACCTGTTTTATCTATTGATTTTTATATATTGATATCTGGCTGTCTTTACAATCTAAAAATACCACTATTATTTACTCTTAATACACTCTTAATACTTTAACCTGCTGTTTAAATGCTCTGCTATATTCACTTTATAGGCAAATATATATGTCTCTTTAATATTTACTCTTTATGTTTTTCGACTTTAACTTTCCTGTGATAGGCAACTATAAAAAGAGCAAAACCACTTTGGTAATATCAACCTCCAAAGATGGTAAGGACAGTCAGGCATGACAACAAAATAAGTTTATTGGATAACATGAGATCTCCCGTGTAGGGGAATTTAAAATAGTAGGGCGTGTCTCAAGAAAGCAGATTAAAGTATCAAATTAGAAACAGGGCATTTTCCTTTTGGCTTTTTTGGCTTGACAATCGTCTTGTTATTATGTAGCGCCACAACACTTTTTATATTTTTTCCCACTCCCACAGAGACAAGGTTCATTTCTGCCAGGTTTTTTGGTCTTTTTTACAGGCTCTCTAACGCCGTCTCCATCACTTTTATTATAGATAAGCCTTTGATCCCTTTTAACTGTTAGATCAGCTTCTTCTTTTTTGATCTGTATCTTAAAGAGACGCTGAATTATCTCCGCTCTGATCCTTTGAGACATTTCTCCAAAAAGCTCAAAAGCCTCCTTTTTGTATTCTACTAATGGGTCTCTTTGAGCATAGCCTCTAAGGCCTATTCCTTCTTTAAGGCGATCAATACTTAACAAATGGTCTTTCCATTGATTATCAATTGTCTGAAGGAACATTATCTTTTCAAGATAACGTAAAGTCTCTGCTCCTATCTCCTTTTCTTTTTTTTCATATTCCTCTTTTATAGTTGACAACAAAAATTTTTGAATCTCAGATGAGTCTTTTAAGTCTGTTAGATTTATTTTTAAGGCGAAAAGACCGTAAATAGCATCTTCTAACCCTGTTAAATTCCATTCACTGTAGCCAGCGTCTTGTGGGCAGTAAAAAGATAGAAGTTCTTCTATCTCGGTTTCTGCAAATTCCAAAATCCTATCTTTTAAAGAATCACTCAGGAAGGCCTCTTTACGGAAGGAATAGATCTCCTGACGCTGCTTATTCATCACATCATCATATTCAAGCAAATGTTTTCTAATTTCAAAATTATGAGCCTCCACCCTTTTTTGAGCATTCTCGATAGCCTTAGTCACCATCTTATTTTCTATGGGCATCTCTTCATCTATCTTTAACATATCCATTAAGCCGTTAATCTTATCGGAACCAAAGATTCTTAAAAGATTATCTTCAAGGGAAAGATAAAATCTTGAAGAACCAGGATCTCCTTGCCTACCTGCTCTACCACGTAACTGATTGTCAATCCTTCTTGCCTCATGTCTTTCTGTTCCTATGATGTGTAAGCCGCCAAGGCCTATGACCTGTTCTTTTTCTTTTTGACAGATCTCTTTTGCTTTTTCCTGGGCTATCTTTAATTCTTCTTCAGTGTAATTGTCTTTATCCTTCAATAGATCTTTAGCCAGCATTTCATAGTTACCACCAAGAATAATATCAGTCCCTCTACCGGCCATGTTCGTTGCGATGGTGACTGCTCCAAGCCTACCTGCTTGTGCGATTATTTCAGCCTCCTTCTCATGATATTTTGCATTCAAGACGGTGTGTTTAATTCCCTTTTTAGATAGAAGCTTGCTTAAATGTTCGGATGTCTCTATCGATATTGTCCCCACCAACACAGGTTGCCCTCTTTTGTGACAATTCTCTATCTCATTTATAACTGCATTAAACTTAGCTCTTTCGCTCTTATAGATTACGTCTGGATAATCAATTCTAATCATCGGTTTATTAGTTGGAATCACTACAACATCAAGGTTATATATTTGAGAAAATTCGGCAGCCTCTGTATCAGCAGTACCTGTCATTCCTGCCAACTTCTTGTACATTCTGAAATAATTCTGAAAAGTGATAGTTGCAAGGGTCTGATTTTCGGTCTCAATTTTGACACCTTCTTTTGCTTCAATGGCTTGGTGAAGTCCATCAGACCATCTTCTACCAGGCATCAAGCGTCCAGTAAATTCATCAACAATGATTACTTCACCATCTTTAATAACATAATCAACATCTTTTTTGAATAAATAATGAGCTCTTAAAGCTTGTATAACATGATGAATTAGGACTACATTAGAAGGATCATATAAATTTTTAACATTAAGGAGCTTTTCTATTTTTTCATTACCTGCTTCAGTCAAAATAATACTTTTTAGCTTCTCTTCTATTTTGAAATCAATGTCTTTTTTCAAGTTAGGGATTATTTTATTTATAGTGTAATACTTGCCTGTAGATTCTTCAGATGGTCCTGAGATAATTAAAGGTGTTCTTGCCTCATCGATTAAAATACTATCGACTTCATCAATTATGGCGTAATGCAGATCTCTTTGAGAAAATTCTGAGAGATCATATTTCATATTATCCCTTAGATAGTCAAAACCAAATTCATTGTTAGTACCATAAGTAATATCTGCTCTATAAGCCTCCTGCCTTGTGCATGGTCTTAAGTGATTATACCTTCTTTCTGGGGATTTATATTGAGGATCATACAAAAAGGAATTATCATGTTGAATGACGCCCACACTTAAACCGAGAAAGTGATAAATCGGACCCATCCATTGGGTGTCTCTTTTTGCTAAGTAATCATTAACTGTAACAATGTGCACACCCTTACCTTCAAGAGCATTAAGATACGCAGATAGAGTGGCAACGAGGGTTTTACCTTCTCCTGTACGCATCTCTGCAATTTTGCCCTCATGAAGCACTATTCCACCGATCAGTTGAACATCAAAATGCCTCATGTTAAGAACTCTTTTTGAGACCTCTCGTACAGTAGCAAAAGCATCCTTTAGTAAATCGTCGAGTTTCTCACCTCTTTGCAGTCTCTGCTTAAATTCTTCTGTTTTAGCTTTTAGTTGACCATCGGTAAGGGAAGAGTAAGGAGCTTCTAATTTATTAATTTCTTCCACATAAGAATAAAGTCGTTTTAACTCTCTCTCATTTTTTGTACCAAATATCTTGCTTAGAATGTTAAACATAATATTATGGTAAAAAAATATGGCCTCCTTATTCAAGAAGATCATTTAAACTATAAAATATTTCTGCAACCAAAATTTGATAAAATAAGGTAATGTCAATACTTCTGTGTAAATTCCTTTAATGGTTTTCTTCCCCATTG
>CAYPJO010000109.1:0-3247 GCA_964411065.1 uncultured Thermodesulfovibrio sp.
CATTTACATGCGGCTTCACCCTCTCAAATTTGGCCTTCGCCATATGCCCTCCTTATGAAAAACTCATTATCTTTTATCTTTTTCATTTCTCCTTAAGTCAAAAATTAGCTAAAGACCAAAAATTTTTTCTTTAGTTCTTCGATTATATTCTTAGGCACCTCATCATAATTAGAAAATTGCATTGTAAAGGTAGCCCTACCTTGAGATTGAGATCTTAAATCAGTAGAGTAACCAAACATCTCAGATAAAGGTACCTTTGACTTTATTATTTGAGTGTTACCTCTTTTAGTTACAGATAAAATCTTACCGCGCCTTGAGCTCAAATCCCCAATAACATCACCCATATATTCCTCAGGAGTAACGACCTCTACATCCATTATAGGTTCAAGAAGAACCAATTGAGCCTTTTTTGCTCCATCTTTAAAAGCCATTGATGCAGCTACTTTAAATGCCAACTCCGAAGAATCAACCTCGTGATAAGAGCCGTCTACTAGAGTAACCTTTACATCTACAACAGGATAGCCCATCAGCACCCCTCCATCCATAGCCTCTCGAATTCCCTTCTCTATTGCAGGAATGTATTCCTTAGGTATGGCTCCTCCAACGATCTTATTGACAAATTCGAAACCTTTACCTCGTGGCAATGGAGTTATCTCGAGCCATACATGACCATATTGGCCCCTACCTCCAGACTGGCGTACATATTTACCCTCAACCTTAGCAAAACCTTTTATTGTTTCCTTATAAGCCACTTGAGGCTTACCCACATTCACACCAACCTTGAACTCTCTTTTTAGTCTATCTGTAATTATCTCCAAATGAAGCTCGCCCATGCCAGAGACAATAGTTTGACCGGTCTCCTCATTAAAAGAAATCCTAAGGGACGGGTCTTCCATAGCTAGCTTCGAGAGAGAAGTAGACAATTTTTCCTGATCTGCTTTTGTTTTAGGCTCGATTGCCACAGATATTACAGGTTCGGGAAATTCCATAGACTCAAGCAGTATTGGATCCGTTTCAGAACATAAAGTATCTCCTGTCAAAGTATACTTTAAGCCTACAACAGCCGCTATATCTCCTGCCCGAACTTCTTTTATATCCTCCCTCTTATTGGCATGCATTCTTAGTAACCTGCTAACTCTCTCTTTATTGCCCTTAGTGGAATTATAAATATATGAACCTGTTGATAAAATACCAGAATAGACCCTAATAAAAGTTAATTGCCCTACATAAGGATCGGACATTATCTTAAAAGCGAGTGCAGAAAAAGGACTCTTATCGTCTGCTATAATTCCTACCTCTGATCCGTCTCTTATACTTTTAGCTTTCACAGGAGGCCTCTCTATTGGAGAGGGAAGATAATCAACAATCGCATCAAGAAGGAGTTGTATCCCTTTATTTCTAAAGGCTGATCCACAAAGAACAGGGGTAAATAGCATATTTATCGTCCCTTTCCTTAAAACCTGCTTCATCTCCGCTATAGCTATTTCCTCTCCCGAGAGATATTTCTCCAGTATTAAATCATCTGTCTCCGCCAATTCTATAATCAGCTTTTCCCTATAATGTTTTGCTGTTTCCAGATATTCTTCAGGTATCTCTTCCTCAATGAATTTAGCTCCCAATGTCTCATCATCATATATATAAGCCTTCATCTTCAAAATGTCTATACAACCTTTATAACTTTCTTCACTACCTAGGGGGATCTGAATAACCACAGGTCGAGCTCCCAATCTGTCAATCATACTATTTACAGACATAAAAAAGTCAGCCCCTACTCTGTCCATCTTATTTATGAAAGCAATAGTTGGAACTCTATATCTCATAGCCTGTCTCCAGACTGTCTCAGATTGAGGTTCGACACCTGCTACCGCATCAAAAATGGCTATAGCCCCGTCAAGAACTCTTAAAGACCGCTCGACTTCGATAGTAAAGTCTACATGCCCAGGTGTGTCTATAATATTGATTTGGTGGTTAACCCACATACAAGTCGTGGCTGCAGAGGTTATTGTTATACCTCTCTCTTGTTCTTGTGGCATCCAATCCATAACAGCGGTACCATCATGCACTTCACCCATCTTATAGGTCACACCTGTATAATACAATATCCGCTCTGTAGTAGTAGTCTTCCCTGCATCTATGTGAGCCATTATCCCTATGTTTCTAATTTTATTTAAAGGAAATCTTGACATGGGATTTTCCTATTACCATCTATAATGAGCAAAAGCTCTGTTAGCTTCTGCCATCTTATGGGTATCCTCTCTCTTCTTTATAGTAGAACCTACATTATTGTAAGCATCTAAAAGTTCTGCAGCCAGTCTTTCAGCCATCGTCTTCTCTTTCCTTTTTCGAGCAAAATCAATAAGCCATCTGAAAGCTAAGGCTATTCTTCTATTAGGTCTAACCTCCACAGGCACTTGATAAGTAGCACCGCCAACTCTTCTTGGTCTAACTTCCAGCAAAGGTTTAGAATTTTCTACCGCAGTTTTAAAGACTTTCAAAGGATCCTGGCCTGTTTTTTCCTTTAGTATATCAAAAGCACCATAACAAATCTTCTCAGCAATAGACCTTTTACCACTCTTCATTATGACATTTATAAACCTACTTACCAATTTACTATTATATTTAGGATCGGGCATTACATCCCTTTTTTTAGCTGCTCTTCTTCTTGCCATCTTACTCCTTCAAAATAAAAGAGCCCAAAAATTATTGGGCCATTTTGAAAATAAAATTATTTTGGCCTTTTAGCGCCGTATTTTGAGCGTCCCTGCCTTCTGTTTGCAACACCAGCACAATCTAAAGAACCCCTAATGATATGATATCTAACACCAGGCAAATCCTTTACCCTACCACCTCTAATTAATACAATAGAGTGCTCCTGGAGGTTATGTCCTACACCAGGAATATACGCAGTTACTTCCATCCCATTAGTCAATCTAACCCTTGCAACCTTTCTTAACGCAGAATTAGGTTTTTTCGGTGTTGTTGTATACACCCTAACGCAAACACCCCTTTTTTGAGCACATCCTCTTAAAGCAGGACTTTTAGTCCTCCTCACAACCTTTGTACGACCTTTTTTAACTAACTGCGAGACAGTAGGCACCTTTCCTCCAAAAAAAGTTTTTCTTACTTTAAAGATAATTCTAACTCTTTTAAAAAACTTTAATACTATTTATTAAAACCTGATTGATATCAGGGTTAAACCTGACTATTTTACCAGAGATATATTTCCTTGTCAAGCACCCGCCTTTCC
>CAYPJO010000110.1:0-3200 GCA_964411065.1 uncultured Thermodesulfovibrio sp.
GGCGGCGTACCCAAGTGGCTAAGGGAGAGGTCTGCAAAACCTCGATTCAGCGGTTCGAATCCGCTCGCCGCCTTTAGACTACTTTATCTCGATTATTTCAGCTATCATATCCTCTAAATTCACTATAGCAACGCTTGCCTTACCATAAAGCCAACTGCCAGCTTCTCCAGGATTAACTATTAGAGTGTTATTTTTCTTTCTAATTTCTGCTTTATGAGTATGCCCGTAAATCAGCAAATCATAATGATTACTGTCTGCAACAGCTTCAATTATACTCGGTTCATGCATTACTACTATTTTCCTATTGGATAAACTTAAAATATGGGGTTGGTTGTAGATTTTGCCTTCATAGACCTTAGATAAAAGGAGCTTGTCACCGTCATTATTGCCAAAAATACCAGTAAAAGCGCCTTTGAATTTAGTTAAAACTCTTGCTGTAAAGGGTGAAGTAAAATCACCTGCATGGATAATATGGGCTATATTTCTTTCTTCAAAAATATTTAGAGCCTTTTGAAGATTATCTAAGTGGTCATGGGTATCTGAAATTATACCGATAATCATCGGAACTCCTTTATTATAAATTTAAAATATCAAATTATTATAAAATATTTTTTTTAAAATCATTTAAGTTTTCTCAGTGGTCACTATATTTAAAATGGTGCAACTTCATTCTTAACTAAAAATTTCAAGCTCTCTTAGACTTCTTTAATAATGACAGTAATCCGTGGGGTAGCAGGTTTTATTTAGAAGGCAAAAAGTTAGATATATTGAAAATTTAAGAATCCAGAACATACAAAACAAATATACAAAGCAAGATAAAGTTATTGGATTAAGAAAAGTGCTGATGATAGAGTTATTAAAAACTGAGGTTATTGAAGTAAAAATTCAAGCAAAGCTTTTCCTGTATGTAATCTATTTTCGGCTTGCTCGAAGACGAAAGAGTTTACTCCATCTATGACGTCATCTGTGATCTCTTCGCCTCGATGGGCAGGCAAGCAATGCAATACTATAACATCTTTTTTGGCATGTTTCAGAATATGGCTGTTCAGTTGATAGTCCTTTAACTTTGATTTTTTTTCTGCTGCTTTTTCTTCCTGTCCCATACTTATCCATACGTCAGTATAAAGGACATCAGCCATATATGCTGCTTCGTAAGGGTCTCTTAAAATTTTTATTTCCCCATCTCTTTTTTCTGAGATGAAATCATTAGCTCTATTCAAGACTTCCTGAAAAGGCTCAAAACCTTCTGGACAGGCAAGCGTCAAGTTGATTCCAGTTTTTGCTGATGCCTCAACTAACGAATTTGCGACATTATTACCATCACCCAAATATGTAAGTTTAATACCTTGAAATTTACCTTTTGCTTCATATATAGTCATCAAGTCAGCAAGAGCTTGGCATGGATGATGAGAATCTGACAACCCATTTATTACGGGATGAGCGAAGTGTGAGGAAAACACTTCTATAGTAGAATGTTTATGAGTTCTTATAATCATCGCAGATAGATATCTTGAGAGCACCCTTGCAGTATCAGCTATTGTTTCCCCTCTTCCTATCTGGAGGTCTTTGGCATTTAGGTAGATAGCCTGACCACCCAACTGATAGATACCCACCTCAAAAGAAATCCTTGTCCGCGTAGATGGCTTCTCAAATAGCATACCGATGCTTTTGCCAAGTAAAGGGCACTTGTTTTTATCTTTGCCAGATTTAAGTTCAATAGCTCTTTTGATAAGATATTCTATCTCATCTGTTGAGAGATCCCACAGTGTTAAAAAGTCCCTTTTCACGATATTGCTCAATAATCTCCTTTAAAGTTGATATTAGTTTATCTATTTCTTCTTCTTTTATTATAAGGGGCGGGGTAAATCTCAAAACATTACCAGCTGTACAATTGATTAGAAAACCTCTTTCAAGACATGATTGAACAATAGGTGCCCCATCAATAGTTAGTTCCATGCCAATCATCAAACCCTTGCCACGTACTTCATAGACGATCTCAGGGTATTTTCCCCTAATCTTTTCAAGTTTTTCTATAAAATGTTTCCCCATTCTTCTACAATGGTCAAGGAGATAACCGTCTTCTAAAATAGTTTCCAAAGTTGCCACAGCAGCAGAACAAACTAAGGGGTTTCCACCAAAGGTTGAGGCATGATTACCTGGTTCAAAGGCTGAAGCTATCTTATCAGTCGTTAGTAAAGCACCTATCGGTACACCGCCACCCAAGCCTTTGGCAAGAGTCATAATGTCAGGTTTTATGCCATAGTGTTCATACGCAAAAAGCTTGCCTGTCCTCCCCATCCCTGTCTGGACTTCATCAAGAATAAGGAGTAAATTTTTCTCTTTACATATCTGGCTAACTTTCTTTAGATAATCATCTGAAGGAAGTTTTACACCCCCTTCTCCCTGAATAGGTTCAAGGATTATAGCACAGGTTTTATCAGTAATTGCATTCTTAAGAGCTTCAATGTTATTGAAAGGAACATATTTGAATCCTGGTACAAGCGGCTCAAAGCCTTTTTGGAATTTTTCTTGACCTGTAGCAGTTAGACTTGCTAATGTCCTGCCATGAAAAGAATTTATTGTAGAGATGATCTCATATCGATCTTCATGAAAGAATTTTTTTGAGTATTTACGAGCAAGTTTTATTGCTGCTTCATTAGCTTCTGCACCAGAATTGCAAAAAAAAACTTTGTCAGCAAAAGAGTTTTTAACGAGGAGTTTTGCCAATTTGATTTGGGGTTCTATATGATAAAAATTAGATACATGAATAAGTCTTTGTGACTGTTTCTGGAGTGCAACGACTATTCTGGGATGACAATGGCCTAAAATATTTACAGCAACACCACTCAAAAAATCTATATATTCCTTTCCATTAGAATCCCAGACTCTTGTGCCCCTCCCTTTTACTAAAACAATCGGGAAACGATTGTAAGTATTGATTAAATATCTTTGTGATTCTTCTATAGCTTTAGTAGTATCCATTTAGGTTATATTAACATAATTTTTAGAAAACTTAAAGATTTACTTATTTTATTGCCCCTTGAGGCTCTTTAGTAATAATATTAAAATATTAGTAATAATGAGGGTGTGTAAAATCGACCATCGATTTTACAAAAGTTGCTAATGATAATCTATTAGGATATACTTTTATTATCTACAGTTAGATATAGCAAAAAAGATATTTTAACTAAAAAAATCCT
>CAYPJO010000111.1:0-3173 GCA_964411065.1 uncultured Thermodesulfovibrio sp.
AAAGTAGTAATAAAGTGTGACTTGACTTTAGGAATAACAGAAGTAAAATATGTCCAGTTGTATTTTATTGGCTTTAGTTTTATCATTCTCTTACTTCCTTCTTTGTTTTTTAACCATTGTGGTGATATTTTATATAACTTAAAACCTTTTAACAATTAAGGGATTGCTATTTTTTGAAAGGTTCTATGTCTATTTTGCAGTTTCAGCCTTATATATTTACTTTTATTATCTTATTGCGTTATTCTTCTTATTGGTTAAAATATTTAAAATATAATGATCGATTTACACACCCATAGCGTATTTAGTGATGGCGAGCTTATACCTGCTGAGCTTATAAGAAGAGCTATTGCCTTAGGCTATGAAGCTATTGCTATCACTGATCATATGGACCATTCCAACATTGAATGGATAATTCCGATGATTCTCAAATTTGTAAAGGCTGTACAACCTTATGTTCCGATCCATATTATTCCAGGTGCAGAAATAACGCATGTTCCACCATCTTTAATCAAGGAACTCGTTAAGGAAGCCCGAGGGTTGGGTGCTAAAATCGTGGCTGTCCATGGAGAAACAATTGTTGAACCGGTAATGGTCGGAACTAATCGTGCAGCTATTGAAGCTGATGCTGATATATTGGCTCACCCTGGTTTAATATCCTATGATGATTTAATGTTAGCAAAAGAAAAATCAATTGCTCTCGAGATAACTGTTAGGAAAGGACATTGTCTGACAAATGGATATGTGGCTAAGTGGGCTACAGAACTTGGAATACCAATTGTGGTAAACACTGATGCTCATGCACCTTCTGATTTAATTACTAAAGAATTGGCAATTAAGGTTCTTAAAGCCTCTGGAATTAGTGAGGGATCTATAAAAAAATCATTTCAATATTCAAAGTATTTAGTCGATAAATCACTGAGGTAGGAAATTTAATTGTCTACTAAAGCACTTTATCAAATTATGAGGGGGTTATGAATGCCTAAGGTTATAAAGAAGGAGACAGCGAAAAAGTCTTATTCAGAAGAGAAAGTGCATGAAAGTTTAATAGATATAAAAGTGAAATTACAACAGAGATTTAGACTAATTACTTTAATAGGAGCAATTTCTTTTGTTATATTAGCCTCTGTTATCGGATATTTTTTATATAATAAAAGTATTACTGAAAAAGCTTTATTGCTCGAATATGAAGGTTACAAGATTTTATATGGTCAGTTTCAGCCTAAACCTGAACTTTCTGAAGATAGATTTTCGAAAGCTTTGGAGAAATTCAAGGAATCTTATAAAATTAAGAAAAATCCTGTTGTCCTATATTATATTGCAAATTGTTATTATGAAATTGGCAATTATGATGAAGCTATAAAGACATTACAAGATCTGATTAATAATTTCAAAGAATCGAAGATAGTCTCATATTCATACTATAGACTTGCTATGGTATATAACAGAAAGAATGACATAGATAACTCATTAAACACTCTTAAAACACTATCAAGATACCAAGAGGGGGTATTACAAGATTTAGCTCTTATTGAGATGGCAAAAATATTCGAGAGTATAGGTAAAGCTGAAGAAGCTAAGAACGCCTATAAAGAGATCATCGAAAAATACCCACAATCAGTTTTCGTTAACGAAGCCAAACTAAGAGTTGGAGAAAAATAATCAGGTTTTTTGAATTTTTCCTTTTGATTTATTAGTTTTATTAGCAGATCTTTTATTTTTGGCATAAGATTTTTTAGTCATTGACTTTTTTAAAGACATTTTATCTTGTATATCAACAAAGAACTTATCTTTTGGTGGAACTTTAATAGTATCACCTGATTTTAACCTCTCAAACCCTGAAAAAGAGTTTAGTTCGATAATTGCTATTGTTGGTATAGCCAGTTTTTTAGAGATTGTTTTAAGAGTCTCGCCCTTTTTGACTTTATAGATATCATAACTAAAACGTTTTTCAAGAGGGACTCGCTCAAGATTATATAAGAACTGCTGTTTGGTACCATAAGGAATCCTTACTTTGTAAGTTTTCGCATTAGGAGGCGTGCTCCAGCGCCTTAACTCAGCATTTAACTTTCTAATTTCATTTACAGTTGTTCCAGCACAATGGGCTAATATCTCTATATCAACAGGATGGTCGAGGATAACTTCATCATAGTCAAGGGGCTCTCGATACTCTAAATGTTGAAAACCATAATCGTCAGGGTTTTTAGCGATTAGGGTTGCTGCAATATAGTGAGGGACATAATTTTTAGTCTCATCTTTTATATGATTGGTCTTTAAAAGGTCCCAGTAATTATTTGAACGTGTACGCTTAAGAGCTCTTGATATTTTGCCTTCACCTGCATTATAAGCAGCGAGAGCGAGCTCCCATGAGCCAAACATGCGATATAAATCTTTTAAATAGTTAGCTGCTGCCTGAGTTGCTTTTATAGGGTCTTTTCTTTCGTCTCTCCACCAATCAATAATTAACCCATATCTTCTGGCAGTCGACTCGATGAATTGCCAAGGTCCAACAGCATGAGCTCTTGAATAAGCGTGAAGATTAAACCCGCTCTCGATTAGAGGAAGAAAGACAAGTTCGGTAGGTAAATTTTTTTCTTTCAGAATGTCCTTCATTATATCAATGTATTGAGATGACCTTTCGAGCCAGAGAGAAAATTTTTCTTTAAGTCTATTACTGAAAAGATCAAGACTTTGATTAATGGCTTTTAAAGCTGATTCACGTAAATTAAAATTAAGTCCCAATGTCAAGTTAGAGTTGATTTCTGTTATTAGTGAGAAATTTAACTGTAACGGAGAAGATAGAGAAGAAATAAGGCTTTTCTCTGATCTAATATTAGTATCTTCATTCTTTTCTGATGCCTTCAACTCAAGTTCTTCAAATTCATCAGAGTTGAGACACATAGCCAATTTTGTTCTATTAGTTATACAAATATTAGAGAGGTCACTGTAGGTGATTGATTGGAATAAATCTGTTGAGTCAAGATAGTCTAAAAGCTTTTCATCGAAAGATTTCTCAGCAGAAGCAGATGGAGAAGAAAATGCTAAAACAATCAGAAAATTTACTATGAAGTATAAAATCACAAACATGACAATATATTTGTAACCTTTTTTGGACTAAAAGTCAAGTAGGTGGAATATCAGGTAGCGTAAAATCTTCTGTGTAAAATCTTGAAGGA
>CAYPJO010000112.1:0-2933 GCA_964411065.1 uncultured Thermodesulfovibrio sp.
AGTTACGCTTTAGTAGAAGCTGTGGACTCCTTTGGTGAAAAGTTTTTTTTAGATTGTATAAAGCAAGGAGCTCTTAAGGGAAAGACTGTGTATTTTATAGGGGATGGGGCGAGGTGGATTCAAGCCTTTAGGGACAATTATTTCCCTGATGCTATTAGAGTTTTAGACATCTGGCATTGAGAGAGAGAGTTTAAGATTAAATGGTAGGGCTAAAAGTATTGTAGAGAGACTAAGTACAGAGGCTTTCAGGCTAAGGGGTGAGGCAAGAAGAAGAGTTGTTGAACTTATAAAGTATGTAAAGGGTAATCATGACTGGGATAGAGAACATACCTCTTTTAGGAGGATACGGTAGTGGACCGGTAGAGAAGAGGGTGGATATTACAGTTGTTAGAAGATTTAAGAAGCGATGGATGAGTTGGTATAAGAAAGGTGCAAACCCCTTATTAAGACTCAGGCTTTTGAGACTCAATGGTGAATGGGATGCCTACTAGCAGGAAAGGAGAAAAGAGCTTATCCAGTTCGCAGCATGATTTCCATCACGGAAAAAAAAGATGCTTACCTAAAAATTAAATCCCTTGACATAAAAGTTACATTAAAACATGATATAAAACCTAAGGAAAGGTGAAAGGCATCAAACATACCTGATAAAACTATCCAGAGTAAGTAAAGGATTAGAAAAATTACTATTTCTCTCTTCATAATTAACTCATTTTAAAAGGAAGGAGGGAGAAAACACCCTCCTTCACAAATAAGTTATCTAATGCCTAAAATTGGTAACTCAGGGAAAATTGCCAGTGCCCAATAGATTCCAGCACCTATTGTTACGGCAAGCAGACATGCAATTGCCCAAGGAACAGCTACCTTTACAAACTCAAGCTGAGAGAAGTAACCTGTGCTATAAGCAATAATTGTAGGAGGACAGCCAATAACAAGCATTATGAATGAAGTGGATATCGGAGCAGAAAGGGCGATTGCAACCTCTGGAATTCCCAAACTTGTAGCCATAGGAATTGTAATGGGAAGTATCAAAGCAGTAGCAGCAGAGTTAGACATAAAGCTTGACATAACAGCACCAAGCAAACCTGAGCCGGCAAATACTACTGTCCAAGGCTGTCCTTGAAGCATGGGTAGAAACTGCATTGCAAGCCATTTTCCTGCTCCTGTGTCAAGCATTGCTGTACCAAGGGATACACCAGCACCAAATACTATCCAAGATTCCCATGGAAACTTTTTGAAAACCTCTGAAGCTCTTACAAGTTGAAATCCAAATATTAAAGCAAGAACAAAAGCTGAAATTACACTGTAATGGATTTTTGTTATATCTGTTAAACTCCAGAGGATAAAGGCAAGAGCGAAAAAGAATACTACTCCTTTTTCTTTCTTACTCATTGGTGGAAGTTTCTCTCCAAAGGCTTCCATTGGTATTTCTTTAACTTTTGGAGGAAAAATGAGATAAACAATTATCCATGTTACGATTGCTGTAAGAATAGAGAGAGGTAAGTTGCATACAAGGAATTCTATGAAACCCATTTTATAACCTGTTATTTTCTCCAAAACTTCAACCATAACAGGATTTCTACCACCACCAAGAATTGTTCCGAAACCACCTGCAGAGGCTGCAAGTGGTATCAACAATATAAAAAATTTACTCAGATTATTACTTTTCTGAGGCGTTATTCCTAAGGCAGTAAGAACCGGTAAAATACAGAATATCAAAATAATTGTAATTGTAGCATCATGAAAAATAGTAGAAAGAAGGGTAGCAGATATAGCCATAAAAAGACTTAATTTTTTCACATTTCTTCCAGCAGCTTTTATTATGAGATAAAGGAGTCTTTTTGCGACCCCAGCTTCATTGAGAACCACTCCAAACATCATGATCATTAAAACAAACATGACCGCAGGGCTAGCAAAAGGCGTCCAAGCCTTATCAGCTGGCTGAATGTTAAAGAGAATCAGACCACCAGCAGCAATCAAAGCAGTAACACCAATTGGCACAGCTTCGGAAACCCAGAGAATTATTACAGTTATTAGAAGAGCTAAAAATTTGTGTCCTTCTGGTGTAAGTCCAGCTGGTGTAGGAAGTATTGCTATCATTATTCCAACTCCAAGAGCAATAAGAACAGATATAATTATACTTCTTATAGATTTTTTAGGAGCTTCGGGATGCTCCTCAATCTCAGGAGCTACTTTAATTTCGGGCGGTGGAGTTGGTAATCCAGTCCCTTTTTCATTTTGTCTTTCAGCCATCTTATACCTCCTCAGTTACTATTTTTGAAATTTCATTAAATACATCTGTCATTCTTACAACTCCGACAAATTTTTTATTCTCAAGAACAGGTAGAATTTCCATATTGTGATGAACCATCATAAAAGCTGCCTTAGCAACAGAAGCATTTGGAGAAACAAAAATCTTTGCAGACACCATGATTTCACTAACAGGCTTTTCTGCTAGCTCCTTTGCTTTAGAAGTGAAAAGTCCTGCTTCAACCTCAGTGAGAGATTCTTCATCAATATAAATCACCTCTGCATCCCCTACACTAAAAGGCTTTATCTTTGGTTCCAGTCCCTTTATTATTTCATTTGGGGTTACTGTACCCAAAAGATCATATTTTTCATTAAAGATAAAAATAACATAAGGAAATACTGATTTTTCATTCTCAATAAATGATTTTCTAATAATTCCGATTGCTTGTCTGATTGTGAACCAGTAAGGAATGTGGGGATACTCAAAGACTCCTACCATAACATCTTTGACTTTTTTCTCTGTACTCACGATAACCTCCTTTTTATATGTTTTTTGAATTAAAATAAAATATTTACTGCAATTTAAGATGTTGTAACATATTATCTGTAAATTCAAAATAGGGTATAATCTTCAAGGAATTAAACAAACACCAAAAAAGGAGGATTATACCCATGATTAAGAGTTT
>CAYPJO010000113.1:0-2416 GCA_964411065.1 uncultured Thermodesulfovibrio sp.
GATTCTTCCTAACCTTATGCAGCTCTTACAATAATAGAAAAGAATAAGTTACAATATATAGTTTTATTTTCATGATTTTTATTATTTTTAGAGTAATTTGATTGTTTTAGAGATTAAATTATAAAAGTTAATCCTACAGAGATGGCTTATAGCCATTCAGAATATATTGAAAAAAACAAACTTCAATTGCCAAACCAGAAATGTCCGATTAATCTTAGATACTTCTTAGGAAACCAAAGTATAACAAAAAAATAAATAAAAAATAGTCTTAATAAAAGGTTCTTTTGAAAGCTCTTATTCAGAGAGTAAAAGAGGCATCTGTTCGAGTAAATGGTGAAACAATAGGTTCCATTGAGAAAGGTATTTTACTCTTTTTAGCTATTGAGAAAAATGATGAAACTCATGATATCGATTTCTTAGTCAAGAAGATTATCAATCTTCGCATATTCCCTGATAATCAAGGCAAAATGAATCTTTCATTAAAGGATATTAATGGAGAAATATTGGTTGTTTCCCAGTTTACTCTATCTGCTGATTGTCGTAAAGGTAACCGCCCCTCTTTTGAGAGGGCCGAGTCTCCTGAAAGGGCAAATCAACTTTACGAACTCTTTATTAATAAGCTAAGAGATTCAGGGGTATCGGTACAAACAGGTAAATTTGCAGCCTACATGTTGGTAAGCCTTATTAACGATGGTCCGGTGACGTTTCTCATAGATTCTAAGAAATGAATAGAATTTTCAATCTTTTTATTAACTTTGCAGAAAGGGAAAGCATAACTAAACATTCATTCCTTATTGGCGGTTCTGTGAGAGATCTCATCTGTAAAAAACAGATACATGACTATGACGTCACTATCTCTAAAGACGTCATACCTATTACCAAGCAATTCTCTGACGAAATATCAGCAACTTTTGTTATTCTCGATGAACAACATGGCATTGTTAGAGTCGTCAAAGACGGTGAATTTATAGATTTTAGTTTAATGAGGGGTAAAACAATTGAGGCAGACCTTTCCTCAAGAGATTTTACGATAAACGCTATGGCCATTAAACTATCAGATTATAAAGACTTTTTAGATATAGGGGGAATCATTAATAAAAAAGATTTTTTGAGTTTGATCATAGACCCATTTAACGGATTAAGAGATTTACAACACAAAATTATCCGAATGGTTTCAGAAGAGAATTTGTACCAGGATCCGTTGCGGATCTTAAGAGCTTTTCGCTTTTCTGCAACTCTCGATTTCTCCATAGAACCAGCTACTTTGGAAGCTCTCTGCAAGCTCTCAAATCACATTTCTAAATCTGCTATTGAGAGAGTAATAGAGGAACTGAAACATATTCTTCTTACCAAATTTTCATATAAAACAATAAGAGAAATGCATAAATCGGGGTTACTAATTCAGATCTTTCCCGAGCTTAAAGTTTTAGACTTCCATAGAATTTTAGATAATATTCGTTCTTACACTAACTTAGAGCATATTCTTGATAGTCTCTCTACATATTTTTCTGATTATAAAGTAATTGAAGATTATTTTAAAACAGCAAGCTATAGAATAATTACATTGAAGTTGGCAATTCTTTTTTGCACGGCACAGATAGCTAAAGCGGTAATTGAACGAATGAAGGTTCCTAAAAAAATAGGCAATTTACTAATTACAAATTTCGAACTTTACGATGAATTTATTTTCCATAGGGGCTCAAGCAAAAGAGACAAAATCGATTTTCTAAGGAGGGCTGGGAACGAGTTATATGCAGTTATTGTATACTCGTTAGCTAAAGAACGCATGTTTTGTTCTCAAGATAATCCTTTGGTACTCTATTGTAAAGAAATGCTTGATATCTACGGGAATGAGATTGTTTCTAAGAAAAAAGAGCCCCCAATCTTAACAGGAGACGATTTAATCAGAGAACTAAACCTGTCTCCATCTCCATTATTTAAATGCTTGCTTAAAGAAATAGAGCTTCTTTTTTTGGAAGGTAGCATAAAGAGCAAAAAAGAGGCTCTTGAAAAAGCTCAAGAGTTATTGAAAAATATTGCAGAGCATAAGGCATCTCTTATAAAAAGGGCTCCGGAGAGCCCTGGTAGTTGCTAAAGTTTTATTACGTTTTTTGCTTTCTTACCCCTTTCTCCCTCTTCAATATCAAATTGTACCCTTTGTCCCTCGCTGAGAGTTTTGAATCCTTCTCCTTTGATGGCAGAGTAATGAACAAATACATCTGGACCATTGTCCTGTTGAATGAAGCCATATCCTTTTGCCTCATTAAACCATTTGATCCTTCCTTCAAAAGGCATACAACAAAAACCTCCTTTTTTCTCGGGCAACCAGATTGCTGAACCCAATAATTTATATTATGAATGCTAATTCTAAATATATATAAAATTAAAAGTCAATAGAAATTTTAGTAAGGGGAAG
>CAYPJO010000114.1:0-197 GCA_964411065.1 uncultured Thermodesulfovibrio sp.
TAAAGTTAGAGAACCTGACTTGCAACAGTCTCTATTTTAAGCGGACAGTAGTGATAATAAACACTAAAATAAAATGGTGTGTTATAATTTTCGTCATGAATAAAAAGATTTTAATGAGAGGCAACGAAGTAATTGCAGAAGCTTCAATACAGGCAGGTTGTAGATTTTACGCAGGGTATCCAATAACACCTCAAAAT
>CAYPJO010000114.1:207-2407 GCA_964411065.1 uncultured Thermodesulfovibrio sp.
GAGACAATATCTTATCTTGCAGGAGCAGAATTACCAGCTGTTATAGTCAATATGCAGCGAGGTGGGCCTGGACTTGGGAATATTTCAGGTAGTCAGTCTGATTATTTTCAAGCAGTAAAGGGTGGTGGACACGGTGATTATAGGATGTTTGTATTAGCTCCATACAGCCTTCAGGAATTATGGAATCTTACAATGCTCGCATTTGACAAAGCAGATGAATATAGAATT
The DNA here is from genome assembly GCA_964411065.1 of uncultured Thermodesulfovibrio sp. GTDB lineage: Bacteria > Nitrospirota > Thermodesulfovibrionia > Thermodesulfovibrionales > Dissulfurispiraceae > DYHD01. Next base: position 436 of record CAYPJO010000114.1, read on the forward strand.
CCAGTTATGATACTCGGCGACGGGATTATTGGTCAGATGATGGAACCATTTATCCCTACTCCTTATATTAAGCATAAACTTCCTGAAAAAGACTGGATACTTGATGGTTGTAAAAACAGGCGACCACGAGTAATAAAGTCACTTTATATGGGAGACGGTGAGCTTGAAATGAGGAATAATTTATTACAGAAAAAATATGAGATGTTAAAAAGAAAAGAAGTAAGATATGAAAGTCATTATGTTGATGATGCAGAAGTAATAGTAGTTGCTTTTGGAATTGTAGCGAGAATTGTTCTTTCTTCAATAATAAAATTAAGAAGAGAAGGTTTTCGGGTAGGACTTTTCAGACCTATTACCCTTTTTCCTTTCCCCGAGGGAGAACTGTTTGAATTGGCAGGAGATAATAGAAGGTTTATCACAGTAGAAATGAACGCTGGTCAAATGTTTGAGGATGTTAAACTTTCAATCAATGGGAGGTCTGAAGTATTTTTTTATGGTAGGACAGGTGGTTCTATAATTTCCCCTGAAGAAGTCCGAGAAAAAATATTACTTTTGTTCAATCATAAACCATATATGCCGTCAGGGAAGCCGTATTTCCTCAAAATAAAATCTCTTTGAAATATAACTAAATCTTTTCATGATTTAGCCTCCTTAGTTTCTTTTCATAGGCAATAGATAAAGCCTCTGTCAATCCTTCTATCTCCTCACTCAGCCATACTATATCTATGGATTCTCTTAATTTAATCAATCTTTGTTTTTTGCTCTCATTAATCAAATCTAAAATTAAAATTCTATTAATCGGAATACCCATCTCGTAGCTCTTTTTTACTTTTCCACTTTGTCTTTCTTTCTGAATTAGCTTCATCTGAGGCATGAAAAAATTATGCCTTACACTGATAAGTTTTAACAATCTATCAAGCACTTTTAACTCCTCCTCTGTGTCATATCTACGCCATCCTATATAAACTTTTACCATCGAACAGTTTTTGCTTTCTACATAGGGTGAGTAGTTCTTTCTTTAAGGTCTTGACCTACTGAATTGTATCCCATTTACAGCACAGAACTTCTGAACATGAGCATTTATAAACTCTGAGCCCTTGTCTGAATGAATTTTTTACAGGGATCGGCATTTTATCAACTATATCTTTAAGAGTTGCCTTAGTCCAAACAGCAGCCTTGTTTCTAAGTGCTCTTAGCTGTGTCCAGCCTGTTGAAATATCTACTGCTGTAAGCGTATATATAAACTCTCCCTTGCCTGATGCTCCACTGTGATGCACAAGATCTATCTCAATGTAACCAGACTCTCTGGGTTTGTCAAACCAAGACTCTACTTTTATGGATTTCTTAAGATTACTACTGAAAGGATTGCTTCTATATCTTTTCTTTAACTTTAAGCAATCCCTATAAGGTTTAAGGACTCTGTCCACTGTTAAATGGGATATACTAAAGAGTAGCCCTTTTATTTTCTCCCTAATGAGGTCTTTAATAGGGGATGACTAAAGAGTAATTCCTGATTAAGCCTTATAAAGGCTACTGAATATTTTGATGATGCAAATCCTGTAAAAGGCCATATCTTTTTTAATGCATTGATTACTTCTTTGCCATATACTTTTTTTCTGCCTCTTTTTGATTTTTTATTAAGGGTTGCATCTGTGAGTATCTGAAGATTACCTTGCCTTAGGACAACTTTTGCAGAGTTTCTTAAAAGGAAACCTATATACTGTCTGTTTCTGTTTAGTATCTGAGAAAGCTCTGTGAGTATCTTTCCTTTAACTTTCTTTGATGCCCTTCTGTAAGAGTTTGCATTATGATTGATAATGACTAATCTGTCCTTCATTGTGTATACTCCTTTAGGTATGCTTGCAACCATCCATATATTCTTCTTACTTTTTTATTCATTGACAAAATAATAGGAGATAATGGATGGTTGCCCCTTTTGTCAATTTTGTGGAAACAATACCTTTTCAGCGAG
>CAYPJO010000115.1:0-1915 GCA_964411065.1 uncultured Thermodesulfovibrio sp.
TTAAAATTGCCCTCGAATTTAGATTGAACAAGAAGTTCAAAATATAAAATATTCTGAAGAATTTTAAAAGCCACGAAGGCTTCTTTTTTAGAGGTTTTTTGTGGCTTTTTATTTTTTTAAATTTAAATATCCTTTATTTTATAGATTATTTTTGTGAGGAGGTTATCTATGCTTAATTTTGTAATTGCTTTCTTATTATCACTCTCATTTTCTGCTTTAGCTTTTGCCAATCAGCCAGCAGATAAACCTTATAAATTTGAAGAATTTGTTGTCACAGAATCTAAAATCCCTCAGTCTGAAGAGAATATTACCCAGAAAGTGGATGTCATCAATGAAGAAGAGATGGATAAAATTATTCTCTCAAATAGAAACCTCGCAGAGATATTCAAATACAGCCCTGGGACTTTTATTAATGTTCTATCTCGTAATGACGCAAATTGGGGATCCTATGGAGGGCTTGGTCCAAAATATAGTGTTTATCTCCTTGATGGATTACCTATCGACTCTTTTGTAGATTTAATGAGCCTCGATATTTTTGCACTTAATAGGGCAGAAGTTCACAGAGGACCTGCTTCTGTTATGTATTCTAATTATTTAAGTATGGACTTTGCTGGGAGTCAGTCACCCTTAAGTGGTATTACTAACCTTATATTGAAGGAGAGGGTGGATGTAACTTTGACGAGAGTCCTGCTCGGATATGGTAAATATAACACTTTGTTGGGTAAGCTCTATCATCAGGGGAACAAAGATAATTTTCATTATTTCCTTTGTGCCAGTTATGAACAGTCTGACTATACAAATTATGGCACTACTCCTTCATGGTTAAATATGATTGACGATCCTGACTATAAAAAGCTAAAAATCTATTTCAAGACCACCTATTACATCGAGCCCGATAAGCAGAAAATTTCTTTATTTGCTCATCATACAAATCATATTGGTGATGTTGGTAGACCCAACAGGGATTATAAGCACAACTATGACACCTTGAATTTCATTTATAGTAATCAGTTGACTCCTCAGTTAAACGCTCAGCTTAAGATTGGTTATAGACAATACGATAGAAAATGGGAAGAGGATAATTTCCCAAACCTTGCTTTGAGGTCAGAGGATGGAGTAAAACAGCATATTATCCCTGCAGATATAACCTTTAATTATAGACATTTACGACAGAGTCTCTTAACCTTTGGAGTAGACTATCAATATGCAACATATAAAACGACTTCTGAGGATGCGATTACAGGCATGAAGACTACAGGAAACGATGCTTCAGCAAGAAATTTCGGCTTCTTTATTCAAGAGAAGCTTGTTTTAGATAATTTTGTACTTAGAGTTGGGGGTAGATATAACAATAATAAGAATAAATATGACCTATTAAGCGGTATTCGCCCCGAAATAACTGATAAATCATGGGATAGGTTTTTATGGGGAGCGGGAGTGAGATATAATTTTACCGAGGCAATCTCTATCTATTCTAATGTTGGAACAAGCTTTGTTGCTCCTTCCGCAAAATCTGTTGGTGGGACCCTACGGATGGAAGATAGAGGGGTACCTGGTAAACATGGTCAGCTGCCCAATCCTGGACTTAAGCCTGAGAAAGGTATCGGTTATGATATCGGGATGGGATACTTTATTACACCTGATATGGAATTAGGCATTAGAGTCTTTTTAAATGAAGTTGATGATGCCATTGTAGAAAACAGGGTGAGCCTTGACCCATCACAGAGTCAATCAGTAAATGCTGGAAAAGCTAGATCAAGAGGTTTTGAGCTTCAAGTAAACCATGTTCTGAATAAAAACCTTACTTGGTTTGCTAACTATACTTATATCGGCACGAAGGTAACGAATAATATAGATCCCTCCCATAACAATAGTAATGTTCCATTCGTCCCCCAATATATTTTTAACATTGGAT
>CAYPJO010000116.1:0-1634 GCA_964411065.1 uncultured Thermodesulfovibrio sp.
GGATGCCTACTGGCAGGAAAGGAGAAAAGAGCTTATCCAGTTCGCAGCATGATTTCCATCACAAGAAAAAAAGATGCTTACGCATTTGACAAGTTCATTTATTTTAAGATAATTTAAAAATTAATGGTATAACCCTATAACATTATACAAGCTTAAGAAGGCTCGTAATAAACCACTAAAAGGAGGGGAGTAAATGAATACACTTAAAACGATGTTACTAATGGTAACTTTGACCCTTATGCTTGTGGCTGTTGGTGCAGTAATAGGTGGGAAAACAGGCATGACCTTCGCGCTCATCTTCGCCTTTGGAATAAATTTTATTACCTACTGGTTTAGCGATAAGATTGTACTTAAAATGTATGGTGCTAAAGAAGTTACAGAAAGGGAAGCTCCTGAGCTCTATCAGATGGTAAGAAGGCTTGCCCAGAAAGCTCAACTTCCAATGCCGAGGGTGTATATTATAGATCAAGATCAGCCAAACGCTTTTGCCACTGGTAGGAATCCTGCTCACGGAGCAGTAGCAGTGACAACTGGAATTATGAGGATACTCTCAAGAGAAGAATTAGAAGGGGTAATTGGGCACGAATTAGCTCATATCAAGAATAGGGACATTCTTGTAAGCACCATAGCTGCAGCGATAGCTGGAGCTATCAGCTATTTAGCTCAAATGGCACAATGGGCTATGATATTCGGCGGTGGAAGAGACGATGAAGAAGGAGGCAGTAATCCTATTGCTGCAATCGTTATGATGATTGTTGGACCTATAGCTGCCTTGCTCGTTCAGATGGCAATCTCTCGCGCAAGAGAATACGGAGCAGATGAGGGTGGTGCAAAAATAGCTGGTAATCCTTTATATCTTGCAAGTGCTTTAAACAAGCTTCATATGGCTTCGCAAAATATCCCTATGAATGCTAATCCAGCTACTTCTCATATGTTTATAGTTAATCCTTTATCAGGAGGCTCTTTGCTGAGACTATTTAGTACCCATCCTCCTATTGAGAGCAGAATTGCAAGATTAAAAGCTATGCGGGGAAAATGATAAAATTATTACCCCGAAATATTTAAGGGATATAAAGGCTATTTCCTTATATCCCTTGTTTTTTCTCTCTTGACTGCTTTTTCTATTTCCCTCTTAACTTCCTTTTCTTTTATCTTTTCCCTTTTTTCATAAAGCTTCTTACCCTTTGCAATCCCTATCTCAATTTTAGCATGAGAATCTTTAAAATATACTTTTAGTGGAATTAAAGAATAACCTTTTTGAGTAAGCAGCCCCTTTAATCTCCTTATCTCTTCTTTATGTAAGAGGAGTTTCCGAGTTCTCAAAGGGTCATGATTTGTTATATAACCATGGCTATAAGGGCTAATATGGCAGTTCAATAAAAAAGCTTCATTATCTTTGATAATCACATAACTATCTTTTAAATTTACCTTTCCTTCTCTAAGAGACTTTACTTCCGTGCCTAATAAAACTAATCCTGCTTCAAGAGAGTCTTCAACAGAGTAATCATGATAGGCCTTTTTGTTTTGAGAAATAATCTTAATCATAATAGTAAGTTTAATTATAGCATTATTGAAGAATTTGAAAAAACGGCACCTTTCCTCAAAAATAATCTCGCTGAAAAGGTATTGTTTCC